>JAJTFQ010000062.1:0-18131 GCA_021299955.1 Chitinophagaceae bacterium
GGTTGTTCGTGCCGATGGTCGCTGCCGCATTCACGTTTGACAGGGTCTCGAAATACATCGGGAAGCCGAAGGCGTCCACACCCACCAGCTTTGCCACCCGGCCTTCCTTGCCGGGGATCTCCAGCGGCCACTGCTTCTGCTTGGCCAGGTCCATGGCGATGGCGTAGTTTTCCTGGTCCTTTCTTTTCTGGATCGAAGCGATCTCTGGCAGCCTGGGATCAGCCTTGATCGGCTGCAACTGGGCGAAACCAGTGAAAGGAATGGCAAAAATGCTCAGACAGATAAATGGGGATCGGAGTTTTCTCAGATTCATCGGTAATAGAAGGTTATTAGGATGTAAATTATTAATTTGTTCCCGATTGATGATGAAATGGACTGAAATGTTGAACGGACTTACAAATAATAATTCCTTCCTTGCACGCTTCCTGGCTTTCGGATGGCTGGTGATCGTCACCGGATGCGCAAGGGATACTGTAAGGGTTACAGGAGTGGTGTTGAGGATTCGAGGTAATCAGATGCCTTCCCCGGATCTTCCCGATCCCGTATATCCCGGATTCAAAACCACTATCTACTTCTATCAACCGCTGACCGCCGCCTCCGCAAGACCGGTGGGTCAGGGGGGGATGTTCAGTATTGTTAACGGACAGTTGGCAGGAACCGCAGCATCCAATGATCAGGGTACGTTCAAGATTCGACTCAAACCCGGCAGGTATTCTGTCCTGATCGGAAACGATAGTCTCTACTACGCTAACATCAGAGATGGATCAGGTGTTCTGAATCCGGTGGAGATCCCCAAAGGAAAGTCCTTGCAACTCCGCTTACGCGCCGACTGGGACGCCACCTACTGATAGAACCGATACATGACAATCCATGCCTGAGATTGGTTCGCCTGACAAGAATAATCGCAAAAGGCGTTGGCTGCTGCAGGCCGTGGGAGGGCTTATCCTGACGGGAACGGGCCTGTCCATGGCCATCGACGCCGGCTTTCGCAAATGGCAGGGAGATCCCTGGGTGTTTTACGGAACGGTGGCACTCATTGTTTTTCAGTCAGGGCTCTGTCTTATGGCGGATTCTGTGAGGTTCCGGGATTGATCCCAAACCATGATTGATCCCAAACCATGGGCCTGCTCAAGGTTGATTTCGCAAAACCAGGTGGGTCGTACGGATCAGTAAGATGATTTCGTTTTTCCGACGGAAGTCATATTTTTGCAATCCCAGGCCAACTTAGCTCAGCTGGTAGAGCATTTCATTCGTAATGAAAGGGTCGTCAGTTCGAATCTGATAGTTGGCTCTGACTTCGCCGCCGGTCATCTGACCGCGGCGATTTCTTTTTCCAGGATCATGAATTCCAACGGCCTCAGGTGTGGCCCGGAAAGTCCGTCCTCCCTGAATTCCCTTCTTTCCCCCGTATCCCTGAACCCCATGCGGCAATACCAGTCGATCAGCTCCTTACGGACACAAATCACCCACATCACGATCCTGGTTCGTTCAGCTTCAGTGGTCCATTTTTCCGCGGCTGATAACAACTGCCGGCCCAATCCTCGCCCCTGAAATCCGGGCCTGACGGCGAACATTCCAAGATACACAGCGGCCGACTGCACTTGCAGATTCACACAACCCTGCAAGCCACCATCTTCGTTGCAAAGTAGCAGAAACCGGCTTCCGGGCCTGCCCATGACGGAACGCACATCCGCTTCATCGGTTCTGACATCCCCACCGATCAGGTCTGCCTCTGTGGTCCAGCCCGCCCGGGAACTTTCCCCTCTGTATGCACTGTTCAACAGCCAGACGATCTCTTGGATATCATCCTCGGTTCCGGCCCTGGTATGAAACGCCTCTTTCATTTTTGATACATTCTTCAGCAAGGTACGAAGCAGGCGGGCAGTTGCCCATATCCAATAAAACCATGCATGATTTCTTTATCCGCTTCAATAATACGACCACTCCAAGCGTTACAAGATCGACAGAAAGCCCGCAGCAATTCGCAGCTCGGATAACTTTATGTTCATCATCCCGTGTATCCAAACCCATGGATGCCCGATTTTAATGACCCAAACGTTTAGGATCATGGATTTTATCAAAGACCTCTGGCTCTTCATGAAAGAGCGGAAGAAATTTTGGCTGGCACCGATCATCATCGTGTTGCTCCTGCTCGGTCTGCTGATCGTTTTCGGCGGAAGTAGTGCAGTGGCTCCTTTCATCTACACACTTTTCTGATCTGCTCCACCTGAATCGTCCATCGAAGCATCGGCCGTTCGTACATGAACGTAATGGCTGATGCTTCGATTTGACATGAAGACACAACATCACTGATGAAAACAGTTAAGCATATTTTAATCATCCTGCTGATCACATGGGGACTGGCCGAGGTTGCCGTGCGCATTTTCGTGGTGAGGAAAGGCCATGCCGAGTATTTCGCCGGCAAGGCCTGGAGATACATGCTGCCTGTCAAATATGACCATTCATCTGCCGACTTCAATCCGCCCACGAACAATGGTTACCGGGTGTATGACAGTCTGCTGGGCTGGAGTCATGGTTCATGGCAGTCGGATGACAGCCTATACTTTTCAGATGCGCTGGGATTTCGTTGCAGTAAGGACCGTTTTCAACAAAAACAAGACGGACCGGAGCGATATGATATCGTTTGCATCGGAAACTCATTCACCCACGGTGATGCCGTGGCATATGAGGATACCTGGCCACATCTCCTGTCTCAACAAACGGGCAGATCGGTGCTCAATATGGGCGTTGGAGGATATGGCATCGACCAGGCTATACTCAGGTTCATGCACCGCAGACCCGCCTGCGACACCGTTATACTCGGGATGGTATCCAACGATCTGGACCGGTCACTCACCTCCGTGTATAATTATTATCAGGGTGGCATTAAGACCAAACCAAAATTCAAATTCAATGATTCAGGATATGTCGTCCTCAATCAGCCATGCCTGACACCCGCCGAACTCGTACAACGACCCGCTTCTTCAAAAGCCATCGAAGTGTATCAGGAGATCGACGGATACAATGATTATCTCGGTAAGGAAACCAAGTGGTGGGTGCACCTGCAATCCATGCGTCTGTTGTTTAGCAGCATCGAACAGATGAAGCATCGCAAACCCTCCGCCTATCTTTCGGATGATGATCGACTGCGCTATTGCGTGAGCATCCTGGATGTATTCGGCAAGTATTGCAAACAGCAGGAGATCGTGCCCATTGTCCTCCTGATAGATAATGTTAACAGCATCAATGATCGGGAGAAATCCGGACAAAACACATGGACACTGCTAAGCTCAAAACTGGACAGCATAGGGATCAAGCACATGAATGGACAGGATGAGGCTTTGGCCATCTATCGCCGCAAGCCCGCCGATCTCATTCATCCCGAAGAGCAAGTGCATTATTCTCCCGCAGGACATCGATTTCTGGCAGCATTCATTCAACAACGACTCTGAACGCAATTAACGCTAAGCATGAAAATACTGGTCAAATTTCCCACCCGCGGCCGTGTCGACAGCTTCTTCCAGGCGCTGGATAAATATTATGAACTCGCCCATGATCTGGACCGCATGGAGTTCCACATCACCATCGATCAGGATGATGACTCGATGATGGCCCCCGATGTCCTGAAGCGATTGGCAGGATACACGAACCTTTTTGTGTCCTGGGGGCGCAGCATGAGCAAGATCCACGCCATCAACCGTGATCTCAAGTCAAACGGATGGGAAATCGTGCTGCTGGCTTCCGATGATATGATCCCGGTTGCTCCGGGTTACGATGAAATCATTCGCGAAAAGATGCGGACTCATCATCCCGATACCGACGGAGTGCTTTGGTTCAACGACGGAAATCGTTCCGACCTCAATACCCTGACGATCATGGGTAAGAAATACTACGACCGTTTTGGATATCTGTACCATCCTGGATACCGATCACTTTATTGCGATAAGGAATTTACCCTTGTCGGGGAGCGACTGGGCCGACAGACTTATTTCGATCAGGTCATCATCCGGCACGAACACCCTGACTACGGATATGGCGACAAGGACCAGGTGCACGATCTCAATAAGATCAATAAGAACCGTGATCTGAGGCTGTTCCTTAAAAGAGAGGCCTCAAATTTCGGACTCGGATTCCCGGTCAGGAATTATCTCGCCGGCATCGGATGGGAGATAAGACACAACCTCCGTCTCATTTTCAGAAACACGTAACGCTGCCATCGATCGATGGCAAAAACCGGCAGATCCTGTGGTCTGCCGGTTTTTTGTTTTCCTATATCATTGATTTTCAATAAGTTAAAAATTCACAGCTTGGTTTTTTTATAATATGCAAAAAATACACGACATTCGCAATGTGTAAAATATACACGTAAACGATTGCAAAGCATGCCCATGCGTGTCATCTGCATAATCACATTGCTCTGCTGGACGACTTCTCTGAAGGCGCAACTGCTGACCTGGACACCCGATTTCATCAGGGGAACAGGCACCGCCACCATAGAGATCACCGCAGATGCGAGCCGGGGGAACAAGGGATTGCAGGCATATGCAACGCCTTCCGATGTATACGTACACATCGGGTTGATCACTTCATTGAGTGCCTCCCCGACGGACTGGAAATACGTCAAATTCTCCTCCTTTACAAGCCCCAACGCCCAGGCTCAGTGTACATCGCTGGGATCCGACAAATGGAAGTTCACCATCAATGGAGGGCTCAGGTCATTTTTTAACGTCACGAATGCGGGTGAAAGGATCCTCCGCATCGCCATACTTTTGCGAAACGGGGCAGGCTCCCAGGTACTGCGGAACGCCGATGGCTCGGATATGTATATTCCGGTCTATGACGATGGCCTCCTGGTTCGCATCGATCAGCCCGCCTCTCAGCCCTTGTTCAACAGGCAGCCTGAAGCAGCCGTTAGGAAAGTCGGGGAGACCGTGGCCCTGAAGGCGGTGTCGAGTGAATCCGCTGACCTGAAGTTATTTTTCAATGGTACGCAGGTGGCAACACAGTCTGCTGCGCTTTCCTTGACGGCCGCCCCGGCGATCACTGCTTCCGGAACCCAGACCGTGATCGCCGAAGCGACATCAGGAAGCGTAGTCCGCCGCGATACCCTCTCGTTTTTTGTCGCATCAGCTGCTCCAGAAGGGCCCGTTCCGACCGGACTGCGCAACGGGATCAACTATGAGTCTGGCGACACATCTGTCACCCTGGTATTCTTTGCACCCGGAAAGTCTTCCGTCCATGTCCTGGGCGATTTCAATAACTGGACACAGCGATCTGACTTCCAGATGACCAAGGCCCCCGACGGCCGCCACTGGCTGAGGATACGGGGACTGACACCCGGCGTTGAATACGGCTACCAGTTTCTGGTGGACGGCACCATCAAGGTGGCCGACTACATGACGGAGAAAGTGCTCGATCCGTGGAACGATCCTTTCATACCTGCCTCAACCTATCCTGCCCTCAAACCTTATCCGACCGGGAAGACGACCGGCATCGTATCCGTCCTGCAAACGGCCCGGCCCGGATATGCATGGAAGACGACCAATTTCTCCAGGCCGGACAAACGCAACCTGGTCATCTATGAGCTGTTGTTGCGGGATTTTGTGGCCGCTTCGAACTGGAAGACCCTCACGGACACGCTGTCCTATCTCCGGCGTCTGGGGGTCAACGTCATCCAGTTGATGCCCGTCAATGAATTTGAAGGCAACAATAGCTGGGGTTATAACCCGGCGTTCTACTTCGCCCCGGACAAATATTATGGCACGGAAAACGACCTGCGCCGGTTCATCGACTCCTGTCATGCTTCCGGCATCGCGGTCGTTCTTGACATCGCCCTCAATCACTCCTTCGGGAGTTCGCCCATGGTCCAGCTTTACTGGGATGCGACCGCCGGGAAGCCGGCGACGGACAATCCATGGTTCAACCAGGATGCCCGACACCCCTTCAATGTGGGATATGACTTCAACCATGAAAGCCAGGCCACCAAGGATTTCACCGATCGGGTCATAGAACACTGGCTCACGAATTATCGGATCGACGGGTTCAGATGGGATCTCTCGAAGGGGTTTACGCAGGTCAACAATCCAACCAACGTAGGGGCCTGGGGAGCCTATGACGCCTCCCGGGTGGCGATCTGGAAGCGGATCCAGGATAAGATGCAGGCCGTGTCTGCCGGAAGTTATTGTATCCTCGAACATTTTGCTGCCAATACGGAAGAGATCGAACTCTCCAATTACGGCATGTTGCTCTGGGGTAATATGAACCATAATTTCAATGAGGCGACGATGGGTTTCCTCTCGTCATCCAATTTCGAAGGAGCCCTGGCCTCGGCCAGGGGTTGGAGTCAGCCATATCTGATCTCCTATCAGGAAAGTCACGATGAGGAGCGGCTGATGTACAAGAATCTGACCTTCGGAAATAATTCCAGCACCAGTCACAATGTTCGTTCGCTGTCCGTAGCCCTGGAGCGCAATGCCATGAGTACTGCTTTCTGGGCCATGATGCCCGGTCCGAAAATGCTCTGGCAGTTCGGTGAGCTGGGATACGATTTTTCGATCACTTACTGCCCGGGCAGCAATTCCGTCCCGCAGCCTTACCCTGATATGCAGTGTCGCACAGACATGAAGCCCATCCGGTGGGACTATCGGAACGATCCCGCCCGATACAAGCTCTATCAGGTCTATGCTGCCCTGCTGGCCCTGCGCAAGGATCCGAGGTTCCTTCAAACCTTCACGACCAATACCGGCGTGGAACATCGGCTTTCCGGCGCATACAAAACCTTGAAGGTGTCCGGTGATTCGCTGCGTGTGGTGGTGATCGGAAATTTCGGTGTCGTTCCGGCAGGAGATACGGTGCGCTTTCCCCGGGCAGGGACATGGTACGATTATGCGACCGGTCTGCCGCAGACCATCAGCCTGATGCCCGGCGAGTACAAGGTATTCATCGACCGCGAAGTGGGGCATGCGCTGGTTACGTCGGATGAAGTGCCGGTTGTCCCGGAACGACGGCTGTCGCTGAACGTCTATCCCAATCCGACCTCGGATCTTGTGCAGATCGAATATGAGCTGGAGTCGCCGGCGAGGGTATCCCTGACTATGCTGACGATGGATGGTCGTCGCGTGGCCACCCTCTTTTCGGGTATGCGTCCCCGTGGGAAGCATTTGCTCCGTTCCTCACTGGCGGAGCTGACCGGTGCTGCGATTCCGGCAGGGCAGTATCTCATCCTCCTGGAATCCGAAGGGGTGAGGCGTCAGTCTGCATTGATCATCAATCGTTAAAATCGTCGATCAGTCATTCATCATAAAACCAAAAACGCAAATATGAAAAGTAAGCGATTGTCCAGGCATCTGGGCTTGCTGGGTCTGCTGCTTTTTGCCGCGGTTCAGCTTACGCTCGGCCAGGGCAGGAAACTGACAGGCACGGTCGTCAATGCAAAGGACGGCAGCCCTGTGGTCAATGCGTCCATTCAAGTAAAGGGAAGCGGCCAGGGCGCGTCCACCGACGCAAATGGCCGGTTCTCTCTCGACGTACCTGCGGAGGGCACCCTGGTGGTGACATCTGTGGGGTTTCTCACCCGAGAGTTCTCATTGAGCGGCCAGGGCACAGGCACGCTGACCATCAATCTGGAAGAGGCACAGTCCAACCTGAATGAGGTCATCGTTGTAGGTTATGGCACGCAGCGCAAGCGCGATCTGACCGGTGCCATCAGTTCCGTATCCCGCAAGGATTTTGTCAAAGGCGCCCTGCAAACACCCGAGCAGCTCATCGCCGGAAAGGTTGCCGGCGTGCAGATCACTTCCAACAGCGGAGCTCCGGGAGCTGGCAGCCGGATCCGGATCCGGGGCGGTGCCTCACTGAACGCGAGCAACGACCCACTGATCGTGATCGACGGAGTGCCGGTGGACAACGGCGGCGTGGCAGGTTCCACCAACCCGCTCAACCTCATCAACCCGAATGACATCGAGAATTTCACGGTATTGAAGGATCCCTCCGCGGCGGCCATCTACGGATCGCGCGCTTCCAACGGGGTCATCCTCATCACCACCCGGAAGGGTTCGAAAGGCGCGCTGCGCTTCAATTTCGGCGCCCAGGCATTTGTGCAGCAGCCGGGCGCCAAGGTGGATGTGCTCACTGCACAGCAGATCCGCGACATCGTCGGCACCAAGGGCGGCGGTTCAGTGGATGTGGCCAAACTTGGTTCCGCCAACACCGACTGGCAGGATGAGATCTATCGCACAGCCCTCGGCCAGGACGTGAACTTCGGCGTGGCCGGTGCCGCCATCAAAGGGAAGTTGCCATTCCGGCTGTCGGCAGGTCTGCTCAACCAGGATGGTATTCTGAGTACAGGCAACTTCGGTCGCCAGTCGCTGAGTCTCAATCTTAATCCCCGCCTGTTCAACGACCGGCTGAAGGTCGACCTCAACGTGAAGGCCGCCCGCACCAATAACACCTTCGCCAATGAAGGGGCGATCGGCAGCGCGATCTCCTTTGATCCCACCCAGCCGGTACGCGTCAGCAGCCCGCGCTTTGGCGGATTCTTTACCTATGTCGACAATAACGCCTCCGGCGCACCACCCATGGCGCTGGGTCCCATCAACCCGATGAGCCTGCTGGAAATGAGCGAAGACAAGAGCAGCGTTTTGCGCAGCATTGGCAACCTGCAGTTGGACTATAGCATCCCCTTCCTGTCGGGCCTCCGGGCAAACCTGAACCTGGGTTACGACGTACAGCAGGGCAGTGGTACGGTGCTGGTGAGCGACAGTGCCCCTGCCACTTACCGCCGCTGGGCCACCCAGAGCAATCCCTTCAAGGTCACCAACTACGGCGGTGTCAATAATGAATATGAGAGCAATCGCCGCAACCTGTTGATGGATTTCTACCTGAACTATGCGAAGGACCTGGGTTTTGCAAAGAGCCGCATCGATCTGATGGCAGGTACAGGCTACCAGGACTTCCTGTTCACCAATCCCAATTTTCCTGATCACCGTTTCGACAAGTCGGTCATACCGGGCAGCGAACCGCAGTTCGCCAACAGCGAATCCCAGTATACGCTGATCTCCTATTACGGAAGGATGAACTATTCGATCGCCGATCGGTACGTGCTGACGGCCAGCTTGCGTACGGACGGTTCCAGCCGCTTCAATAAGGACAACCGCTGGGGTGTGTTCCCGTCTGCGGCACTGGCCTGGAGGATCAATAACGAAGGGTTCCTGAAGAATTCCAAGGTGGTGAGCGACCTGAAACTCCGTGTCGGATGGGGTGTGACCGGTCAGCAGGATGGCATCGACTTCTACGGCTATCTGCCCCGCTACTCGCTCAGTAACAATGCAGCGATGTATCAGCTGGGCAACGAGTTCCTGTCCATGCAGCGCCCGAGCGCCTATGATCCGAACCTGAGCTGGGAGACCACCCGCAATATCAACGCCGCCATCGACTTCGGATTCCTGGACAATCGCATCAGTGGTTCTATTGATGTGTTCTCCCGCAAGACAGAGGACTTGCTCAGTGTCGTTCCCATTCCGCTTGGCACCAACTTCAGCAATCAGCTGTTGACCAATGTCGGAAACATCGAGAGCAAGGGTGCTGAACTCACCCTGAACCTCACCCCGATCCGTAACAATCGGCTGACCTGGGACCTGGGCTTCAATATGACCTATATCGATGCCAAGATCACCAAGCTCCTCCTGAACCCGGATCCCGCCTTCAAGGGCAATCCGGTGGGAGGCATCGCAGGGGGCACCGGCAATACGATCCAGATCCACTCGGTCGGACATCGTCCTTATACCTTCTTCGTGCGTAAGCAGATCTATGAAGTAGGCGGAGAACCTATTGAAGGATTGTACGAAGACATCAACCGCGATGGTATCATCAACAACAACGACCAGTACCGCTATGCTGCTCCTGATCCCCGGCTTTTCATGGGTCTGAACAGCTCCGTGAGCTTTGGCAAGTGGAATGCCGGATTTGTAGGACGCATGAGCTTCGGTAACTACATCTACAACAACAACGCCAGCAATCGGGGCGTGCTGCGTCAGGTCCTCAACCCGCTCGGATGGCTGGGCAACGCGAGCACGAGCTACCTGAAGACGGGTTTCACGAACAATCAGTATTTCAGCGACTATTATGTCGAGAACGCCTCCTTCTTCCGGATGGACAACATCAATGTCGGATATGATGCGGGCGAGGTGATGAAGAATGTGCGGATGCGCCTGACGGCCAATATCCAGAACGCCTTCGTGATCACGAAATACACTGGTCTGGATCCTGAGGTGAATGGGGGAATAGACAACCAGATCTATCCCCGTCCGAGGATCTTCGCCCTGGGCCTGAATCTTGATTTCTAACACGACAATTCAACGAACCATGACAAGGATATCATTGCATTGTATGGTCCTCCTGATGGCGGCGCTGCTCTTCGCCGGGTGTCACAAGGACCTGGACAGATTTCCGCCCAATGATGTGACGGGCGCACAATTGTATAATTCTGAAGCCGGCTATAAGCAGGTGCTGGCGAAAGTTTATGGCAGCATGGCCCTGACGGGCAACAGCGGGCCTGCGGGCAACGGCGACGTGGCCGGTATCGACGAGGGCACTTCTGATTTCCTCCGGCTCTTCTGGAAGGCTCAGGAACTGAGCACCGACGAGGCAGTGGTTGCCTGGAACGACGCTGACATCTGGGAATTCCACAACATGAACTGGAGTGCCAACCACACCTTCCTGACGGGATTGTACAATCGCTGTTTCTATGTGGTCACCCTGTGTAACGAGTTCATCCGCGAAAGCGCACCCGATAAACTCGCATCCCGCGGGATCACCGGCACGGCTGCAGATAATATCAAAGTAATGCGTGCCGAAGCACGTTTCGTGCGGGCCTTCCAGTACTGGGTGCTGATGGACCTCTACGGAAACCCCGGCTTCACGACCGAGGCATCCGGGATCGGTGCCGGGCTCCGTCCCGAGCAGACAACATCGGCAAAGCTCTTCACCTTCATTGAGTCGGAACTGAATGCGTTGGCTGCTGAACTCCCCGCTCCCCGTGCCAATGCCTACGGACGTGCCGACAAGGCCGCTGCATGGGCATTGCTGGCCCGCATGTACCTGAATGCGCAGACCTACACCGGAACCCCTAAGTGGTCCGAGGCCGTTGCCAATGCGAAAAAGGTCATCGACGGCGGATATGTACTGCTCACAGACTACCGGACCCTGATGCTTGCAGACAACCATGTCGGGAACACAGAGGCGATCTGGACGCTGAACTACGATGGCATCAAAACGAAGAACTATGGCGGTACAACCTTCCTGGTGAACGCTTCTGTTGGTGGTGACATGGACCAGAATTTTTCCGGTCTCTCCGGCTGGGGCGGTATCCGAACCACGAAGAACCTGCCACAGCTCTTCCCCGACTTCACCGGTGCCGCCGATAAGCGCGCACAGTTCTTCCAGCACAAGCTGGACATCGATAAGATCAGTGAGTTCAAGGATGGATTTGCCGTCACCAAGTTCCGCAACCGGACAAGAAGCGGAGGTTTCGGAACTGACCCGGGACGTACCTTCAGCGATATCGACTTTCCGTTGTTCCGACTCGCCGAAATGTTCCTCATTTATGCAGAGGGCGTGCTGCGTGGCGGCTCCGGCGGCGACCGCCCAACGGCCCTGAGTTATATCAACAGGCTGCGTGAGCGGGCGTACAGGAGTACGGCAGGCAATATCTCGGATGTGACGCTGAATCTGAACTTCATCCTCGATGAGCGTGCCCGCGAACTGTATTGGGAAGGCTTCCGCCGGACCGATCTGATCCGCTACGGCCGGTTCACTGAAGATACTTATCTCTGGCCCTGGAAGGGTGGAGTACGGAACGGAACGGGTGTCGGAACATTCCGTAAGCTCTATCCGATCCCGGCCACAGAGGTTGGTTCGAACCCCAACATCAAGCAGAACACCGGTTATTAATCAATCAAATATCATTGGACATGAAACGAATCATCACTTCGGTCTCCTGGATGCTGGCGGTGTTGTTCCTCCTGCAGTCCTGCAAAAAAGAGGAGTACCGGATATACTACCTCGGCGGCAAACAGCCGAGCCTGACGGCCTCCACGGCTTCCGTAAATCTCCAGCCCCCGCCTGCTGATGAGTCGGTGCTGGCCATCCGCTTCGATTGGACCAACCCGGAATACAAGTTCACCACAGGCGTCAATTCCCAGGATGTCAACTATCTGCTGGAGATCGACACGGTCGGTGCGAATTTCAGCAGCAAGAGCCGGTTTTCGACCACCATCAGCAAGGAATTGAGCAAAGGGTACACGGTGGCCGAGCTGAACGCGATCCTCGGGAATTCAATGGCCCTTCCTTTTGGTCGCCGTTATTCGCTGGAGGCACGGATCACCAGCAGTGTGGGCGGCAACAACGCCATTCCGCTGACCTCCAACAAGATCACCTTCACCGCGACCCCTTATGCACCGCCACCCAAGGTCGCCCTGCCCGTTACCGGACGATTGTTCATTGTGGGCAATGCCACTCCTGGCGGATGGAACAACCCGGTGCCCCTGCCTTCGCAGGAGTTCACCAAGCGGTCCAACACCCTGTTTGACATCACGATCCCGCTGAGCGGCGCCGGTAATTTCTACCTCTTCCTTCCGGAGAATGGAAGCTGGGGTAGCAAATATGCCGTTGCGGATAATCAGGCAGCCGGTATCTCGAATGGCGGAGAATTCAGATTCTACACCAGCGGTGGCCAGGACTTCCCGGCTCCATCTGCTGCGGGTAACTACAAGATCACAGTCGATTTCCAGAAGGGGATCTTTACCGTGGTGAAACAATAATCCAATCAAACGAACGCACATGAACATTCGTCGCATTCAGGCCATGCTGGCAGCGATCCTGCTGTTCGGCTTCATCGCCTGTGAAAAGATAGAGCGACTGCCATTCTACGCAGAGGGCTTCAATCCGGAACTCACGGCTTCGGTGACTTCCCTGGCTCCTGCACCGGCAGACAGCAACAAGACCGTGCTCACCTTGGTATGGGCCAATCCTGAGTATGCCAGTGACAGCAACAGTTTCAAATACATCGTGCAGATCGACTCGGCCGGCCGCAACTTCTCTAAGGCGGTGTCCTTCCAACTGATCGGCAAGCGTACGATGTCCTTCATCGCCAAGGACCTCAACAACCTGATGCTGAATTATGGTTTCCAGTACAACAGAGCCTATGACCTCGATTTTCGGGTGATATCCTCTTACGGAAACAACAACGAGCGTCGCACCTCCAACACCCTGCGCATCCGCGCCACTACCTACAAGATCCCGCCCAAGGTGACGCTTCCGTCTTCCGGCAGGCTGTACATTGTCGGTGATGCCACCCAGGGCGGATGGAACAATCCGATGCCGGTACCCTCTCAGGAGTTGTCCAGACTCGACGAGACGACCTTCGGGGGGATCTTTCAGCTCAATGGCGGTAAGCAATACCTGGTGCTTCCCCTGAACAACGGAGACTGGAGCAACAAGTATTCCGTCGCAAGCAATGCGCTGCCCGGACTTGCTGCCGGTGGCAATTTCGGTTATAACCTTCCGGATAACTTCCCGGGCCCCGCCGCCAACGGGCTCTACAAGCTCCTGATGGATTTCCAGGAGGGCAAATTCACGGTTACACCGTTCACTCAGCAGCACGGACTCCCCTCCGAGCTCTTCATCGTGGGTGATGCTACCCCCGGTGGATGGAACAATCCCGTGCCGGTGCCGGCACAGCGGTTTACCCGCATCAACTCAACGAAATTTGAGCTGACCATCAACCTGACAGCCGGTAAGAATTATCTCTTCCTGCCGGAAAACGGGAGCGGGGGTAAGAAATATGGTGCGGTCGACAACCAGGCTCCCGGCATCAAGAACAATGGTGGTCCCATGAAGCCGGAAGGTCAGGATATGCCATCTCCGGATGCCAGCGGGAATTATAAGATCACCGTTGACTTCATGAGCAATACGTACACGCTGGTGAAACTCTGAGCCATCAGCCTGTACACTGTATTCCTTCGGGCCTTCGCGGTAAAGTCTTTACCGCGAAGGCACGAAGAATCAGACGTTGGTTTGTTCATGAATGATCACCAGTTATGTTGATGCTCCTTGACCAGACGATCGGTTATGGTCACCTCCTGATGTTCTTTCCAGTTCGGGTCATATTTAACGAACCAGGAAAGCCAGAGGCTTCGGGAAAGCCTCATGATCAATGGTTGTAGCAAAATGAGGAAAACGGCATTGCAGCCCATCCACCAGAAGAAACGGGTGTCTTTCAGAGAAAATCCGATCAGGACCCACCAGGCTACGAAAGATGCCACACTGAGCGCAACCGTCAGTGCATAACTCACATATCCTGTTCCGTAATAGAACCCGGTTTCAATTTCGGTGGGCTGTCCGCAGACGGGGCATGCATCCTTCATCCGAACCGTGGCGGACAGATTGTAGGGATTCCTTTCCTTGAAGATCCGGCCGGTACGGCATCTGGGGCAGCGGTTGTCTAGTACGCTGATGAAGTAATTCGGTTTGCTGTCGGACATGTACGTCGGTTGTACTGCAAAGTTACAAGAAGCGACCGACCGATTATGTGATAATGGTCACCATTCACAGCACGTCGGTCAGCAACTCCATGCGCATGCTGCGGGATCCCTTGACCAGGACAAGTGCGTCCCTTAGGGGATGGCTCCGATACCATGCTATGGCTGCATGAACATCCTGAAAACGCCTGTAAGGATGGTCGATATTCATGAAATCTCCACCTACCAGGCATACTTCCGCCCATTCGTGCGTTTGCAGGAGCCTGACCAAAGCCGTGTGTTCTTGGATGCTATCCGCTCCCAGTTCCATCATCCCTCCGAGCATGACGCACTTACGCGGATAAGACTGTTTCATAAGGTTTTGGATGGCTGCCGCCATGCTGGTCGGGTTGGCATTGTATGCATCAAGGATGATGCGGTTATCGCCCTTTTCCACCCATTGTGAACGGCTGTTGGACGGGGCATAGGTGGATATCGCATCTATGATCTCCTTTTCAGGCACACCGAAATGAACGCCCACCGCCAGCGCTACCAGCACGTTGGGAAGGTTGTAGTCGCCTGCAAGCTGCGTACGCAGGCATCCATGGCCAGCCCATTCCACTTCGAGGAATGGGTCTCCGTGGGTAACCGTACCTGTGATGTCTGCATCCGAAGTGCCGTAGGTGATGATCTTTTTGATCCCTGCAGACATTTGCCGGAGGTAATCGTAATCCTTCATCATGAATATCGTGCCGTCATGCGCACGGATATGATCATACAGTTCACCCTTCCCCTTGCGCACGCCTTCTACTCCGCCGAAACCTTCCAGGTGTGCTTTCCCGCAATTGGTGATGATCCCATATTCGGGCTCCACGTAGCGGCAATAACCCTCAATTTCCTTTTGATGGTTTGCGCCCATCTCTATGACGGCCATCTCCGTTTCTGCGGGCATGGCGAGCAGTGTCAGCGGAATACCAATGTGGTTGTTCAGGTTACCCCTGGTGGTGTGGGTCTTGAATTTCCTGGAAAGCACGGCATGGACCAATTCCTTTGTGGTGGTCTTTCCATTGCTGCCGGTGATCGCCAGTACGGGGATCTGGAATTGCCGGCGATGATGGCGGGCAAGCTGCTGGAGGGTGTCGAGGACATCCTCCACCCGGATGATTCGATCATCCGTGAATGCGGTATCTTCATCGGCTACCACCCATGATGCACCGGCTTTCAGCGCCTCGGCGGCAAATCGGTTGCCGTTGAAGGTCGGCCCCTTCAGGGCGAAAAACATCTCTCCCGGACTGATCCGGCGGGTATCGGTCTGCACCCCTGCAGATGCCAGGAACCTTTCATAAAGAATGACGATATCCATGTTGCAAAGATACCTGAAACAAAAAAGCCTCCCGAGCGGGAGGCTTTTTTAGTCTATGCGATTTTGAGATTATTTCCTGGAATTCTGACGGGTCTTGCCGAAATGGTTACCATTCCGGAAGCCGTTGCCTTCCTGGCTGCCTACGCGGTCCATCGCGCAACGGAAACCAACCATGGAAGATGACTGATCTTCTTCCATGAATCGACGGGTGCCCGGGCTCAGCCAGTAGGGGAGGTCATTCCAGCTGCCACCCTTGTACACGCGTGATTTATCGCTGATCAGGGTCGACTTACCATAATTGTAGATGGCATTGGAAACGGAGTCGCCGTCTTTGTAGCCCACCACGTTACCTTTCTGGTAGTTCCGGCGATTCTTGGCTTCTGCATCCGTTACATCCACATATTTAACGCGTCCCAGGCTGTCGCGCTCGAATTCGCCATTGGAATTCTGATAGAGCTTCTGGAATTTGTTACCACGATAGGAATTCATGTCGTCCACATCCATGGAGTTGAGCGGACGATAGACGTCAGCCACCCATTCGTTAACGTTGCCGGACATGTTGTACAGACCAAATCCGTTGGGGAAATAGGCGTCCACCTGAGCGGTGAAGGCGGCGTTGTCGTTCAGACCACCGGCCACACCCATGTAATCACCTGTTCCACGCTTAAAGTTCGCCATGAACTTACCCTGCCAGGAGCCGGAGCGCGTATCGCGCAGACCGTTCACGTTCTGCGACCAGGAATATACCTGACGGTTCATAATGAGTTCTTCTCCGCGGCCCTGGTCTTTGGTCTTACGGCGCGGGTTCTGCATCACCAGACCCAGTGCAGCGTATTCCCACTCGGCTTCGGTCGGGAGACGATATTCAGGAAGCAGGATACCATCTTCGAATTTTACAAAGTTCCGGGGCTTGCCATTTGCGTCGAAGAGTTGGGTCTTCTTGGAATTTGGCTTACCGGGCATGGGAGAGTAGAGTCCCAGCAGGTAGGATTTCGTGGTGAAATTCTCTTCGCCCTGTCCCTGGATGGTTTTGAGCTGGTTCTTGTTGATGAACCCCTTTTGAACGAGGATCAACTCGTTCACCCTTGAACTCCGCCAGATGCAGAAGTCGTTGGCCTGACGCCAGGTGACGCCCACCACCGGATAGTTATTGAAGGAAGGATGGCGGAAGTAGTAGTCTACATAAGGCTCGTTCGCGGAAAGCTCGCTGCGCCATACCAGGGTGTCCGGCTTTGCACCATTGATCACCGCTGCATATTCGGGATCATCGAAATTATTCTCGATCCAGTGCAGGTACTCACGATAGTGGATATTCGCCACTTCGGTGCGGTCGATGTAGAAAGAAGGCACCGTGATGCGGCGGGGTGTATTATTCCAGTCGCCCATGACATCCTCATCGGTAGCACCCATGACAAAGGTACCACCCTGGACAAATACCAGACCGGGACCGGTGTTCTGCTCCTTCTCCTTGGGCACGCCGAAGCCCGCCATGTTCTTGTCGTTGTAATTCCACCCGGTGACGGAAGACTTATCGTACTTCTTTCCGAAGATCCCGCCGTTCTTGCAGGAAGACAGAAAGACGAAGGCCGCCGCAACCAGGAAGAAGCTTTTCAGGCTCGCGAATTGCATATGGTGCTGATTTAACTTGATAAATGAACGTTTTTAGACTACAAATATTATACCAAATCCTGTTTTCAGGGGTTGGTATCACCTGTCATGGACTGCGAATTTATGTCTTTCTGCAGAGACAGGTCGATCCCGTGCCGTCTAATATTGTTTACTTAATCATAATTTTGGGCTACTCCCATGATCAGGTCGATCCTTTTGTTTGCAGGGCTGCTGATGGCCGGCGGATCGTCGGCCCAGCGCATGTATGCAACCCGCTCCGTGCTGGCCGCGGGAGAATGGCATAAAATTGCGGTTGCCACATCCGGCATCCATCGGATCGATGCTGCCCTGATGACCCGGATGGGCATTCGGCTCCCTGTTCCATCGGCTTCCATCCGCCTGTTTGGGAATGGTGGCGGCATGCTCCCTGAAGATAACCGGAAACCCCGTCCCGACGATCTGGTAGAAAATGCCATATGGATCGACGATGGTGGCGACGGCTCCTTCGGGACGGGCGACCAGATCCTGTTTCATGCCCCGGGCCCCGACAGATGGGAGACAGATTCGGCCCAGCAACGTTTTTTTTTTCAAAAGCATTCGTACGCGGCCGAGTCATATTATTTCCTGACGATCGAAGGGCAGGG
>JAJTFQ010000062.1:18139-38831 GCA_021299955.1 Chitinophagaceae bacterium
CAACCATCGACCGGTTCGATGAGCGGCTGGCCATTGAGCGCGACAGCCTGAATTTCCTGTCCAGCGGCCGCGAGTGGTTCGGTGACGAGTTCGGCTCCGGACCCGGCCGCCTGACGGCGAGGACCTACACGCTTCCGTCCGGCGGGCTCATCACGGGTACGGATGTGATTGTAGCGGCCGACCTCCTGGCCCGGAGTCTCGGCCAGCCCGCCCGCTTCGATGTTTCCCTGAATGGCGTGGTGATCCAGCGACTGACGCCACCCGCGCTGGCAGGTATCCAATACGAGCCCGTAGCCACCCGGGCATCGGCACGGACGGGCAGCAGACTTTCAGAGAATCGCCTGCAGCTGGGTATCTCCTTTTCGCCCGGCAGCGTAAATGCACAGGGGTGGCTTGACCGCCTCGTGATCTCCTGGAAACGACGGCTGGATATGTCCACCCTTTCCCAAATGTCTTTCCGGCATCTCAATGGCATTGGCCCCGGGATCATCACGGAGTATGTCTTTTCATCCTTCCCGACCGGTGCCTTGCTCTGGGATGTGACCAATCCGTTAAGGCCCGTCAACATTCCGGCAGTCACCGGCAGTCCGGCACGTTTCCGCAACGATGTCTCCCGCATCCGGGAGTATACGGCATTCGTCCCTGCACAAATGCCCATCCCCCGGTACGTCGGTCGCGTGGCCAACCAGGACCTGCACCAGCCGCAGTTTCCGGCCATGATCATCGTGACGAGCGAGGGGCTGCGCACGGAAGCAGAACGACTGGCGGCCCATCATCGACAGCGTGAGGGTCTGTCTTCGATCGTCGTCGAGGTCGGACAGATATGGAATGAGTTTTCATCCGGAACACCGGATCCTGCCGGCATCCGGGATTTTGTGAAGATGTTCTACGACCGGGCCGGTACCGATACCGCCCGTCGACCAAAGTACCTGCTGCTGTTCGGCGACGGAACCTTCGATCCGCTCAACCGGCTGGGTGCCGTAGGTCAGTTCATCATCCCCGCCTGGCAGTCGCCCGGATCACTGGATCCGCTCTCCACCTACACGACCGATGACTTCTACGCATTACTCGATGATGATGAAGACATCAACGATCCCCTGAGGCCCGGTCTGCTCGACATCGGCGTCGGCAGGATCCCCGCCGCGACGGTTGCCGAAGCAAGGACATTCGTGGACAAGGTCATCCGCTACCATGCCGCCCCGGCGCTGGGTCCCTGGCGTACGCAGTTCAGCCTGGTGGCGGACGACGAAGACCAGAACGTGCATCTGAACGATGCGGAATTTCATGCCCTGACCATCGCCGGCATCGACTCGGTCTGGAATATCGGCAAGACCTATCTCGATGCCTATCGTCAGGAGAGCGGGGCCGGCGGCAGCCGCTATCCGCTGGTGAATGCCGCGATCAACAGCCGCATCTTCGGCGGCACCCTCATCTGGAACTACAGCGGACATGGCGGCAGCCGACGTCTCGCTCAGGAGGCCATCCTGGACGAAGACATGGTTGCATCCTGGAAGAATCGCGACAAGCTTCCCCTCTTCATCACCGCTACCTGCGATTTCGCACCCTTCGACAACCCGCTGGAAAGATCCATTGGAGAGCAGATCCTGCTGGGCTCTTCTGCCGGCGGCATCGCCCTGATGACCACCACCCGGCTTGTGTTCGCCTACAGCAACCGGGTGATGAACAGCAATTATCTCAAGATGGCCCTCGATCCCCGCCCCGACGGAGGCTACAGGACCCTCGGTGAAGCCGTCCGGGCCTCCAAGAACCTGACGATCCAGACCTCCGGAGATATCATCAACAACCGGAAATTCACGCTACTCGGGGATCCGGCGTTGACCCTGGGTATCCCCACGGCCGACGTGCGGCTGACGGCGATCGACGGCCGTCCGTTGCCGATGTTCACCGACACGCTGCGTGCGCTGAACCGATATATGGTCTCAGGCGAGGTGACCGATGCCTCCGGTCGGCGTCTCACGGATTTCAATGGCTATGCCTATCCGGCACTATACGATAAAGAGCAGTCCATTTCCACCCTCGCCAACGATCCAGGCAGCCAGGTGACCAGTTTCAGGGTGCGCCGCCAGCAATTATATAACGGCAAGGTCAAGGTGGTCGACGGGCGCTTCAGCTTTCCCATGGTGGTACCGAAGGATATCGACTACGCCACCGGACTGGGACGTTTCAGCCTGTATGCCGAAGATGGTACGCGGGAAGCTGCCGGCCAGTTCGGAGGATTGTATGTGGGGGGATTGGGGAACGGTCTCCGCAACGACGGAGCCGGCCCGGAGATAAAGGCCTGGATGAACGACCGCCGATTCGTCAACGGAGGGATCGTTGATGAACAGCCCGTACTCATCGTCAGCCTGAGGGATTCCACCGGCATCAACGCATCCGGCACGGGCATCGGACACGATATCACCGCCGTCATCGACGGAGATACCCGGGGGACGATCGTGCTGAACGAATACTACGAAGCCGACCCCGACAGCGAAAGGAGCGGAAGCCTCAGCTTCCAGCTGCCGGCCCTCTCGGAAGGCATGCATACCATCCTCATCCGGGCATGGGATGTCTTCAACAACAGCAACGAATATCTCCTCGAATGCCGGGTCGTCAGGCGCGAAAGCCTGAAGATCGACCGGGTGCTCAATTATCCCAATCCGTTCACCACCTCCACCCGGTTCTGGTTCGAACATAACCGCCCCGGCGATGAACTCCGTGTCACCGTGCAGGTGATGACCATCACCGGTAAGATCGTCCGAACGATCGACCGGCGGATCTCCACGGATGGGAATCGCTCCGATGACATCGAATGGGATGGCCGCGACGATGTCGGAGGGCGCCTCGGCCGCGGCGTCTACATCTACCGGCTGCGGGTCGCTTCCCCAGACGGACAACAGACTGAAAAGATTGAAAAACTCCTCTTGTTCTGATAGTCGTCATTTTGTCGTACCTTGTATCTCAAACCCGCAGGATCGAATAGACATCTACCCCACTTTCCTCTCATCGCAAACACTTTTTCATGCAATCTATCTTACTGAGGACCCTGGTGGGTGGGGTACTCGCCATCGGTCCGATGACATTGGCGGCACAGACAGAACCGATCAACGTAGTCACCTCCGCGGTGCCATTTCTGCGGATATCCCCCGACGCGCGTGCCGGCGGAATGGGTGACCTTGGGGTCGCTACCCTCCCGGATGTCAACTCACAGTTCTACAATGTGGCCAAATATCCCTTCTCGGCCCGAAGGAGTGGCATCGCCCTTACCTACACTCCCTGGCTGAAGGACCTCGGCCTGACAGATGTGTATCTCACCACCCTTGCCGGATTTCATAAGATCGACGAAGAACAATCGATCTCAGGATCCCTCAGATACTTCAGTCTGGGCAATATCCAGTTCACCGACAATTTCGGGAATGACCTGCAGATGGTCCGCCCCCGGGAATTCGCCATTGACGCGGGATATGCCCGAAAACTCTCTGATGAGCTAAGCCTGGGCGTCGCGCTCCGTTACATCAACTCCAACCTCGCGGGCAACTCATCCGTCAACGGCGTTTCCTACAAGGCAGGCACTTCCGTGGCCGGCGACCTGGGGCTCTATTACACGCGCCCTGACGCTGACGGTTCCGGACTGAGCCTTGGACTGGCCATGACCAACCTGGGGGCCAAGATCGGCTACACCGATGATGCCGCGGCAAAGGATTTCATCCCCGCCAACCTCGCGATCGGCGGTGTGTACACCAGGGTCGTCAATGAAGTCAACCGGATCTCTTTCGGACTCGACATCCACAAAATGCTGGTGCCGACGCCCCCCTCGCTCGGCGATTCCGCCGGACTGGTGAGCTATCGGAGTAAAGGTGTCGTAGGCAGTTGGTTCAGCTCATTCGGAGATGCACCCGGCGGCTTCGCGGAAGAGTTGAAGGAATTCTCCTTTTCCTCGGGCATGGAATATTGGTATAACGACCAGTTTGCTTTCCGTCTTGGGTATTTTTATGAAGATAAGACCAAGGGCAACCGCCAGTATTTCTCCATGGGTGCGGGCATCCGTTACAATGTTTTTGGTATCAATTTCTCATATCTCATTCCTTCCGGCACCGGCGTGAACCGAAATCCACTCTCCAATACCATGCGTTTCAGTCTGGTATTCGACCTGGACGGCAACGAGTGAGTTCCGGGACCAAACGTATCCAAGGCCGCCCAAAAGGCGGCCTTCTTTCTTTGATCCACGCTTGCACGTCATCCGCATGGCGTATTTTTGTAAAAACGAATACATGGCGTTCAGGATCGGATTCGGCATCGATTTCCATCAGCTTGTGGAAGGGCGTGACCTGTGGCTCGGCGGGGTGAAGATCCCGCACCATCTCGGCGCCAAGGGGCACAGCGATGCCGACGTACTGTTGCACGCCATCTGCGATGCCATGCTCGGCGCCGCGGCCATGGGAGATATCGGGGTGCATTTCCCGGATACGAGTGCCGATTTCAAGGACATCGACAGCAAGATCCTGCTGGATCGCACACGATCCCTGATCGCCACAAAGGGCTACCGCGTGGTGAATGTAGACAGCAGCCTTTGCCTCGAGGCCCCGAAGATCAAGCCCCATGTCCCTGCCATGACGGCGGTCATCGCCCGCATCCTGGGGGTGGAGGAAGACGCGGTGT
This sequence comes from Chitinophagaceae bacterium, assembly GCA_021299955.1. Lineage (GTDB taxonomy): Bacteria > Bacteroidota > Bacteroidia > Chitinophagales > Chitinophagaceae > Pollutibacter. Next base: position 22,799 of record JAJTFQ010000062.1, read on the forward strand.
CCATCAAGGCCACCACGACCGAAAAGATGGGCTTCGTGGGTCGGGAAGAGGGACTGGTCGCCTATGCCTCCGTATTGCTGGAACGGGATGCCTAAGCTGAACATCAATGAGGACGAACATGCCGGTCAACATCGACATCATCAACAGATCACCCCACCCGCTGCCGGCCTATGCCACGGAAGGTTCATCCGGTATGGATGTCCGCGCTCATCTCGCCGCAGACATCCGCCTCGCACCGATGCAACGTGCCCTGGTGCCGACGGGGCTCTTCCTGGCGATACCACAAGGATATGAGGTGCAGGTGCGTCCGCGCAGCGGACTGGCACTGAAACAGGGGATCACCTGCCTCAATACACCGGGCACGATCGATGCCGACTATCGCGGGGAGGTGGGGGTAATCCTCGTCAACCTGTCGGCAGAAACGCAGGTCATCCGCAACGGAGACCGGATCGCACAGCTGGTCGTGCAACGGGTTGAGCGGGCCGAATGGAGGGTCGTGGATACGCTGTCGGAGACCCAACGCAGCACAGGAGGTTTCGGCCATACCGGGATTCAATGACGAACAACGCCCACACATGAGGATAACATACCTGCTTTCTATCCTTTTCCTGCTGACAACAGCCTGCCATTCGGCCCGGAAATCCGCGCAGCCCCTGCCGGTGACGGAGCCTCCGAAAGATACGATGGTCGTTGTCACCCCCTCCGCCCCCTCACGGACAGACTCGCTGGCGGAGGATTCCGTCCGCCGCGTCCGGGGTGCAATGGCCCGGATCGACAGCAACCGCATCCATTTTGAAACATTCTCCGCCAGGGTCAAGGTGGATTACAAGGACACAAAGGACAAGAATCTGGATTTCAATGCGTTCATCCGCATGCGTCGCGACAGTATTGTGTGGGTCTCCGTCATAGCGGCCCTGGGCGTTGAGGCCTTTCGCGTGCTCATTCGACCTGACAGTGTCATGATCATGGACAAGCTCGAAAAGACCATCAAGTACGCGACGGTCTCCGATCTTCAGCAGATCACACAACTGCCCTTCGATTTCGCCACCCTTCAGCAACTCATCGCCGGTAATCCACTTTACATGGACGGCGAATTGCAGTCTTATCGCGAAGCGTCCGGACTCGTATCGATGTTCCTCTCGGGAGATCGGTTTCGTCATCTCGCCCAATTCCTGCTGCCCGGCCTCACCCTGAATGCCAGCCGGCTGGAAGATGCGGATCCGCTTCGGAAAAGATCGGCGAACCTTGATTATGAGGCCTATGCAGACATCACCGGCAGGCGCTTTTCGAACATCAGGCGTATCCGGTTGTCGGATCAGCAGACAGTCGACCTGAAGCTGGAATTCCGTCAGGTGGAGTTCGATACGCCACAGTCCTATCCCTTCTCCATCCCCAGAAACTATAAATTGAAATAGCTTTAACAGCCGGACACACCGCGGAGATCTACTTTGGCGCGGTTTTAGCCGGTTCAACATACAAAGTGTCAGGCATGCAGGTTTTTATTCGTCCGTTGATCACCTTTTTGTTCTTCTGTACCTCGCTGGCGATGGTCACCGGCCAGTCGAAGGATGAGCTGGAGCGCAAACGCCGGCAGATCCAGTCGGAGATCGACCAGCTGCAACAGCAGCAGCAGTTGATCAGCAAAGACAAGAAAGCGGGCATCGGCCAACTCAACCTCATCCAGTCAAAACTCAGGAAACGATATGCCGTGATCGAAAACATCAATCAGGAGGTTCGCCTGATCGATAATTCGATCTTCGCGAACAACCGGGAGATCTACCGGCTGCAAAAGCAGCTGGATACCCTGCGTTCTCAGTATGCCCGCACCATCGAATACGCATACAAGAACCGGAGCAGTTACGACATGCTCAATTTCATCTTCACATCCTCCAGCTTCAATGATGCAGTCAAGCGTGCAGCCTACCTGAAAAGTTATCGTCAGTACCGCGAGGATCAGGTGGCCAGCATTCGCCGGACACGCGAGGAGCTCAGCGTCCGCATCCGTCAGCTCTCCGAGAACAAAGTGCAGAAAAGCCGGACCCTGGAGGAACAGAATCTGCAAAAGAAGATACTGGAAGATGAAAAACGAGAGAAGGCAGGCTTCGTGAATAAACTGAAGGCACGTGAGAAGGAACTCTCCAAGGAATTGACGGCCAAGCGGAAACTAGACAGGGACCTGCAGGCGGCCATCGCGGCGGTCGTACGCCGCGAGATACAGAAGGCGGCGGATGAACGCAGGAAGGCAGATGCCGCACGTCGCCTCGAGGAAGCCAATGCCGCCGCTAAACCGGCCGGCACCCCTTCTGCCCCCGCTGCATCCGCGGCAACGGCCAAACCTGCCGCTCCCGCCCGCCGGGAAGCCGTACTCGAAAGCACGCCGGAAGTGACAAGGGTTTCGGTCGGATTTGAGAACAACCGCCGCAATCTGCCCTGGCCGGTGGATGCCGCAATGGTAACGTCCGGCTTCGGTCGTCGCCCGATCGAAGGAACCACACTTTTTGAAGAGAACATCGGTATCACCATTGCGACACAGCAGGGAGCCGCTGTAAAATCCGTATTCGAAGGGGTGGTGAAATCCGTGTTCGGTTACCATCCAGCACGGAAAGTATTTCACGACGTACTACAATCTTTCTTCCGCCTCCGTCTCCAAGGGATCACAGGTGTACATGGGACAGGTCATCGGAAAGGCCGGGGTAAATGACGACGGCGACGGGGAGATCATGTTCGTGGTCAACAACGAAAGCACCTTCGTTGACCCGCAAGGCTGGCTGAAGTCGAGGTGATGTCTGATGATCAGCCCCTGGCATTGGCCAGGCATCGGTCATAGAGCGCTTCGTATTGAGGCACGATGCTGGAGATGTCGAATCGCTGTGCCTGTAAGCTCGCTTCCATGCGGAAGGCCGCCAGTGTGGTATCGTCGGACAGGATCCGGATGGCTTTGCGCCCCATGTCATCTACATCTCCCACAGGCCCCATGTATCCATTCACTCCCTGGGTGATGATCTCCGGAAGTCCTCCGACTTCGGATGCTACGACCGGGACGCCCGCTGCCATCGCTTCCAGGGCGGCCAGACCGAAACTCTCGTATTCTGATGGCAGCAGAAAGAGGTCGCTCACAGCGAAAATATCTTCCATGTCCTGCTGCTTTCCGAGCATGCGCACATCATCACACAGCTCCAGCTGACGGCACAGGTCCTCGGCCATCGGTCGCTCAGGCCCGTCGCCAACCAGCAGCAGCTTGGCAGGCATCGCGCGGCGGATCTCGGCGAAAATGCGGATCACATCGCTGATACGCTTGATCTTTCTGAAATTGGAGGCATGCAGGATGACACGCTCTCCGTGGGGGGCGATCACTTTTCGGAACGCCTCGATGGGCTTCTTGCTGAACCTGGCAGTATCCACGAAATTGTGGATGACGGAGATCTCCTTATGTATTTTGAAATTGGCGTAGGTTTCGCTGCGGAGATTGTCCGACACGGCCGTGATGGCATCGCTTTGGTTGATGGAGAAGGTGACTACCGGGGCATAGGTCTTGTCCTTTCCGACCAGGGTGATATCTGTGCCGTGCAGGGTGGTGATGACCGGGATGCTGAGGCCCTCTTCTTCCAGGATCTTTTTTGCCATGTAGGCCGCCGCTGCATGCGGAATGGCATAGTGTACATGCAACAGGTCGAGGTGGTTATTGCGGATCACATCCACCATGGCACTGCCCAGTGCCGTTTCGTAGGGAGGAAAGTCGAACAGGGGATAGGTCGGGACATGCACCTCGTGATAAAAAATATTCGTGCTGAAGCCCGTCAGGCGCACCGGCTGCTGATAGGTGATGAAGTGGATGTTGTGGCCCTTGTCGGCCAAGGCTTTGCCCAGTTCCGTCGCCAGTACTCCACTGCCTCCGAAAGTCGGATAACAAACGATCCCGATGTTCATGGCCGCCGATTGATGAGTGATAAGTCTGCAAAGGTAGTCTTTATGCAACGATCGGTATGTGACGATATCGTTAGGCCATTTCGCATAAAATCGGTAAATTCCATCAAATTCGGATTATGCGCGCTTTCATCATTTTCTTGCTGGCCTTGTTGCTCCTGGGTGCGGGTTGGTATTGGTGGAAATTTCATTTTGTGTTTGGCGAAGGATCCAAGTCGGGCGAGCTGAACTACATGGTGCGGAAGGGTTACATTTTCAAAACATATGAAGGGAAACTCATACAGTCGGGTTTTCGATCCAGGACGCCAAACACGGTGCAGTCCTTCGACTTCGATTTCTCTGTAGAGGATGAGCGGATCGCCCGCACATTGATGTCGAACGACGGCAAACTCTTCAATCTGCACTACCGGGAGTAAAATGGAGCCCTGCCCTGGCGCGGTTACAGCCGGTATGTGGTTGACAGCATCATATCGATGACGGACATCATCATCAGGTAGTCATTCAAAATCATTCATCATGCGATCATTCAGGCATGCCCTGCCCGGGCTGTGGATCCTGCTGGCGGCCCTGCCCGCGACGGCTCAGTCAAACTTCGACTCTGTGGTCATCCGGCGCATCTCGGACGAGATCCTGCGCAATGGAAAGGCCTATGATAATCTAAGGGTATTGTGCAAGCAGGTCGGCCCGCGACTGTCCGGCTCCCCGGGTGCTGAAAAAGCGATCGTAGAAACGACGCGCATGCTCCGGGAGGCCGGGGCAGATACCGTTTTCCTGCAGCCCTGCATGGTGCCCCGCTGGGTTCGGGGACCGAAGGAGGAAGCCTATGTCACCCTGGCGGGTGGTAAGCGGCAACCCATAAGGGTCGTGGCCCTGGGTAATACTGTAGGGACACCGAAGGAGGGTGTGAAAGGTCCACTGGTGGAGGTGCATGACTTCGCGGAACTCGAAAGGCTTGGGCGCAACGGCATCCAGGGGCGCATTGTGTTCTTCAACCATCCGATGGATCCCACGCTGGTGCAGACCTTCCGGGCCTATGGGCAGGCAGGTACCTATCGAAGCAACGGCCCATCCCAGGCCGCGAAGTATGGTGCAGCCGGCGTGGTCATCCGATCCCTGGCATCGAATGTGGACGACCATCCGCACACCGGTGCCATGCGGTATAACGACTCCTTTCCCAAACTGCCGGCCGTGGCCATCAGCACCCGGGATGCGGAGATGTTGAGCGCACAGATCCGGGAAGGGGATGTCCGCTCTTTCTGGTTCAAAAGCAATGCGCAGATGATGGAAGACGTTCCATCATTCAATGTCGTGGGTGAGTTGCGTGGCAGCGAACTGCCCGATGAGATCATCACCGTAGGCGGACATCTGGATAGCTGGGATCTGGCAGAAGGTGCGCATGATGATGGCAGCGGCTGTGTCCAAAGCATCGAGGTGATCCGGGTGATGAAGGCATTAGGGATCCGACCCAAGCGCACCATTCGGGCCGTCATGTTCATGAATGAGGAAAACGGACTGAGGGGAGGACTCGCCTACGCCGAAGCAGCTAAAAAAGATGCCGGCAGGAAATATGTATTTGCGCTGGAGAGCGATGCCGGCGGCTTCACGCCCAGGGGCTTCGGTGTGTCCGGTACCCCTGAGCAATTCCGGAAGGTGTCTGCCTGGTCACCATTATTTCATCCCTACGGCGCAGCGGATATCGTTTCCGGCGGCGGCGGGGCCGATATCGGACCGCTTCGCAGCCTGGGGACCGCCCTGGCAGGTTTTACACCTGATTCACAGCGATATTTTGATGTGCATCATGCAGAATCGGATGTGTTTGAGGCTGTTAGCCCCCGTGAACTGCATCTCGGGGCGGTTGTCATGGCTGCCATGGTATATCTGGTGAGCACTTACGGACTCTGATACCATCCTCAGGGAGCACCGACGGGGTTGTCAGGCCGACAGCAGAAAGATGGTGGGCACCTTATGCATGTTAGGTTTGTCGCGCTGCCAGTCCGCCACCCGCCGCGTGCGGATATCCTCCGAACGCCCTGTGATGTCAATGGCGATGCAGAGTCGGGTATCCGGCCTGCAGGCAGACAGGATGGCGTCCAGCAAGGCATCATTGCGGTAAGGCGTTTCGATGAAGATATGTGTGCAGCCGGTACGCGCGGAATCACTCTCCAGTTCGCGGATGGATCTTTTACGGCGATCGGATTCCACGGGGAGATAACCATTGAAGCGGAACAGCTGGCCGTTCATGCCGCTGGCCATGAGCGCCAGGAATATCGAACTCGGACCGGTGACCGGCCTCACCCGGGCACCCATCCCCTGGGCCAGGGCCACCAGTTCCTGACCGGGATCTGCAATGCCCGGACAACCGGCCTCACTCATGATGCCGATCGTTCGTCCGGCCAAGAGGGATGATCTGAAGGCGTTGAGCATCTCCGGCGATCTCAGGTCGATCTGCCACCAGGTCCTGCCATCAATATCGAAACCCGGGATCAGCCGGCGCAGGAACCGCCGCGCAGTGCGGAGTTCTTCTACAAAAAAATCATCGCAGGATTCAGCCTCCGCCCGCAGGATCTCCGGGATCGCGCCATAGCCTTCATCAGAAAGGACGACCGGCAGCAGGATGACGATGCCCGGTGCGCCGGACAACGAAGGTTGGGATGATGGCAACAGATCGCTCATGATTCGGTCTCATACATGCTGATCGTGGCAGCCACCACCGCATAGCTTGGGGCAAGGATCCATCCGATGCCGATGATCGCATGCATCAGGTAGAAGACGATCCCGTTGCCGATGGCCAGCCCCTTGTGACGCCCGACATATTCGATGCTGCTGGCAACGCTCATCCTCCGGCGCTCGCAGCTGTAGTCGATCATCGAAAACCCGTAATAGTAGCATTCGATGAGAATGCAGAGGATCGGGGTCGTCCACCCGATCAGCGGAAAGAGCGACAGCAGGAGCAAACCCAGCGTGTAGAATGTCTGCCAGAAGCTGTTACGCAGGGCCACCCTGATACCGCGGGCAATGTCGCTGAGCAGCTGTCGCATGCTGAAGGGGAAGTCCCGACCTTCGATGATGGATGCAGTTTTTTCGCTCAGGTAGGCAAAGACCGGCGATCCGACGATCAGCCAGAAGAACTTGAACAGCGAAAAATAGAAGAACATCAGGATCATCCACATGACCAGGGCGGAGAATGTGAAAAAGAACCCGATCCATGAATCTTCCCATCTGCCGACAAAATCCTGTATGCCCAGAAGGGATGTTACATATTCGATGAAACCATTGGCCGACTTCCCGAAGTAGTACATCCCGGTAGCGAACAAAATGGCGTAAACCAGTCCGGGGATCAGGATCCAGCGCCATAACTTGTGTTCGCTGATGAAGCGGTGCGCCTTGAGATAGCTTTGTATGGAGATGACGATTTCCTTTAACAATGGGATCGATTTTGGGATGGCTATTGCACGGAACCGCTACAAATTAGGACTTTTCACCCAAACCTTGTCAGTGGACCTGCCCGACCAGCAGATCATCCAAGCCGGGATTCAACACTTCGGACAATGCAGCTTGCGGCGCCATTCTTCCACCGGCCTTCCGAACCTAACATATGGCAGATCTATGTTAATCAGGAAGGCTGATTGTATTTCCGTTGGCGGATGCTGTCTTTAGAGACGATCGTGAATGCTCCGTTCAATAAAATTTGCTCATTTTCCAGCAATGATCTCAGGATCTTACCGGCTTCCCGAGGCTCTTTTCCCTTCGATCTGAAAAAGACAACGGAGGGAGGATCTTCCAGGCCATACCTGTAGATCATCTCTCCATAGTCCTTATCAAAAGTCAGGATGATCCTGTTTTCTGTTCTGGCCAGTTCAATAACGGTTTTATCTTGAATGGAACGAAATGATTCCTGTATACTCAGTATATCAAAACCATGGAATCTCAAATATCCTGTACTGGGTGCCGGGAAATTCTCATTGGCCAGAAATCGCTCAGGCCGAAAAGGGGAAGTAGAACTCATGGGAAATGCACTCCTTGAGATATGAAAATACGGCCGATATGGAATCAGGTGTCAATGAAGGATATGCCTCGATCAGTTGTTGCGGCGTCCAGCCGTTTTCGAGGAGGTCGAGTATGAGCTCCACGGAGATCCTCGTTCCTTTGATAATGGGTTTACCCAACAGGATCGAAGGATCTGAAACTATGAATTCCTGCCATTTCATAAATGCAAATTACAGAAACCCGGAGGCATGGCTGTCGTGATTTTATCCTTTCCTAAATAGAAAAAAACACATTTATAACAGAAAGAAACCTCAATGGGTCCGTTTTGGAGCGATGCTCATTTAGTGTTCAAAACTTCGGACAATGCAGTTTGCGGCGCCATTCTTCCACCGGGCGGCGCACATATATCAGCGACAATTCGGTGCCCCCCCTTCGCTGTGAAGCGGTCCTCAATCCGGACATATTGACGTCGTAGGAGAACCCGATCCGGAAACTCCCGAACTCGACACCCACATACGGGATCACTGCGTCGCGCAACCGATACCAGGCCCCGGCGTACAGATCCACCGGGCTGTATTCATCCTGGTTGATGTTGAACGACATGGCGGCTCCGAGCACCGTCTCGTCCGCCCCGCCCTGCCGTTGATGGATCACACTCCCGTGCACCGCCCGATACGTACCCAGGGGGATGCGTCCCCCGCCATGAACGGTCACACGGGGTTCCAGGATGAAACTCCCGCCCAGGAAACTTTCATTGGGCCGGTTTACGTGATATACAGAAGCACCGAGGTAGAAGCTGTTTTCTCCGTTCGTCGAGCCGGAATACAGAATGCCGGTGTGCAGATCGAAATAATTGATGGCGACACGCTGGTTGGCAAAGACCTCGGAAGTAACGCCGGTGAATCCGAGTGCGGTCAGCTCGTCTTCGAAATCGGCGCCGCTCACATCCAGGGTCTTGGAAGTGAAGGTGCCCTGGAAGCCGACCGTCAGCTGATGGTATCCGTTTTCGTCCAATCCCTTGTGATAGGCCGTGGAGATCGAGTAGTGACTATTATTGAGGATGCGATTGGCCGACCGGTCGTTCAGAGCCAAAACCCCTACGCCCCAGCGGTCGTTCTCCGGCAGTCGGTTCTGCAGGATCGACAGGTCGATGGAGGCGGTGCCCGTGGTGAATGCATTATTGATCGTGGGCCACTGGTTCCTGAAGTTTCCGGCCACCCTGAAATCACCATCGAAGAGTCCGGTCAAAGCCGGGTTCAGGGTGAGGGGAGAGGAGAAGAACTGAGAGAAATGCGGATCCTGCGCACGTATGCCCATTGTGACCGCACAGGCGGCGAGCATGGGAAGGATGCGTCTGAAGATGGTACGGCGGGTCGGCATATCGCTTACAGGAGGTGATGGTTATTGCTGTGTCTTTTCACCGAAGGCCAGGTCTCCGGCATCGCCTAGGCCCGGTACGATGTAGCCTTTGGCGGTGAGCTCTTCATCGATGGCGCCGCACCAGATCGTGACATCCGGCTGTTCGCGACGCACGTATTCGATGCCCACCGTGCAGGCGATGGCGGATACCACATGGATGGCGGCCGGGGTACCCTCCTCCTTCAGCATGTGGATCGTCTTCACCAGCGAGGCGCCCGTCGCCAGCATGGGATCGCTGATGATCAGTATGCGGTCTTCCAGCGAAGGACATGAGAGGTATTCGAGTTCGATCTCGAAGCTGCCATCGCCATGATGCTTTCGGTATGCCGAGATAAAGGCATTGTCTGCCCGGTCGAAATAGTTCAGCATGCCCTGGTGCAACGGAAGTCCGGCACGGAGGATCGTGGCCAGTACCGGCTGCCGGCTGAGTACCTTACAAACGGAGATGCCCAGCGGTGTTCCGATCTCGCGGTCTTCGCAGGGCAATACCTTGCTGATCTCATAGGCCATCACTTCTCCGATGCGCTCGAGGTTTCTGCGGAACCGCATGCGGTCTCCCTGAATCTCCGTGTTCCGAAGTTCTCCGATCCAATTGCTGAGCAATGAATGTTGCTCACTCAGATTTTTGACCATACAATGTGGTAATTTCGGCCCGCGGCCACAGACGCAAATCTAATCAAATGATCGCGAAACCACGCGGCAATTCACATCCGCGGAGGTGTACCATCACAAATCCGTAAAAAATGATCTATCGTGTGATCGGCGTGATGAGCGGGAGTTCGCTCGACGGACTGGATATCGCTTTTGTGCAGTTCGAAGAAGCCGGCGGAAGATGGACATGGCACATCGAAGCAGCAGCATGTCAGGCCTACCCGCCGGAATGGCAGGAAAGACTGAAGCATGCCACCGAACTTTCGGCACGCGACTACCTGTTGCTGCATGCCGATTACGGGCATTTTATCGGCCGCCAGGTAAATGAATTCATGGAGGAGAATGATCTTTCATACCGGGTGTCGCTGATCGCATCGCACGGACATACCACCTTTCACATGCCCCCGCGGATGACCGCACAGATCGGATGCGGGGCCGCCATCGCCGCTGAGACCGGACTGCCCGTCGTTACTGACCTGCGGGCCCTGGATGTAGCCTTGGGCGGACAGGGCGCCCCGATCGTACCCATGGGCGAAAAGTTGTTATTCCCCGGCGAAAGCTTCCTGCTCAACATCGGAGGGATCGCAAACCTTTCGGTATCAACACCGGGCGGATACGTCGCCTTCGATACATCCCCGGCCAACCGCCTGCTTAACTTGCTGGTGGAACCCCTCGGGATGGCCTATGATGAAGACGGCCGGCTTGCTGCCTCAGGACAGGTCGACGAGCTTGTGCTGAACCAGCTGCTGGCGCTTCCCTATCACGGTCACGCCTACCCTAAATCCCTCCCAAACGAATTTGGGACGGATATTGTCATGCCGATACTGCGAGCCGCCGGAAACGGCACGGCAGATGCATTGCGGACCGCCGTCGAGTATATCGCCTTATCTGTTCGCCAGGGGATCGACAGCGTGATCGGTCGATCCGGAATGCATATCGCCGATGGATCCCGCATGCTGATCACCGGTGGTGGGGCCTTGAATACTTTCCTGGTGTCCCGCATCGATGCAAATATCCGTACCCTCGGGATCACGGCCGTCGCCGCAGACCCGGTCACGGCCATGTATAAGGAGGCCCTGATCATGGGACTCCTTGGGGTACTGCGCTGGCGGGAGGAGTCAACGACCTACTCGTCCGTCACCGGCGCTTCGCGTGACAGTGTCGGGGGTGCCCTCTGGATGGGACATGCCTGACGGGGTAACAGCATTCACCGGCACCTTTCAGTTTCACCGGATATGCATCCAACCCGGTCGGCGTGCCCTGAATTCGATTACATTTAACCTATGAATCAGCACCCCGGGAATCATCACAAACGCAGCCGTCGTTCGCCCTGGTCGGCCCTGCGTAGCCAACTCGGCCCGGGCCTCGTCACAGGTGCGAGCGACGACGATCCATCCGGTATCGCCACCTACTCCCAGGCCGGGGCAGGCTTCGGACTATCCACCTTATGGACATCCCTGCTCACCCTGCCGCTGATGATCTCTGTACAAGAGATGTGCGCCCGGATCGGACTGGTCACCCGTAAGGGATTGACGGCCGTCATTCGGTTGTATTATCCCAAACCTGTCTTGTGGCTGATCGTGCTGGTGAGTTTTCCCGCGATCATCCTGAACATCGGAGCCAATCTCTCCGGGATGGGCGCGGTCGCCAATATGTTGCTGCCGGATATCCCGGCCCCCGTGTTCAATATCCTCTTCGGAATCTCCATCACCTACATCACGATCGCATTGCCCTATGCCCGGATAGCCAATATACTCCGTTGGCTTTGTCTTTCCCTGCTCTGCTACATGATCGTGCCCTTTCTGACGCGGACCGACTGGCCACAGGTGTTGAAGCATAGTCTGATCCCGGAGATCCGATGGGACAGGGACTTCATCCTGATCATTGTCGCATTGCTGGGGACGACCATCTCTCCTTATCTATTTTTCTGGCAAACCTCTATGGAGGTGGAGGAAGCACGGGAACACCGGTTGGTCGTGAATAAGCGTGTGATGGATAGCATGCAGCAGGATGTTCGGGTCGGTATGTTTTTCTCCAATCTTGTTTCCTTCTTCATCATCCTGACGGCAGGATCCGTGATGTTCCCTGCCGGAATCCAAAACATCTCCACCGTGCAGGAAGCCGCCATGGCACTGCGTCCGCTGGCCGGAGATATGTCATATTTACTTTTTTCTGTCGGGGTGATCGGAACGGGATTACTGTCGATCCCGGTACTGGCCGGTGCCATGTCCTACATGGTCAGTGAAGCCTTCGGCTGGAAGGAGGGATTGAACAAGAAATTCCACCAGGCCCGCGGTTTTTACGGGGTGATGGTGGTTTCCATTTTATCGGCCCTGCTGATCAATTTTTCCGGTTTGTCTCCCATGCGGGCACTCATCCTGACGGCCGTCGTGTATGGCGTAATGGCCCCCGTTGTGATCGCCATCATCCTGCACATCTGCAACAACCGCCTCATCATGGGCGACCGGGTGAACGGGAAATGGTCGAACCTTTTCGGATGGTCGGCCCTCCTGCTGATGAGTGCCGCAGCCATCGCGCTGCTATATTACACGGTTGTTTGATATCTGACATCATCAGGCACTAACGTTGATGACTACCTGAAATGGATCGGGCGTCAATGTCATTATAGACAAAGACGCCCGATCCCTGTTTACGTTCATATTTATTTATATCCCCACTTCCGCATGATGGCGATGTTCTCGTTCATGCTGTCCAGCGGCGCCTTGCCCTGGTAGGATTCCTGTTCGATGATGAAATGCTTAGTGCCCCACTTGCGACCCAGGTCGATGACTTCTTTGACCGGAACGATGCCTGTGCCCAGCACGCAGGATTCATATTTGCTGTGATCGCCACTACCCAGGATCTCGTCCTTCACGTGCATCGACTCGAACCGGCCGGGGTATTTCTGCATGATGTCCAGCGCCTTGGCGCCACCATTGAGCATATTGCCAATGTCGAGCTGCTGCATGACCAGCTTGGGATCTGTTTCACTCAGGATGATGTCGAACAGTGTGCGTCCGTTCAGGGATTCGCTGAATTCGAAGTCGTGGTTGTGGTACCCGAACTTCATGCCCGACTTATTGCACAACTCACCGCTCTTGTTGAAGAATTCCATGAACTTCAGCAGCTTGTCGTAATCGCGGCGGACATTGGCCTCCATCGAGGGGCTGATCACGAATTGCTGGCCCAGGACGGCAGCATCCTCTACGGTATATTTCCAGGCATCCGTCAGATCTTTTTTGGCGTCATCCCAGTGCTTCCAGCTCATCACGGTATGACCACTGGGCATCTTCATGCCGAGGTCATCCAGGATCTTACGGAACTCCTGTGCCGACCAGCCGTAGAATTTACGATTGATATAGTTCGCATGTTCGACATGCACGTATCCCATCGCCCGCAGGGCTTTCAGTGTACCCAGCGGATCCTTCATCATATCAGCCCGAACGGAGTAAAGCTGAAGTCCGGTCAATTCACCCTTCTTGCGACCTGCGGCCATGAGGGCTTCACTGAGCAAAGATGCCCCGGCCAGGCCGAGGGCCGTCCGTCCGATGAACTGTCTGCGCGAAAGCGTCATATCCTTTTTTTTAGCGGAATATACGAAAATAATGTGACATGGCCAAGGGAGATCGGTAGCCCGCTGGCCCGATATCTTTGTCAAAAAGGCTGCATCAGACGGCAACGGAACGCTTCACGGCGTATTTCTGCAGTGCATTATTCAGTCTTTTTCTGAAGCGGTGATAATCCACCGTGATGGTATGCCTCGGCGTGTTGATCTGGTGGAAATCCGGATGACGGAGTTCAGCCTCCGCAAGGCTGTCCACATCCGATGGGCGTTCCCATCTGCCCGAGAGATGTTGCGCCATGATGCGGCTTTGCAACTCAGATCCCGGCCAGATACAGCCCAGGGGCTGGAACAGGCCGATGAAATAGAGATTATCGATCGAGGGATGGAGCATCTTCAGCCAGAGTTTCACTTCGCCTTCGCTGTAGTCGATGAACGACTTGTCGAAGAAGGGATGGGCGATGACGTATCCGGTACAAGCGATGATCGTGTCGTATTGTCCGCTGCTGCCGTCCCGGAAGCGCACTTCGTTTCCGTTCAGGCTGTCGATATCGGGCCGCGTTTGGATCTTTCCGTGGCGGATGGTATAGAACAGATCTTCGTTGATCGTGGGGTGGTGTGATCCGATCGGACCTTCCGGCTCGGGCAACCCATATTGTGTGTTGCGGCCATTTCGTATCCGCAGGCTGAGTGCGGAGAGTCGTCGCCATAGCCAGCGGGGCAGCCAGTGGATGCGCTGGCTGAAGGTGTCTGCCGGCTGGCCCATCATGAATTTTGGCACGATCCAGTATCCGCGCCGCCAGCTCATGTCCACCGACGCCGCCACCCGACTGCTTTCCACGGCCACATCGCAGGCAGAGTTGCCGCCTCCGATCACCAGCACGCGCTGCCCCCGGAAATCCGCGAATCTTTTGACCTGGTGTGAGTGCATGAAACGGCCGGTGAAGTTTCCGGGATACTGCGGCATCCTCGGCAGCCAGTGATGCCCGTTGCAAACGCACAGCGCATCGAATACCCGGGTGTCAACCTGTCCATCGGTTTCTGTATCAACCTGCCAGCGGCCATCCGCCAGACGTTCGCAGTGTTTTACCAGGGTTCCGAAACGGATATGCGGATAAAGATTGAACTGCCGGGCATAGGCCTGGAAATAGGCCGCCAGCTGGCGGTGAGAGGGGTAGTCGGGATAATCTTCCGGCATCGGGAAATCATCATACTGGCTCAGGGTCCTGGAAGAGATGATATGCGTCGTTTCAAAGACGGAACTGTGGCCTTCTTCTTCCGTGAACACCCAGTTGCCGCCGACTTCCCGGCCGGCATCGAACACAGTGACCTGAAGTCCTTCATCGAGCAGATTCTTGGCAGCGGTGATCCCTGATGGACCGGCGCCGATGACGCAGACATGTTTCATATACAAATAAATATAAGTGATCCTCAATGGCAGGGCTTCCCTGCCGGGTCTGACATAAATCTAAAGGCATCTCCGTCGAACAGCCCGAGGTCACTGAGTTTCAGGCTGGGGATCACCAATAGCGACATAAAGGAGAGTGTCATGAACGGCGAAGCCAGGGTACTGCCTGCCTCCTTCGCCATCTGATCGATCCGGGTGTAAGCCGCTGCCACGGCGTATCCGTCGTCGGTGGACATCAATCCTCCTACCGGCAGCGGTAACACCTCCTCACTTTCGCCATCCACACAACTAACCCCGCCGCGTTCGCGGATCACAAGGTTCACGGCCCTTGCGATCGATGCGTCATCAACGCCCACCGCTACGATGTTATGCGAGTCATGCGCTACGGAAGAGGCGAGCGCACCTCGCTTCGTTCCGAATCCGCGGATGAAGGCACGTGCGACCGGTGCCGGGTGGTAGCGGTTCACCACGACGATCTTCAGGACATCGTTATCTGCATCGCTGACCCATTCCGATCCATCCTTCCGGGGCTGCAGGCGCAGACTGCCGGTGATGAGTTGTCCGTCGCGCGCCTCGATGACCGGCAGATCCCATTCACTAACGTCAACGGATACCCGAAGATCATCAGGGGTCACCGGCTGGCAATCGAAACGGTTGACGATCGATCCTTGCGGGATCTGTATCTGTTCAATGTGTGTCCGGCCCGCGCGCGCGACGCATTGCCCGACGATCCATGTTTCGCGGACGCGGAACGACTGCAGGTCATCCACCAGGATAAAATCTGCGGGGTCGCCAACACGCAGGAGTCCCACATCCAGCTTGTAATGCAGGACAGGGTTTACGCAGGCGACCTGCAGGATCTTGAACGGATCGACGCCCAGGCCGGCGGCACGGGCGCAAAGCTGGTCGATATGTCCTTCCGCAAGACTGTCTGGGTGTTTGTCGTCGCTACAGAACATCATCATTGCCCAGTGCTCATGGAGCAGCGGGGCGAGCGCCTCAAAATTCCGGGCGGCACTGCCTTCCCGGATCAGGATCTTCATGCCGGCAGCGAGTTTGTCCAGCGCTTCTTCTGCGGTGAA
>JAJTFQ010000214.1 GCA_021299955.1 Chitinophagaceae bacterium
GCACTCAACCTGCTGCATGCTCCGGTGTTTACGGAAGATCCGGCCGAGCAGGCATTTTTATGGAAAGTGCGCAAAGGGTTATTTCCGGCGGTGGGTGCGGTTCGTGCGAGCGGCACATCAGTCATCCTCGAAGACCTCGCTTTTCCGGTCGAAAAACTCGCAGATGCAGTCATCGACCTGCAGGCCCTGTTTCTCACACATGGTTACGATAATGGCATCATCTTCGGTCATGCGAAGGACGGAAATATCCATTTCGTCGTCACTCAATCGTTCAATACACCCGATGAAGTAGATCGATACGATCGCTTCATCCGGGATCTGGTCACACTCGTTGTTGATCGCTACGATGGCACACTCAAAGCAGAACACGGCACCGGTCGCAACATGGCGCCATTTGTGGAAACTGAATGGGGACCTGAGGCCTATCAGATCATGCGCCGGATCAAACAGACTGTTGACCCGACGGGTCTCCTCAACCCCGGTGTGATCATAAATGATGATGCCGCGGCTCATCTGCGGGATCTGAAGCGTATGCCGGCGGTGGAAGCAGAAGTAGATCGCTGCATAGAATGCGGTTACTGCGAACATCGCTGTCCGAGCCGCGACCTGACGGCTTCGCCCAGGCGGCGGATCGTCGCCCGCCGCGTGCTGCAGAACATGAAAGCCGATGGCGACATGCAGGCGCATGACGAACTGCTGCGAGCCTTTCAATACGATGCACTCGACACCTGTGCGGTGGACGGACTCTGTGCCACGGCCTGTCCGGTCGATATCAATACCGGCGACCTGGTGAAGCGGCTTCGCCGCGAAAGCCATCACCCGCGTGCAAACGCCATCGCGCTCCGCGTTGCCCGTAATTTTGCGACGGCAGAGCGTCTGGCGAGGCTGGCCCTGCATGTCGGCGCGGGGCTGAATCGCGCGCTGGGGGCGGGTTTCATGAGCGGACTCACCACTTCGATCCGTCGGATCATCCCATCAACACCTGTGTGGACGAAAGGACTTTCGGCTCCTCCTGGATTGTCTGTCCTTCGAGAACATTCGTCAAGCAATGGGGACGGAGGTATCGTGTATTTTCCGGCCTGCATCTCCCGCACCATGGGTACTTATCCGGGGGAGGAGCGCAGCGTCATGGATGCATTCCTGTCTGTCTGTCGTCAGGCTGACATTCCGGTTACGATACCTGATGCGATGGTGGGCAGCTGTTGCAGTCAGATCTTCTCTTCCAAAGGATATTCGGACGCCTGGAAATTTACTGCCAACCACGTAGTGGATTGCCTCTGGAAAGCCAGTGACAACGGACGATTCGATATTGTTACCGATGTAAGTTCCTGCGCCCATACGCTTCAACACCTGGAACCCGCGCTGGATGTGGATCATCTTATTAAATACCGAAAGATGCGATTCCTGGATGCGGTGGATCTCCTGCATGATCGGGTGCTGCCCGTACTTCCGCATACGCCCCTGAAGCGCAAGGTCATGCTGCATCCCGTATGTACCCTGGAGCGCAACGGTGGTACTCCGAAGCTGCGGCGCATTGCAGAGCGATGTGCAGAACAGGTCACCATTCCCTTGAGTGCAGGTTGTTGTGGCATGGCAGGTGATCGTGGATTTCTGTTCCCGGAACTAACGACTTCGGCTACCCGAAATGAAGCAGCAGAGGCGCTGCAGTCAGCATGCGACGGGCATTACGCCACTACCCGAACCTGTGAACTCGCATTGTCGGAGGCTACCGGTAAGGATTATGCTTCCATTCTGTTCCTGGTTGATGATGCGCTGAAAATGCGTGCAACCCATTCCGAAAAAAATAAATAAAAATGAATACCCAAATGTTTTCCCTGGCCGGCAGGCATGCGGTGGTGACAGGTGGTGCCAGCGGGATCGGTCAGGCCGTTGCCCAACTCTTCTCCCGTCAGGGCGCCATTGTACACATTGTGGACCTGAAGCCGGGAGACATCGAACGGGGTTATCCCTGTGATGTATCCGTACAGTCGGAGGTGGATCGGGTGTTCGCTACCATCCCCCGGATAGATATCCTGGTCAACAGCGCCGGTGTGTCGCATATCGGGAGGGCCGACAATACATCCGAGGAGGATTTTGACCGCATCTATCGGATCAATGTTAAGGGTGTCTATAACTGCCTTCATGCGGCGATCCCGCGCATGAAGGCCGATGGAGGAGGTGTGGTGTTGAATATTTGTTCCGTGGCTGCTACGGCCGGTCTGAACGACCGTTTCGCGTATTCCATGAGCAAGGGGGCCGTGCTGTCGATGACACTGTCCGTCGCCAAGGACTACATCGGAGACCATATCCGTTGCAACTGCGTTTCTCCGGCCCGCGTGCATACGGCCTTTGTGGACGGCTTCCTGCAGAAGAACTATCCCGGCCGCGAAGCAGAGGTTTTTGAGAAACTCTCCCAGTCGCAACCCATCGGCAGGATGGGCAAACCGGAGGAAGTCGCCTATACCGCGCTGTTCCTGTGTTCCGACGAGGCGGCCTTCATCACCGGGGCCGACTATCCGGTGGATGGCGGCTTCCTGCGTTTGAACACCTGATCTGCAGTGGCGGGTCAGCTGGGCTTGGCCATCACGACATCCGATACCCAGTGTCCCTGGCCATTGGAGTGTTCGATATGTTCTTCCACGTCTTCCAGATGTTCGCTGAAACGTGCCAGGGTCTGTGATACCCGATGGTAGACCGTCCCTTCTTCGGTCGGGCTCCCGGCCTTCGTGCCGGTAAGCAGTTCGATGCCTTCGGTGACGTTCTCAACGGCCCACACATGGAACTGTCCGGCTCTGACAGCCTCAACCACGTCTTCCCGAAGCATCAGGTCGTATAGGTTCGCCCGGGGGATCATCACCCCTTGCGTGCCGTCAAGCCCGGCGTTCCGGCACACATCAAAGAATCCTTCGATCTTTTCATTTACGCCGCCAATGGCCTGGATGAAGCCTTTCTGATTCATGGAGCCTGTGACGGCAATGCCTTGTTTTATGGGCAGATCTGCGAGATTGGAAAGGAGCGCATAGAGTTCGGTACTGGACGCGCTGTCGCCTTCAATTTCAGCGTAACTCTGTTCGAATACCACGTTGCGCCTCTCTTTCGATGGCCACGATACCTGCCTTTCCGGGGTTGACACTGGCGGTGCTCCGGATGGGGCGGCCGAAGGCAATATCTCCCATGTCGGCCACCGATAGCCCATTCACCTGACCTTCATGGGCGCCGGTCACATCGATCATGAGCTGCCCCCGGGCAATCATCTTTTGCAGCTTTTTCAACACCAGGTTGCTGCGGTGGAAATGCTGTTCGACGGCGCGGAGTACATGTGCGCGGGTAAGGCTCGGGGAGCCCTCCTTCCGGGCGTAGTGTCCTGCTTCTTGCAGCAGGTCCGTCAGACTTTCGACGCGACTGGTGATGCGATCCCGATCCCCGGCGAGGCGGGCACCATGTTCGAGGATGCCGGCGATCGCATCGGCATCGGGACCTGGCAATGCCGAGGTTTCCGCCTGATGGAGGAGAAAACGCGCGTATGCTGCCACATGGTCGTCTGTGCGTGCGACATCCGTGTCGAATGCCGCCTTGACCTTGAACAGTGCCCGAAAATCCGGATCGTAGGCATGCAGCACATCGTGGTACATCTCGCTGCCTACGACCACCACTTTCACCATTAACGGGATCGGTTCCGGTTTCAGGGAGCGGGTGGTCAGATATCCCAGCTGGTCGGCTGCCTCCTCGATCACTGCCTGTCGGTCGCGGATGGCACGTTTCAGGGCATCCCAGGCGAGGGGGTTGCGCAGCAACTCTTCGGCACGGATCAAGAGGTAGCCGCCGTTCGCGCTGTGCAGCGAACCCTTCCGGATCATGGTGAAATCTGTCACCAGGGTACCCATCATCGTTTCCTTCTCCACTTTTCCGACCAGATTGTTGTAGGTCGGATTACGCTCGATCACCACCGGTGCCCCCTGCTGCCGGCTGTTATCCACAAGTACGTTCACTTCGTAACGTCTCAGGAAATCACCCTGTGGCAGTATGTGGTTGCCGGTCACGGGTTGTGGTTTCTGTGAGATGAGGAATTCTGCCAGGTTGTCGAGTATATCCTGTTTTACTTCCTGAAGATGGCTGACCACGGCGGGCAGGTCCATATATCTTTCCTCCATTTCCGTGATCAGGTTGGTGATGGCGTATCCGGCCACCTCTGATTCCAGCCGGGCGAACGCTGCCGCGGTTTCCTTTTCGAGGTGACGTGTTTCCAGCATCACCCGCTGAATGCGGGCCCCAAAAGCCTCCTGTCGTTTGCGGATATCCTCCTGTTCCGCAACGGGCAGGGCGGCAAATGCCTCATCCGTCAGCGGTTGTCCGTCCTTCATGGGCATGGTGTACACCTCCCAGGCATTCTGCTTGAGGAGGAACTGTTCGCGGTTGGCCTCTGTTACCAGTTGTTGCTGAAGTTCGGCCTGCCGCACCTCGAAGCGACTGTGGATCTGCTGGCGTCGCTCGGCATAGTCGTCGTGCTCGAAGGCCTTGAGGAGGGCTTGCACAGCCGACTTGATCAGGGTCTTCATATCCTTACGGAAGGTGACCGCCCTGCCGGCAGGCAGTTTCAGGTATCGGGGCTGATAGGGGTCGCTGAAACAATGCAGATAACAATGGTCGTCCGGCACGGGTTCTGTGGCGGCCAGACCGGTAATGAAGGCTTCCACCGATCGCAACTTACCGGCCCCTTGTTCTCCGGAAACATAAATATTAAAACCATCGGCATGTAGCCCCAAGCCCAGGGACAGGGCTTCTCTCGCCCTTTCCTGACCGAACATGGGAACGACCGACTCCCCGCCAGATCCGAGATTCAAGGTCTGGAGGTCCAGACGGCATGGCTTGCGAAGGTCTTCTGCGGTCAGCTTACTGATCATATTCGGGGTGTTTGAGCCCCCAAGTTAAACCACAGCGTGTTGCCCGGACATGACACTGGTCATATCCATAGTATACTCCTCAAACCTTTGAATGTCCTTCGCGCCCTTGCGGTGAATGCTCATTGTTTGCCGGACGGCAGCAAGGAGGGAACTGCATGCGGACGAACCGCCGTTCTGAAGGCTTTTTTGTAATAATCTTTCTCGATGTTGTCGAAGACGACCCCTCGGTTGGTGGCGGCATGCACGAAATTTCCGTTGCCGAGGTAGAAACCAACATGCGTGAGCCCTTTGCGATGACCGGTATTCGTCTTGAAGAAGATGATCGATCCCGGACTTACTGTCTCCTCCGAAACGATATTTTACCCCATACCAGTCATCAATGAAACTCAGCAGCTGCTGATTGGCGAGCTCCTCGACCGGCAGGTCTAGTTTCAAGGCATACTTGAAGGCGAGCGGGCTCAGCCATTCGATGCCTTCATTGTACTTCTCGGAAACCATGTCGAAGGCCCGGCCAACGGTGGCCAGGATGGAGGTATCTGTCAGGTGGGGGAGAAGCGGGATCCGGAATGAACGTATGTTGTCCTCGGAAGCCACGACTGCACTGCTTTTGAGCAGGACGATCAGGGTTATGAGGATCAATTTCTTCATGCGTTCCGGTTGTTTCCGAATGTTACGATTTTGTGTATAATCTATTCAAAGATACGATAACTGATTGAAAATGAAAATACACCCCTTTTTTTATATGATAAAGATCTCCAGGAGGGGGGGGGTC
>JAJTFQ010000063.1:0-3209 GCA_021299955.1 Chitinophagaceae bacterium
CAGTCGGGCTGGGCTACCCCCACCGGCGATCGTGTCATGCTTGCTGCCCGTGACCTGACAAGCGGCGTCTTCCCCCGGGTAGGCCTGGCCTTTTTCAGATCCACCCGCAACCTCAACCGGTATCCGACGATGAATTCGATCAGGGCCCGTACGATGAACATCGGCGATACCCTGCGCTTCAAGGTCACCTACCGCGATTTTGCAGATTACAACGTCGGAAGCACCGCGCTGGCCCTGTCGGTGAAATCTGATACCAGCGGGCTCAAGACGATCCTACGCGGCGACTCGGTCATTGTTTACGCCAGTGGTTTCGCAGGGACCAGCTCCCTGACCGTGGCCGTTACCGAAACATCAACGGCAGAGAAATTTGCGGTATCAGAACGTGTGCCCATCACCGTTAGTTGCAATGCACCCGCTACCCCCACGGCAACGGTTACCTCATACACCTACTGCGCCGGCGCCACTGCAACTGTGCTGACGGCCGTGCCGGCCACCGGCACAAGCCTTGTTTGGTACACCACGGCCACGGGTGGAAGCGGATCCGCCACGGCCCCCGTTCCTTCCACCGCAACGGCCGGCACCTATACCTACTATGCCGCATCCGGCAACAACGGATGCGAAAGCACCCTTCGGTTAGCCATCACCGTTACCGTGAAGTCGGTCCCGCAGGGAGCTGTCAGTGGAGCCGCTACACTCTGCCTGAACGCACCTACCACGAACATCACTTTCACAGGCAGCAGTGGTACAGCGCCGTATACCTTCACGTACAAGATCAACGGGGGCAGCACCCAGACGATCGGAAGCGGGACAGGTAACACCGCTACCCTCAGCGTAGCCACGGCCGTGAAGGGCAACTATGAATATGTGCTCACCCGGATCGATGATGCAGGAGGCTGCGGCCAGGTACAGAACATCAGAACAGCATCTGCCTGTACCGGAAGCCTGCCACAACCCGTCACGTTTACCGGCAGTAACGGAGATGCGCCATATACCTTCACCTATCGCATCAACGGCGGGCCCGACCAGCAGATCGTAACGACATCTGGGTCTTCCATTCAGCTGGGTGTACCGACAAACAACCCCGGAACCTATACCTACACACTGGTGGGTGTGCAGGACGTGAATGGCAGCCTCTGCAAACAATCCGCCACAGGCAGTGCCGTCATCACCGTGAACAGTGTACCGCAAAAACCCGTCATCACCCGTGATGCCAACGGCGACCTCGTATCCAGCGCCGCAGGCGGCAACCAGTGGTACCGCGACGGTACAGCGATCAGCGGCGCCACCGGGCAGACCTACAAGCCCACGCTGGCAGGAAACTACACCGTGGCAGTAACCCTGAACGGCTGCACCTCCCCAACATCGGATCCCTTCAACTTCGTGCCCACCGGACTGACAAATCTGGGTGCAGGACAATACATGCATGTGTATCCGAACCCCGTGCAAACCGAACTCCGGATCGATTTCAGGATCAACGGGACCATGCGCATCCGGGCTGTATTGCACGACCTGGCCGGAAAACAGGTTTGGAAATCGGATGAACTGAACAGCGGATCGAGATTGCCCGTCGGGCGCCTGGCAGCCGGCACCTACCTGCTGACGACGCTCAACGACAAGGGCAGGGTCATCCACAGAGAACGCGTGGTGATCGAATAACAGGAGGATATGAAAGCAGGGATATGAAGCAACGGCGGGCAATATATTGCCCGCCGTTGCCATTTCATCGCTATGCGTCAAAAGAAATAATAGGCCGCCGCCAACGCGGAAAAGACACCGGGACATTCCAGCTCAGCAACCCGGGTGCCCGTCCGATAGTCCTTGAGATACTTGCCATCCAGCTCCGCGACACGTCTGCCATCCGAATATCGCTTGACATATTGACCATCCATCTCGTAAAGCCGGCGACCCGAGCGGTAATCGGTCAGATACCTGCCGTCGAATTTCGCCAGTCGTTCGCTTTGAAGATAGGAGCGGACATAGTCTCCGTCCCGCTCCAGTAAGCGCTTGCCTGTTTTGTAATCCTTGATCGGACAATCGGCGGCCATGGATGAAAGCCCTGCCAGTAGGGCGATCAACAGATACGATGTTTTCATATTTAATAAAATTACGTGATTGCCATCAAACACATCGATGCGATGCGCAGACGCTGAAATGAAGGGTATACCGTCATCTTCAGCGTTTTTTCCGCATCTTGCAGCCTCCCAATCCTTCCCGACATGGATGCCCCGATGTTGCTCAGTACCGCCCAATGGACCATCGTTATGGCCGCCGCCTTCATCATCGGGCTCGGCAAGGCCGGCGTGAAGGGCCTCGATGTGCTGACCGTCCTGCTGATGGCGATGGTCTTCGGCGGCAAGACCAGCACGGGCATCGTCCTGCCCCTGCTCTGCGTAGCCGACATCGCGGCGGTTGCCTGGTACAACCGTCATGCCCAGTGGTCGCATTTCTGGAAGCTCATCCCATGGATGGCAGGTGGCATCGTCCTCGGATTGTTTGTCGGAAAGGACATGGATGAGGGCCTGTTCCGAAAGATCATGGCCGGCATCATCATCGTCACGATCCTGATCGTCCTCGGGATGGAATTCCGAAGATCAAAGGACGTTCCGCATCATCCAATGTTCTCCATCCTGACCGGCATCACCGCCGGTTTCACCACGATGATCGGTAACCTGGCCGGCGCCTTCGCCAACCTGTACTTCATCGCCATGCGGGCCACGAAGAACGATTTCATCGGCACTTCCGCCTGGCTGTTCCTCTGCATGAACCTGTTCAAATTGCCGCTGCAGGCCTTTTACTGGAATAACATCACGGTCTCAGGACTGCATACCGATCTCTACCTCCTGCCGGCGCTCGCTGCCGGCTTCATCGTGGGATTGAAGATCGTCGACCGCATCCGCGATGATGCCTACCGTAAACTGGTCCTCCTGCTGACCCTGGCGGGATCGGTGCTGATGCTGCTGCGCTCCTGATCGCAGCCGGGGATTGTGCTATCTTCATATCATGAAAAGGATATGGATGATCAGCCTGCTGATCCCGGCGATCGCTTTCGCCCAGCAGGAAACCGCCATGAAGGTGCGGAATTGGCGTGCCGCACGTGAAGCCACCTTACTCACTGATTACAAGGCGTTCCTGTCCATCCCCAACGTGGCGGCGGATACGAGCGGACTAAAGGCGAACGCACAATGGATCATGGATCGGCTCAACGCTAA
>JAJTFQ010000063.1:3226-27340 GCA_021299955.1 Chitinophagaceae bacterium
GCTAACGGTGTCGCACAAACGAAGTTGCTCTATCCCCGCACCCCCGGTCAGGCTCCTGCCGTCTTCGGCCGGGTGGATGTGCCGGGTGCAACGAAAACCATCGCGCTTTACGCGCATTACGACGGACAGCCGGTAGATCCTTCGAAATGGGCGGCTGGACTGCACCCATTCAAACCCACACTCGCCGGCGGATCCATCATGCAGGGCGCCGGGCTGCTGGCCTGGGATGCCATCAATGGAACTGTGGATGCCAACTGGCGGATATATGCCCGGGGGGCTTCCGACGACAAGGCCGGTGTCTTCTCGATCATCGAAGCCTATGCAGCGCTGCGCGCGATCGGGAAAACGCCCGCTTGCAACCTCATTTTTTTCTTCGAAGGAGAAGAGGAAGCCGGATCGGACCATCTGCCGGAGATCTTCGATCAGTACAAGGACCTCCTCCGGGCGGATGCCTGGGTGATCTGCGACGGCCCGGTACATGCCAGTGGCCGGCACCAGCTCGTACACGGGGTGCGGGGCGATACCCGCATCGATCTGATCGTCCACGGGCCGCGCAGGCCACTGCATTCAGGACATTACGGCAACTGGATCCCGAATCCGGCCATGGAACTCGCCCGCCTCCTGGCATCCATGAAGAATACAAAAGGTGAAGTGACCATCCAGGGATTCTATGATGATATGCTGCCCATCACAGCCGCGGAAAGAAAGGCCATCGCCGCCATACCACCAGTAGAGCAGCAACTTCAACAGGAACTGGGCGTACGTCGTCCGGAACGAGAGATGCCATCAAAGCAGAGGCCTCCATCGACCTGCGCCTGGTGGCGGGCAACGACTGGAAACGCCAGCAGGATAAGGTCATCGCGCATATCAGGGCACAGGGCTTTCATGTCACCGAACAGGAACCGACAGATGCCGAAAGAGCCGCATACGACCGGATTTGTCAGGTCGTCAGATCCGGTGGCTACAACGCCCAGAAAACACCCATGGACGACCCGAATGCCCTGCGCATCGGCCGTGCCCTCGATGCCGCACTGGATCAGCCGGCCATCAGGGTACCCACCCTCGGAGGAAGCCTGCCGCTCTTCATGTTCGAACAGATCCTCGGCGTGAAACCGGTCACCGTCCCCATCGCAAACCACGACAATAACCAGCACGCCGAGAACGAAAACATCCGGATCGGAAATCTCTGGAAAGGCATTGAGATCTTTGCCAGCATCATGACGGGCTTCTGAATCCAACACACCATGATCAACGGATTGAATACCATGACAGACAACATCCTCCGCTGGGGCATCATCGGATGCGGCGATGTGACCGAAAAAAAGAGCGGCCCTGCCTTCCGCAAGATCGGCGGTTCGGCCCTGACCGCGGTGATGCGGAGAGATGCCGCCAGGGCACGCGATTATGCCGAACGCCACGGTGTTCCGGTCTGGTATGATGATGCCCATGCCCTGATCAACGACCCCGGTGTGGATGCCATTTATATTGCCACCCCGCCAGATGCACATGAAGAACTGGCCATTGCCGCCATGAGCGCAGGTAAACCGGTGTACGTTGAAAAACCAATGGCCACCACCGTTGCAGCCTGCGAACGCATGCTGGAGGTTTCGGAAAATACAGGAATGAAACTCAGCATCGCGCATTACCGGCGGGCAGTTCCCATGTTTGCGCAGATCAGATCATGGATAGATGGCGGCGAGATCGGCACCATCCGGACCGTCCGCATCAGTATGCTGCAGGCCGACCGCCCGGAATCCCTGGAAGACCCCCGCATCCGCTGGCGCGTGACCCCCGAAAACGGTGGCCCCGGCGGACATTTCTACGACCTGGCACCGCATCAACTTGATCTCATGCTGCATTTTTTCGGGAAGGTTACTGCCTTTCAAGGCTTTGGTATCAACCAGGCCGGCAGCTACCCCGCGCGCGACGCCGTCTGCGGCAGCATAGTCTTTGACAATGGTATCCTGTTCACAGGTCAGTGGGCCTTCACGGTCAATGAAGCCCATGCAGAAGATGTATGCGAAATTCAGGGGACGACCGGCAAACTTGTTTTTCAGTTCTTCGGCAACCGAGTGGAGATCACCCGTCAGGGTGTCAAGATGGCTGTCAATTTCGAACACCCGGAACATATCCAGCAACCGATGATCGAACAAGTGACGGCATATTTCAAAGGGATCGGCGATAACCCCTGCTCTGCCGAGGATGCCATCGCCTCCATGCGCATCATGGAAGCGTTCATTCAACAGGCTTGAATAGGCCCGCTTCCCATTCCAGCATCGCCCGTTTGCGCTCCGGTCCCCACATGTAATGCCCGATCCGGCCGCCCGTATGAACGACTCGATGACAGGGGATCAGCCAGGCTACCGGATTGCGGCCGATCGCCGTACCCACCGCACGCACCGCATCCGGCCTGCCCATTGATTGGGCGAGCTCGGCATAGGTCATCCGTTGCCCGAAAGGAATATCCGTCAATGACCGCCATACCGAAAGCTGGAAAGACGTCCCCCGCAAATGCACCGGGATATGCTGGCCGACGGCAGGAAGATCCTCCTTCAATACAGAAAGAAATAAATCAAATGTGGGATGACTGCCGGATTCCAAATGAAATTCCGGAAAATGAATATGAAGGGCCACCACCTCTGATTCACGGGTGCATCCGAATGACGCCCGACAAATGCCCGCGTGCGAGGCCGCAAGGAAGACCGGTCCAAACTTCGTGTGTGCTTCCCCGTAAATGATCTTCCTTTCCTGTTCTATCGAATGGCCATCAGCGTTTTCTTCCATCGTGATCGATAAGACAGGGTGATGGCCGGTTCGGGAATCCGTTCCCATGAAAAGCTCGGATTGGATCGAATGCCTGTTGATCCTTTCAGACATGATACATCAATGATTTGAAGGCTTAAATCCGTATTTTGAGGATATTCTCTGTATATAATTTAACCACCCGGACATGAAAGTTAGGCATCTCCCGGCAGTCGTCCTCACCATCACAATCCTGCTACAAATATTTACGACCAGCCGGTTATCCGCACAGCCGGCCGCTGCCGAAACAGCCATTGAAGCACTGATGAAAGAAATACCTGTGGCCGGACTGTCCGTCGCCGTCGTCCGCAAAGGAAAGGTCATCTACACCCGGGCCTTCGGCTACCGCGTTCTGGAAACCCGCGAACCCCTGCGCACGGACCATATCTTCCGGATCGCCTCGATATCGAAATCCTTCACAGCCACTTCCATGATGCAGCAGATCGAAGCCGGCCGGGTATCGCTGCAGGATGACGTATCCAGCCTGGCTGGTTTCCCGGTGAGGAATCCCTTGTACCCCGACCGGGTCATCACCCTGGAGATGCTGCTGTCGCACCGGTCGTCCATCAACGACAGTCAGGGATATTTCAGTCTGGACGCGATCGACCCGTCAAAAAATCCGAACTGGAAGGATGGATACAATAAATACGCGCCGGGAGAAGGCTATCTCTATTGCAACCTGAACTATAATCTCGCCGGCGCCATCCTGGAACGTCTGTCGGGTGAGCGGTTCGACCTGTATGTAAAGCGCCACATCCTTGATCCGCTTGGGCTTTATGGAGGATACTGCGTCGATTCCCTGGATGCGGGACGCTTCGCCCAGATTTATGAATACCGAATGGACTCTGCTCGTTTCAACCCTTCCCCGGCGGCTTACAACCCACGCAGCGCGGAGATTGCAGTTTATGAACGCGGACGCAGCACTCCGGTTTTCTCCCCGACGGGCGGCATGAAGATATCTGCAGGTGACCTTGCCCGTTATATGGTCATGCACAGCCGCATGGGCAAGTATCGCGGTGGCAGGATCATGAGAAAAAATAGTGCGGAAGAAATCCATCGGGTACGATCTGAGAAAGAAGGTTACGGACTGGCGATAGAAACCTCGAAGAAAATCCTTCCCGGTATCGAACTGCGCGGACACACAGGATCTGCCTACGGCCTGTATTCCGCGATGTTCTGGCAGCCTAAGGAAGGATATGGCTTCGTCGTGATCAGCAACGGATGCCATCCAGGGTACAGCGATGGGATGAACACCGTGATTCGGCGCACCATCGGCATACTTTACGAATCCATTATTCAGAAATTTTAACAGATTGAATGATGTATTTCATAGGTAATTGGTGTTAGTTTGCGCGCGAAAAATACTCATAGCCATGTTAAAAAAACATCTGTTTTTACCCATCGTCCTCATCGCCGGCGGACTGTCCATCTCCGAATCCCATGCACAGGAGAAGAAAGAAAAAAAGGAGATCATCATCCGTGGAGATGAGAAAGGCGAAAAGACCATCATTCTTGTAGAAGGTGACAAGGTTACTGTCAACGGGAAGGAAGTCACCGGCGGCGATAAGGAGGCCATCATCATGAAACGCTCGGCGCCCAATGCCCAGGTGTTCATGTTCAAATCCGACTCGCTGATGAATTCCGGTGACCTGCTCAAAGGCTTGGAATTACAGGGTCAAATGCCGCAGATCCTGATGTTCAGATCTGAAGATGATCGTGAAACAGAGACCACAGAAAGTCGCACCCAGCTGGGTGTTTTGACACAGCCCGGAGACAAAGGTGTCGAAGTGGTCGATGTTACCGAACCCAGTGGTGCAGCGAAAGCAGGCATTCAAAAAGGTGATATCATCGTCTCTGTGGACGACAAAAAGATCGATAAACCCGAATCCCTGTCAGAATACATCCGCAGCAAAAAGGCCGGAGATGTCGTAAACATCGAACTGCTCCGCGCTGGCAAAACGGAAAAGATCAAAGCCACCCTCGGAGAAATGCGCACCATTTCACGTTTCCGAACCCTGACGATGCCCGAAGAAAGTGGTCCGAAAAATATCCAGATCGAACGTATGATCGAACGCCCGCTGCGCGAAGTGAATGTCGAGGTCCGAACCCAGCGCCCGAAACTCGGCATGCAGGTTGAAGAACAAGCCTCCGGCAAGGGATTGAAGGTACTTGAAGTCAAACCGGATGCGCCCGCTGCCAAATCAGGCCTCAAAACCGGCGACATCCTGGAACAGATCGACGGGAAGGCCGTCAACAATGTGGAGGATATGCGCGGTGCGCTGGAAAATGGTGCCTCCGAATACAAGATGGATA
Organism: Chitinophagaceae bacterium; assembly: GCA_021299955.1. Lineage (GTDB taxonomy): Bacteria > Bacteroidota > Bacteroidia > Chitinophagales > Chitinophagaceae > Pollutibacter. The sequence goes on from JAJTFQ010000063.1 coordinate 8,342, forward strand.
TTCGCCGCAACGGTAAAGCTATGGAACTGAAGGTCAGCATTCCAAAGCCACTTCGCAAGGAGAACTTCTGATCCAAAATAAATATAAATATAAGGGCCGGAGACATGATCTCCGGCCCTTATATTTATATCACACCCAATGATGCGACTGAATACATTCACTTGCTCGCGCCTGCCAGTTGCTTCTCCAGTTCATCCATCTCCGCGGGGGTCAGATACCGCCACTTTCCTGTCGCCAGATTCCCCAGCTGGATGTGCATGATGCGGATGCGCTTCAGGGTTTTCACCTTGTAACCGAACGACTCGCACATCCTCCGGATCTGACGGTTCAGTCCCTGCTTCAGGATGATCCGAAATCTCCTCGAGCCTTCCATCCGTACAAAGCAGGGCTTGGTCTTTTCTCCGAGGATCCTCACACCGGCCGCCATACTGCGGATCATCTCCGGCGTGAGTTCCTTATCAACCGTTACGATGTACTCCTTCTCATTGTTATTACCCGCCCTCAGGATCTTATTGACGATATCTCCGTCATTGGTCAGCAGGATCAATCCCTCCGAATCCTTGTCCAGCCGACCCACCGGAAAGATCCGCTTCGGATGATTCATGAATCGGATGATGTTCGTCTTGTCGCTCATATCGGTGGTGGACGTCACCCCGACCGGCTTGTTCAACGCAATGTAGATCGGCCGCTGTTTATTTTTGATCCGCTCCCCGTCGATCGCCACCACGTCACCCTCCATGACACGGGCTGTGGGCAGCACCAGCTCATCGTTGATGGTCACCCGCAACTGCTCTATCAGCTTGTCGGCCTCCCTTCTGGAACAGAAGCCGGAACTGCTGATGTACTTGTTGACCTGAATACCCTCGTCCTTCTCCGATGTTTTCTTCATCTGCTGCGAAGATATATCAGCCTTCGTTCCTGCTGCATCGCAGCACTAAGTCTTCACATTTAAAACCTCAAAACTTCACCCGCACCGGGATCCAGATCTCCTCTTCCGCATCCGGATCCGAATGCCTGTATTGCACATCCAGCACCTCAAAATGTGGCCGGTCATCCAATTCAAAATCAGAAGCCACAAGCCACTCCCCATAGATATGATCAAAGATCGCCGGATCCGATCCCCGATGCGCAAACACCGCATATAATCCCCCCTGCATCTCAAACACCTCCATCCCCTCCGGTATCCCACCTCCGCGCTCCTCCTTTTCTCCTTTCTCTGCGCTGACGTTCCCATACCCCACTTCCGCCAATGCCCACTTCACAAAAGCCCGCGAAGGATCGAACTCCGAAAAATAACCCTTCGGATACAACTGCAACGAAACGACATCGGTATTCGACCGATACTGGATCTCATGCCTGCGCGGCATGAACAGCCTCCATAACTGCCCGGTCTGATCCTCCATGAGTGACATCTCCATGTACATGCCTATATACCGGCCGGGGGCACGCTCTTCTATGCGGGGTGGCGAATACATATTCTGATCCTGTTTTCGGGGAAAATACACCCTTTTCAGTAACTTGTATCCATGGCTGACACAACACCCGTTTTTCCCACAGAACGCATACACTGGGAAGGAACGCCCTCCCACTGGAACAATGCAGGCGTATATCTGCTCTCCCTGATCCTATTGCCGCTCTTCGGACTCGGACTGATCCTCTTCCTGGTCAAATTCCTGGAACTGAAGTTCACGAAACTGAAACTAACGGATCAGCGACTGGTCATTACCCGCGGGGTCTTTTCCAGATCCACCAAGAACCTGGAACTCTACCGGGTGAAGGATCTCCGCCTGCACTGCTCCTTCTGGCAGCGCATGGTATCGATCGGGACGATCGAACTCGTGACCAGCGATTTCTCAATGAAAACCTTCAACCTTGATGGTATACCTGTGCCGGAACCGATCTTCGAAGACATGCGCCGACTGGTGGAAGCCATGCGCATAGCCCGCGGGGTGCGAGAGATCGATCAGAACGATCGGATCACCTGATCACGCATCCGGATCGAGTTTTCGCAGACGCATCTGAACGGTGGTCGGTTTTCGTTCCAGTACGGTAGCGATCTCATGCAGGGTCTTGCCCGCGTGATACAATCTCAGTAACAGCGCATCCTCGTCTTTCGTCCAGTTCTTATTTGAACTGGCCGCACGGGAAGTGAACGGCTGCTTCGCGTATCCCTTACCGTTAGTTGCCGCCGGACGAAACTTTGACTTTTCAACGGCTGGCCTGCTGTTTGTTTTTTCCTTCCCCGGCTGCACGATCACATGCGCGGAAGCCGTCAGATCACCGGGCATCAGACTTTCAGGGATATGAAGGAGCAGCCGAGCCCGGGTGACTGCAACATAGAGCAGATTCAATTCTTCGTTTAGCCGTGACCGTTGGGCAGGTGATCCGTCATCGGCCAACTGTTTTGACAAGGCTTCATCCGTCATGAAATCCTCTGCAAGCCTGACTTCATCATACTCCAGTCCCTTGCAACGATGGACGGTGCTGAAGACCATATCCGCCGTTTGACGCTTGTCATCCTCCACATGCATGCGCTTGAGGGTGGCGATACGTTCGTGCAGGTCGTTGCCATAGGTTTCAACGAGGTCCATCAGCATCCCGAGCTGCTTGTCGTCCGTCTGTTCGACATAATCCTCAAGATCTTCCATACTGCCCATGGTCGCCAGGAGCTTATCGCGGATCCTGTCGTGCTGTCCGTTGTGGAGGTTCAGCACATCGTAGAGTGAAGCCCCCTCGTCGGCATAGGTATAGGAGTTGATATTGCCCTCGAAGTACACGGTGCCTCGTCCGCGATTCGCCGTGATATGATCGATGGCCTTCTTCAATAAGCCTGTATTGGTACGGGCGATGGTGGCCCGGGTTTTGACGGACTTCGGTTTTCCCATCCCCCGGATGACCACGGGATCGACGGGAGCGAGGATATGCTTGCGATCGAGGGTGCGCACGGCCAGATCTGCGATGGCCTGCGGGAAACGAAAGCTGGACGATAGCCGCATCACGGGGAAAGGCACGCGCTGCATGGAGTTCACTGCATGTCGCCAGCCATAGATCTGCTGATGCACATCCCCCACGATCAGTCGCACGCAGGGCTGTCGGAGCACCACATCCAGCATGGCAGGCGAAGCATCCTGGGCCTCATCAAAAAGGATATAATGATATCCAAGTTGAGGGGCCGACAATTGAAATTTTTTGAGATAGAAATCATGGATCATGGGCGTCTGTCCCCGATCCATCATCGCCAGGAAACTTCGGGTGAGATGCTCGATCTGGGTATAGTATCTCGTCACAAATTCGCGGGCCGTGTCTTCTGTGACGATGTCCAGATAGTTGAGCGACGTAACCTTTGCCACTGCACTGTTACAGAAATACTGGGCGAAACGATCGACATGATTGGCAAGCACAAATCCCAGATGGCCTTCTCCGGTACCGGCGATGCCCAGCAGTTCGGCGAGTTCGTGCACCTTGTAGCCGGGTCTGACATCCCCCTGACGCAGATGCCGGGTATGGCGATAGGCCAGGGAATGGGCGGTTTCGACATCCACTGCAGCCGGTCCCGCCTCAGAAAATCGTCGCCGGGCCTCTTCCCTGACGGTGCGGTTGAAGGCCAGATACAGGATCCTGGAGCCGGCCGGCCGGGTACGGGCATACTCGAGGAGCGTTGTCGTTTTCCCCGATCCGGCCACGGCATCGATGCGCAGGTCGTGGTTGGTGGACAGGATGGCCGCTTGTTCCGAAGTGAGGTGCATGGAGGTGCAAAAGTGACGAATTAAAGGCAATAAACACCGACAGGTCTTTGCTGCTGCGGGAAAGCGTTTTCCATCATTTGACTATCTTTAGTTCAGATTCCCCGGCAGTTTTGATGTCTGATGAGCATACCCATATTGAATACCTGTTCCGAAGCTATTACGCAAGACTTTGCTTCTTCGCGACGCGTATGACGGGAGATGCAGCGCTGGCCGAAGACATCGTTCAGGAAGCCTTTCTGAACTGCTGGAAGACCCGCCTCAACTTCCCGCATGAACAGGTGGCGAAAAGTTATCTGTATCGTTCCGTCCGCAACGCATGCCTCAATCACACCCGACATCTGGAAGTCGTCAAAAGACATAGCACCGAAAGTAACCCCGAGGATGCCTCATCTGCACCGATCATTGAAGAGATCGTGCGGGCCGAACTCATGGGAGAAGTCCACGCAGCGATCGAAACCCTGCCGGAAGGATGTCGAACGGTATTGAAAATGGCTTATTTCGAAAAGCTTCGAAATGAGGAGATCGCCGTCCTGCTCGAGGTATCGGTCAATACCGTCAAAACACAGAAAATGCGCGCCATCCGCCTCCTGCGCTTGCGACTTGATCCACTAACGATCGCCCTTTTCCTGCTCTTGCATCGTTCCGGCGCCTTCGTGCAGTGATCACGTCAGGATTTATTATCAAATGATTTCACCCGGAAGGGCAGACTGTGTGTCATATGTAACAGGATGACCCGGTTATCAAAAGTTCCCTTCTCCATGAAAAAAGCAAGCCGCCATATTTACATCGCCCTCACGCTACTTACCGGCGCGCTGATGGCACAGGAACAGAAAGGAATCCGGTTCGATAAAGGATCCTGGGCGAGCATACTTGAAACTGCCCGAAATCAGGGAAAGCCTGTTTTTGTGGATATCTATACTACCTGGTGCATCCCTTGCCGGAAGATGTCGGCCGAAGTATTTGTGTTGCCCGAAGTATCAGAACGGTTCAACACAGATTTCATCAATGCCAAGATAGATGCCGAAAAGGGAGAGGGCATCGATATTGCCAAACGCTACAAAGTGGGTGCATTCCCGACTTATCTGTTCGTAAACCCTGATGGGACACTCGTCTACAGAAGCGTAGGTTACATGCCGGCAGATCGATTTATCAGCGAAGCGAAACTTGCACTGAAAGAGGCTTCAGATCCTAAACCACTGGCGGTTTGGGAAGATGAATATGCCTCCAGACGATCTGATACGAGTTTTTTATGGGACTATCTCCAAAAACGGAAGCGACTCGGACTCGACAATGCAGATGTAACCGACCAGTATGCCTCCCTCATCAAACGGGAAAGTCTGCTGGGCAATGGGATGCTCACCAAACTCCTGCAACTGGACCGGATCAATACGGATGGCTATCTGCTCTCTTTCATTGAGGCGAATAAACCGGCTGTACTGGCATCGCTCTCGCCCGTATTACGCACAAGGCTCGACGAACATCTGGCCAATCTGGTCTCCAAAGATATTGATCGTGCCATCAACGATCAGGATGACAGCCTGCTGCGGCGCATTACGGATTTTTTGATGAAAAGTCCTTCAGGAGAAATGCCTGCTTCATGGAAGGCCTATGACGTTCGCATGAGATATTATGCACGCATCGGAGATACCGCCCAACTGGCCGGCGTTTTCCACGAATATGCCAACGCAGTTCGAATGTTCGATCCCGCACCACTGGTAAAAGCAGACTCACTGGCACTGGTGAAATTCGAACAGGGACTGGGGGATGGAACCATCACTGTCAAACCGGAAAACCTGGCATCCACCAGAAGATCCCGGGGGTCGACCAAGAAAACATCATATGCATACCGCGTCAGGGATGCTGCCAGAGGGGCGCTCTTCGGGCTGGAGCGAAAAGATCTGCTAAAAATTGCCCTCCAACTCATTGACCTCGCACTGCAATACAGCGATAATTTTTCGATTCATGAAGTGAAGGCCGGGTTGATCTATAAATCAGGCGACAAGGAAGGAGGCCTCAGTTGGATGGACAGAACGATCGCCAATTATGCCCAAATGAGTCAGGAATTGAATATGGATAGTGAGAAGATACGCGTCCGACTCGCCGACACCCGACAAAAGATGACCAAAGGCAATATGGTTTGGGGTTACTGATTCATCTCGAATTCAACCAGGCATCGTCCTGAAAAACAATATAACCTGCATCAACGCATGGACGCGATAGAAAAATCCCTCCGACTGGCTCTGCTGATCAGAAAGCACCTTGATCAGACCCTGACTGCGGAGGAGGCCGTGGAAATGGAAAGTTTACGGCGGGAAGACCCTGACCATGACAGATGGTTCGACAACCTGACGGAACCGGATGAACTGGTCAACGGGCTCAATGAAATCGAGTCTGTGAATGTTGACCGGGGTTGGGAGCGGCTGCAATCTGCGATGAAGGCGCATGAACAGCTAGCCAAAACCCGCAATATTCCGAGCCGATGGAAACTCGCAGCTGTACTGACCGGTGCCATACTGATCACGGGCATCTTGCTCTGGCAGCTGGCAGGAACCGGGAAGTCGGCACCATCACCAGCAGAACAGTTGACAACACTGATCAAACCGGGTCAGGACAAGGCATACCTGGTCCTGGCGGATGGCCGCGAAATCCTGCTGGATAGTGCCGGCAATGGAAGCCTGATCATACAGGGCAATATGCAGGTGGTGAAACAGGGCGATGTCCTTTCCTATAAAAAAGCGGATCAACAAGCGTCACCCGTGTACAACACCATCCGAACCCCAAAGGGCGGGCAGTTCAAAATTGAATTGTCGGATGGATCCAGGGTATGGCTGAACGCCGCATCTTCCCTTCGGTTTCCGACGAACTTCGCAGGCACACACCGAATTGTTCAACTGACCGGGGAGGCCTATTTCGAAGTGAAAAGCAATCCAAAAAGACCTTTCACTGTGGAAGTCGGTAGTCTGAAAGTGAATGCCACCGGCACCCGATTCAATATCAATGCCTATCCTGATGAGAACGGCATCCTCACCACCCTCGCGGAAGGAAATGTACGCGTCCGTTCAATCAATTCGGACGTTTCACTTAAACCTGAACAGGAAGTGTTGACGGAGCCGAACGGAACCATGTCACCGGTCAGAAGTGCCGATATGGAAACAAGACTGGCCTGGACAAACGGAAAATTCATTTTCAACGGAGCCGACGTGCCCGCCATCATGCGCCAGATCGGCCGATGGTACGATGTGGATGTACGCTACCTCGGACCCGTGAAAGGAGAAACATTTACCGGCATGGTCAGCCGTCAAAGCGATATAACGCGCGTGCTGCGGATCATGGAAGCCGGTGGCATAAAATTCAGGATCGAAAAAAACGTGATCATGGTAGAATGAACAGATGATGCGGATCCAAAACGGAGCCGGGAAGTGCGCTAACACCCCCCGGCAAGGTCAGGATCTGAAAAGATAATGTCCGTCCTCACGGATCTTCCCTTCACCCAAACCTGTCCCGAGGTCATCGGGACTGCCAAAACTATGCATTTTAGGGCCATTCAGCTCCCGAACCGAACCGGGGGCACATCCCAAACACTGCTCAGTATGAAGCTATTCACAACCATGATGCTTGCCTTCTGTCTTCAGGCCGGCGCCAACGGATTTACACAGACGGTCAGTCTCAAGATGAAAAATGCGAGCCTGCAGCAGGTCTTCAGAGAGATCAACCGCCAGACCGGCTATGAATTCTTCTTCCGGGACGATTTCCTGAAGAAAGCCGGAAAAGTTGACATCGAATTACAGAATATGCCGATCGACAAGGCCCTGGCACGCTGTTTCGAACGGCTGCCATTGAGCTATACTGTGATCGACCGAACCATCGTTGTCCGGGAAAAGACAACGGAAGTGAAGCCCGCGCAGGAAGCACCGGTGGCATATCCCGTCCGCGGCAGGGTCACCGATGCGGAAGGCAGACCCCTGAGCGGTGCCACCATCGCCGTAAAGAACAGCGACAAAACCACCGTCACCGATGCCGCCGGTAATTTCTCCATCGAAGCAGATCCCGGGCAAACGCTGGTCATCACCTATGTAGGCTTCACGGCCACGGAGATCCAGATCCGTCAGGGTATGCCGGCCGTCCGGATCACCCTGTCAGCTTCCGTCTCGGAACTGAACGCAGTGGCACTGGTCAGCACCGGTTATCAGCAGCTGCCGAAGGAACGCAGCGCCGGCTCCTTTGCAACGGTGACGAACGAGTCGTTCCGAAACAAAAGCATCAGCATGAACCTGATCGACCGGCTGGAAGGCCTCGTGCCCGGACTCGCCGTCGGTTATGGCCGAAATTCAGATAAGTTCCTGCTGCGCGGACTGACCTCGATCAATGCCGACAGGTCTCCGCTATTTGTGGTGGATGGTGTGCCCATCTATGATCTGAACACATTGACTTCGCTGGTCAATCCGGAAGACGTCGAATCAGTGAACGTGCTGCGCGATGCCACAGCCGCCTCCATCTGGGGTGCCGCAGCCGCCAACGGCGTGGTTGTCGTGACCACGAAAAAAGGAAAGATGTCATCCGGTCCCAAAAAGGTGCAGGTGAACTACAACGGCTTTGCCTCCTTCAGAGGACGTCCGGACATGGATTATTTAAATCTGATGTCTTCGGGCCAGCTGGTGACAGCAGGTCGCGAGATCTTCGATATCGTTGCCTATCCCTGGGCTACCGTCACCACGGCAAGCAGCGCCAACAACCTGCCGGTGGTAACCCCGCACGAACAGGCTCTGTACGACCGCTCCCGCAACCTGATCTCATCAGCCGTGGCCGACCAGCGGCTTGATTCATTGTCGCGACTCAACAATGGCGGACAATTGATGGATCTTCTATACCAGAAAAGTCTGCTCACCAATCACAGCCTGAATTTCACCGGTGGCAGTGATTTCCACAGCTACTATGGATCCGTGTCATACACCGGAGATCAGGGCCATGCCCGAAACCGGATGGACAGGTACCAGGCAAACCTCCGCCAGGATTTCATCCTCTCCAAAGCCGTGAAATTCGACATCACGGCCAACATGGCCTACGAACAAAGCCGGAAATTCCTATTGCCCGACTTCCCGGGGACAGCCTCGAGCCTGCTGCCCTATGCCATGCTGGCAGACGCAAACGGCAGTCCGCTCTCCCTAGCCTACCTGCTCAGGCATAATCCCTTCCGGGCCATTTCTGAATCGCAAAGTCCGCCCGGATCAATGCCGGCCTGACCGTGAAACTGTGGAAAGGACTCAACTACGAAGGACGGGCCCAATACCAGCGCGGATCGCTGGAAGGATACGACTACTACGACCAGAACAGCTACCGCGTACGCAACGAACGCGTGTTCTTTACGCAGGCACCCGCTGCGGCCGGTGCAGCACCCGTTTATTTCCTGCCCAATACGGGTGGGCATTACCTCACTCAGAATCAGACCCAGCTGGCCTGGACCATCCGGAACCAACTGTCCTATGAAAACACCTTCGCCAAAAAACATCAGTTGTCCGCACTGGCCGGAACGGAGGTAAGATCGAATTTCTCCAAGACACTGGGGACCTTCAAAAGAGGATACGACTTCCAGACACAATCCTTCGGATATGTCGACGAACTGATGCTGGGAACCACCGGCGTGAGTAACCCGGTGAATTTCCTGCCCAGCCGGACGATCAACGTACTCACGGTCAACCAGCACACCTACGGTGAAACGGACAGACGATTCTTCTCCCTTTACGGGAACATGGCTTACACCTATGATCGCCGATACACCCTGAATAGCAGTGTCCGGATGGACCAGTCGAACCTCTTTGGTTCCGACCCAAGTATTCAATACAAACCCATTTGGAGCATCGGCGGAGCCTGGAATATCTCCCGGGAGAATTTCTTCAAGTCAGACCTCGTCAACAATCTGAAACTACGGCTTACCTACGGATTGGCGGGCAATGCACCCATACCCGGACAGGGTGGCCCGTACGATATTGTTGGCGCCCGCAACAACGCGATCTTCGCCGGACTGGGAACAGGCTATGTGCTCTTCACCCCCCGCAACGACCTGCTCACCTGGGAGCGTACCGCCACGACCAATATCGGGGTCGACTTCGGATTGTTTGATAACCGGCTATCCGGTTCGATCGATGCCTATGACAAGCAGACAAGCAACCTGCTCGGTTTCGTTCCGATCGATCCGACAACGGGTTTCTCCTATGCCTATGATAATCTCGGAAGCCTCAGCAACCGGGGACTGGAGATCATGCTCAACAGCGTGAACATCAAGTCAAAAGATTTTCAATGGCGCACGACCCTAACGTTGTCGTATAACCGAAACAAGATCACGGAGCTGAAACGTAACATAGTACTCACACAGAGCAACAAGATCAACGGAACACAAATGGAGGGCTATTCGGCCTATCCGATCTTCGGCTACAACTACATCGGACTCGATCCCAACGGAAATCCCTTAGCGTTGAACGCAACAAAGGACACCGTCAGACTGGCATCTCAGCTGAAAGTGGATGATCCGATGTACGCCGGTACCACCCAGCCGTTGTGGTATGGTGGCATCACGAATCAAGTGAGCTATAAAAATTTCTCCTTGAGTTTCCTGATCGTTTACAATCTGGGGCATATGATGCGGAGAGATGTGAACCGCTTCTATACCGGGCGACTGATCAATAACCTGCCGACCTACTTCAATGACCGCTGGAAAGTGGCTGGTGACGAAACAAAGACGGATGTACCGAAATACATTGCCAACACCGCCACCAATACCTCCAGCCGCAACACAGCATTCTACACGAGTGCTTTTCGTAACATTGAAAGTGCATCGTATCTGCGGCTGCGCGACCTCACGCTGAATTATGCATTGCCCTCAGATATGGTGAAGAAACTGACCATGAGCGAACTGAGTGTCTATGGTCAGGTCAATAACGTACTGCTTTGGACAAAGAATAAAAACGGTATCGATCCCGAGTACTTTGACGTTCAGAATGGCTTGCGCACAGAACGCATGCCGGCCTTTTACACATTCGGCATCCGGGCATCATTTTAATTGAATCATACCGACCAAAATAAATAGAACATGCGCATTATAAATAAAAGCATCATTGCTGTAGTGGGGGGATTGTTATTCGGTCTCTCATCATGCCAGAAGTTTCTCGATGTGAAACCCAAGGGACTTGATATCATTCAAACCACCGATCAATACAACGGTCTGCTCAACAACGGAAACCTGTTCAGTTACCTGAACGTTCGAAATCAACCTGGAGGAGTCACCCTCTTACTCGGGTCCGCAGAAATGCCTGTTTACATGGGCGATGATGTTTTCTCTTCCGCCGGCTTTTTGAACGCGGTACCCACCATCGCCTGGCAGAACGGATTCAAATGGATGGCGGATCCTTATCAGCCAACGGACGAATCCAACGAATGGGGCGCATTCTATAACCAGCTCTACGGCTACAATATGATCGTGGAAGGGGTGATGACTTCCGAGGGAGGGACTGATGCGAGGAAGAAGGAAATCCTCGCCGAAGCGCGCGCATGCCGTGCATTCAACCATTTCCTGGCCCTGAACCTGTTCGGACAGCCCTACAATGCGGCATCCGCTTCAACAGATCCGGGGGTGCCGATCGTCCAAAAGGCAGATGTCAACGCCCGTGATTTCCAGCGCGCCTCAGTGCAGCAATGCTATGATTTCATCATCACCGAACTGAAGGCTGCCATCCCCGACCTGGCGGCAAAACCTTTCAGTCGCGTGCGCATGTCAAGGCCGGCAGCAGAATACATGTTGGGCATGGTACATTTCCAGATGCGCAATTACCCCGCTGCACTCACGGAACTGAATAACTGCCGGAATGGATTGACAGGTGGTGCCATTCCGATCAGTCTGTACAATTATAATACAACGATGACCGCTGCTGCCCCCACAGGATGGTACACGGCCAGCCAACCCTGGCGCGGAGCTTCCGGCTATCCGCTGATGTATAACAGTACCGAAACGATCTTCCTTCGCCAGCTCAGCTATAACTCGACGGTCAACCGGAATTGCCTGTTCGTGAAACCCGCCATTCTCAGCCTGTTCACTGCGGCTGATCTCAGGAGACGCATGTTCCTGGATAAAAATGTCGCCAACGGCACCGTCACCCTGCCAGGCGCCATCCGGAACTCGCCCACCAATGTCAATCTCGGCCCTAACCTCCCCAACCTGCTCCTGATGATCGCCGAGTGCAAGGCCCGTGGGAATGACCTCGCAGGTGCAAAAACGGATCTGGAAGAACTCCGCAAGAACCGAATGCCCCTCGCCAATGCCACGGTCACGGCTGCAACACAGGATGCCATGATCAGATTCTGCCTGGATGAGAGACACAGGGAGTTTGCCAGCACCGGCATGCGCTGGTTCGATATGCGCCGGCTTTGGTTTGATGCGGCATATAATAATGTCGATAAGACCAAAACCATGGATAACGAAACGTTTACACTGACCGCCGCCAGACTCACCCTGCGGATCCCACCCATGATCCTCCAGTACAACCCAGGAATGATCGATAACCCCTGATGAATGACCAGCGCCGCCGTTCATGTTTCGGCGGCGCTCATATTCTTTCTCCATAAATCTTACACCAAACTGAAATGAAATTGATCACACGACTTTTCGCTTTGGCCCTGATCATACTGCCCCTGCTATCTGTTGAGCAGGAAGGTTTTACGGTCAACATTCGATTAAAAGGGCTGGGGAATCACGACATCAGGGTCTTCCATCAGAAAAACGGAAAATACAAAACAGATACCCTGAAAAATACCGGATCCGATCTGGTCGTCTGGAAAGGACAGACGCCCGAACCTCAGATCGTACGCTTAGAGGTACTCGATACCACCCAGTATCTGTACGTCGGAAGAGCGATCTCCATGCCACCCCAACTCAGTTTCATGCTCACCAATTCCGAGATCAACATACAAGGTTCGGCAACGGAAACCTTCGCTGCAGAAGTTCGCAGTAAAGACCCCGACGTTCAGGCGTATGAAACATTCCATCTGGTGGATATCCCTCTAAGCCGCGAAGCCTGGACGCTTCAACGGGAGATGAACCGCAAAATGAACGCCCGGGATACCGTCGGCATGCAGCCGCTGAAGGATCGGGTGAACCAGCTCCGGAAAAAAAATCAGGCCTTAAGGAGTGAATACATCGATCAGAACCCGAAGGCATTCGCCAGTCTTTGTATGCTGCAAGCCATGGGACTGCTGTTCACCCCGGAACAGATGCTGGCGAAATTCAACAGCCTGGATGACCGAATGAAATCATCTGCCACCGGACTTGCCGTACTCGAACGTATCGAAAGCAATCGGAACACCGCCATCGGAAAACCCGTCATTCCCATCCGTCAGCCCGGCCTTGACGGAGAAATAGTGGATGTACAAGCCATGAAAGGGAAGGTAGTGCTGATCGATTTCTGGGGCAGCTGGTGCGTGCCCTGCCGCCAAAGCCACCCTTCTATGAAGGAGATGTATGCGATGTACAAAGACCGTGGCCTGGAGATCATCGGCATCGCCAATGAGATAGCAGGCGGCCCCAAACCCATGGAAACACAACTGAAGAACTGGCATAAAGCGATCAACGACGACGGCATAACCTGGAAACACATCCTCTATGATCCCGCCATTTCAGACCTTGTCAAAGCCTACGATATCGGGGGCTACCCCACCAAATTCCTGATCGGACCAGATGGAAAATTCCTGATGAGGCTCCTTGGGAATTCGCCGCAAAATCATGAATTACTCAAAAAGAAACTGGAAGAACTGCTCCCGGCACGCTGACCTGTCCAGACAGTTTCCAAAACGGGGCGATGACCATGGTCATCGCTCTTTTTTGCATATTACCGGCGCCGGTGACCTTTGCAAAAACGTTTTAACAACTCATTTTTCTCATCCATTCGCCGATTCATGCAATTTATGAATCAGTTATTAACTTTGAAATCCTAATTTTAGGCGGCATGTTCGTCCTGAATCTCATCTATATTTCGCTCGTTTTCTTCATGATCGTCTTCTCACTCCACCTGATGTTGACGAGACATGGAAACCTGTTCATCAACCGGATGCTGGCCATCATGCTTATGGCCAGAAGCTTCCAGTATCTCTACGGATGGTTGACGGAGAACGGCCATCTCTCCGAACTGATGTTCGTGTACAAGGTCCCGAATGCGCTGCTATTTATAGCGCCGAGCGCCTATTATCTCTACATCAAGGGCTTCGTGACCGACCAGTACAAATTGGGCAAATACGAATGGCTGCATTTCCTCCCGGGACTGATCGGACTGGCCGAGGCCATCCCCTGGATGATGAGTACGCAGGATTACCGAAACGAAGTCCTTCATGCCATTGGCAGCCAGCAGAGTTTTTTCGCCCACCAGGATCCCGGGTTCATGACCCATGAAACCAGTTTGATGATCCGAACAGGCATGTTCCTCGTCTACATCGGCGCATCGTGGGTACTCGTCCTCCGAAAAGGGATCTTCAAATCTTACGCGTCCAACCGGATTGGTTGCAACTGGGTGCTGCTCCTGCTGATCCTCGCCACCTTCGGTCACAGCTTGGTGCTCAGTGCCATGATCTGGGATCAGATGAACCCGGAGCTGGGTCATGCCGGTTTTCTGGGAGCCGTCCGCGTCTCCATCCTGATCTATATCTGTAACATAATGTTCATCTTCTATCAGCCCAGGGTGATGTACGGATACGCTTTTGTGGCCGCCTCACTGGATCCCCCCGGCAGAAATGGGCACCATGCGCCCGAAGTTTGGCAATCCTTCAGATTCACTGAACCTGATTCGAGAACGAACACATCCGGTCAGCAGGCGATGGGAGATGCCAATGATGATCCCCTGGCCGGGATCTCCCGCGAACGAATCGATAGATGGAAACGTTCACTCCTCAACCTCATGGAACAGGAAAAGCCTTTTTTGAACCCTGCTTTCCGGCTGCACAACCTCGCCGAAACGTTGGACATCGCACCACATCACTGCTCCTATCTCATCAACATCGAATTCGGCAAGAACTTCAACCAGTGGGTGAACGAACACCGGATCGAACATTTCATCAACCTATACCAAAAGAACGCATCCACCCACACCCTGGAAGCCCTGGCCCACGAAGCCGGATTCTCCAACCGCCGCACCCTGCACAACGCCTTCCTGAAAGTTCACGGCCAGCCACCAGGCACCTATCTTCAACTACACTTTCCAACCAGCCCCGATATCGTTGCAAAGGGTTGATCGTTGTGAAAATTTCAAAAGATTTCACAAAATTCTGATCTGTCGGATTGGGCTTTTTCAAGCCATCCTGCAATTTTAGGTTATATTTCTAAAAAAAGTCCCTCACGGGATACCTCTTCGGCCTGACATTCAGGCGCCTGTGTCCAGCACCGATTGCCCTTCAAATCAATAAACATGATGAAATTCTACTCGCACATCTTGTGGAGCATGCTGCCCGCATTTTTGCTGATGACACTTCAATCAGTAGGTCAGACGATCACCTCAGACCTGGGCACGACCATCTGCAAGGGGCAGACGGTGTTGATGACGGCCGATAATTACACAGAATGGGAAATAAGTACGGACGGTGGATCGAATTGGAACAGCCTGGGGGCTGGTAACAACTACGCCTCGGCAAGTATTGTCAACGGGAGTAAGTTTCGGACAAAAACATATGACCCCATGTCATTTCCTCCCGCAGAAATCTATTCTAACATCCTGACATTTACAGTAAACGGAGAAAAAACAGGCACAAACACGGTAAGCACACCATCAAGGGGCAGTATCACATTCAATGGTACTGATCAGGGATATCTGATGACACCAGGCGTTGCCGTCAACAGCGGGGCGTTCACTTTTGATGTATGGTTCAGGCTGAATGAGGCTCCGTATGAAAACAACATGTTTGCCATACTGGGAGCTGGTGTCGATAATTTCAAGGCTGTAAGTATCATGATCGCTGACCCCAGAACCATCAAATACGATTCCTGGGGATATGGTTCCCAGGATTTCTCCGTTCCAAAAATGGAAGTCAACAGATGGTATCACCTGGTGATGGTACGGGATGCGTCCAGCAATCTGACTGTTTTTCTGAATGGTACCAGAAGTTCGACCGGCCTCTTCACCAATACTTCAGACATGACCAATAACACCGGATTGATCCGATATATTGGTTTTAATCCGGATGGAAGACGCTTCAATGGAAACATATCCAACCTCCGTCTGGTAACCGGAACCGCCCTCTACGACCCAACCCAGTCCACCATCTCCGTTCCAACAGCACCACTCACCAACGTCACCAATACCAAGATCCTGCTGCTTGCCAACAGCGCAGCCACTGTAGCCACCGATGCCAGCGGCACACAGACACTCTCCGCCAACAGCACGGCCCCCGGTTGGGCCGCCAACAGTCCCTTCCGCGAAACCATCTCTGCCAGCCGGACCATAAGCAATTCCGTCGCCGGTGGCACCTGGTCAAGCAGCAATACCTCCGTAGCCACCGTAAATGCATCCGGGGTCATCACCCCCGTCGCCAACGGCGATGCCAACATTACCTATACCATCACCTCCGGGGGATGCACCAGCACGGATGTCACCGCCGTAACCGTAGCGCTTCCTTGTGTTACCAACACCTGGAGCGGCGGCACCGGTAACTGGTCGGTCGCCGGCAACTGGAGCTGCGGCAGCGTGCCGGACGGATCCACTGACATCTCCATCCCTTCCGGCACACCCACCCTGGATGACAACTTTACCATCCCCTCCGGAAAAACGCTCACCCTCAGCGGAACCGGCAACCTGATCATCGCCGCCGGAAAAACCCTGACGATCGCCGGCACCGCAAACTTCGGCGGAAGACCGGTCACCCTGAGATCAACAGCATCGGGCGACGCCGCTATTGGTCAGGTGACCGGCACCCTCAGCAATGCCACACAAGTGACGGTAGAGCGTTATATCGGCACCAACAAACGCGCCTGGAGGCTGCTGTCCATCCCCGTCTCCGGCAGCCGGACACTTCGCGAACAATGGGCGGGTGTGGCCGCCAACGCAGCGGCGCCGACCGGAGAATCCGCGGGCAGCGGAACCCTCCTCACCGGACATTTTCTGGCCAACGGATCCGCCGCCACCACCGCCGGTTTCGACTGGTACACCGGACTAACGACTACCAGCACCTCTTCCATCCGATTCTATTCGCATAACGGCACCACCGGAACCTTCTCCAGTGCCGGCAACACACCGGCCGTCAATTCCGTACCTTCAAAACAGGGCTACATGCTCTTCATTCGCGGCGACCGGACCGTGACCACCGGCAGCGGTACCACCACGCTCAAACCCCAGGGTACCCTGGCCAGCGGTACGCAGAACATCACCATCAGTCAGGCCTATGAAGTAGTGGGCAATCCCTTCGCCGCTGCCATTGACGCCGACCTCGTCTACCAGAACAGTGGCAACAACGCCGTCATCAACCGCAATTTCTGGGTATGGGACGCCACCCTCGGAACGGCCGGCGGCTACCGCGCCATCAGCTACAGCGGATCGGTGTACAATGTAAGCGGAGGAGGAACAGCTACAAACTTCCTAAAGATCAGATCCGGCCAGGCATTCTTCGTGGAGAAAAACAATGGTGGCAACCTGACCATTCAGGAAAGCAACAAGACCGACGGAAGTACAGCAGCCGTCGTGCTCGGAGGCGGATCCACCACGGCCTCCCATCCCCAGATGAACATCTCCCTGACCGATGGTACCGGAAAGATGACGGATGGTATCACCCTGCGATTCGGCGCCAACTATAAACACACAGCGGACGAAGTTTTCGATGTGCCTAAAATGAACAACTTCAACGAAAACCTGTCCCTGGTAAGATCCGGCAGATACCTTTCGATCGAAAGCCGTCCCCTCCCGACCTCTGCTGATACCGCATGGCTGGCCGTATGGAATCTGCCGGCAGGCCTGCATAAACTGGTCATCAATACCTCAGATATAAATTTGGCAAGCCTGCACCCTGCCCTTAGGGATGCCTACACCGGCGCCACCCTGCCCATCACCGACGGACAGCCTGCTGAACATACCTTCGAGATCAATGCGGATACCGCCTCCAGGAACCTGAACCGATTCATGATCGTCTTTTCGCCGGTAGCCACCCATCCGGTCGAAGTACTCGGAATATCAGCCACGCCCCGGCCGACGGGCATTGGCATCAACTGGAAGGTCAGCCAGCCCGGCAGGCTCCTGTACAGCGAACTTCAGGGAAGCCGCGATGGTGTGAATTTCCGATCGCTTACCGCCATCTCAGGCGGGATGTTGGAGCCAGACGGGTCATACGCCTGGCTCGACAGGAATCCGGCAGTCGGTATCAACCGGTACCGAGTACGAACCTTGTCGCTCGATGGCAGCGTCAGATTCAGTCAGCAGGTAACCGCCGAATGGCAGTCAGCAACCTCCGTGCGGATGCTCTCCAATCCCTCATCCGACGGACGTATGCGCCTGATCCTGACCAACCTCCCCGAAGGAAGGTATCAGCTGTCGGTCCGGAAAATGAATGGGGCACTGGTCCATCTGCAACCGATCGACCTGGCAGGCTCCGTATCGACACCGGAGATCAATATGAATGGATCATCCCGAGCCCTCGTAGCCGGCATGTATCTCATCACCATCGATAACGGATAAGGAATGAAGCAGACCGTCAAATGGATCTACAAACCCTGACAGAGCGCCTGCTCCAACATTGATCATCGAGAAAAAAAACGACCATGCGAAACAAACCATCTACATATACCAACCGCCTCCTGCTCTGCTTTTTTCAATTGTTGCTGCCCACGATGCTGGTACTCGGACAGCCGGGCGGGGGAGATGACCTGTCCACCGATCCTGACGCCGCCGTACCCGTCGATGGCGGCGTCACCCTGCTGCTCGCAGCAGGCATGGCCTATGGAACGCGCCGCGTCAGGCAGGCCCGTCGCAGAAATAGCTGAAACCCGGATCTACTTTGTATTTCTCTCCGTGGCTTTGCGGTGAATGCCTTACCGCGAAGCCGCGAAGGACTGCTCCAAGGCACCGATCCGCGTAGCATCCAGCACTCGTTTACCAGAAGCGAAGACCACGCGATAACGCAAGGTCGTCGACTTGCCGGCCTCCAGCGCGTGATTGAGTTCCGAAGCGCCGTTCGTGAAAACCTTCACCCCCAGCGGATTTGCGGCAAACAAACCATAACCGCGTGCATGCCAGTGGGTCGG
>JAJTFQ010000215.1 GCA_021299955.1 Chitinophagaceae bacterium
CGAACTTTCGGACCGCATTATTGATGAAGCGGTCGAAGTTGAACCCGTGGGATACCGAGGTGAGATGGGTGAACAGGAAGTCGGGCTTCAGCTCCCTGATCACATACTGAACATCATCGATGGGAACATTGGCACCCAGGTAAAGGACCCTGACGCCACGTGTCTTGAGCAGATAGTATACAAAGAGTAGTCCAAGTTCGTGGTATTCGCCTTCAGGCAGAAACAGCAGGCCGGTCTTCTCCAGACTGAGGAGAGACTTGGCGGAGTCGATGGCAACGATCATCTTTTGGCGGATGATATTTGACATCAGGTGCTCCTGGGCGGGGATGATGTGACCGGTCATCCAGAGGACACCGATCCGTTCCATGAAGGGGAAGATGATCTGGTTGATCGTCTTTTCGATGCCCCGGTGCTTGATGTAGTCCGACAAGCTGGCTTCGAAGGACTCCGTGTCCATGTCGACCATGGTCTGGATCAGATCGTTGATGACCCTTTCCTGTTGAGCCAGGGCGTTATTGAGGGTGAAGATCTTTTCATTGATCTCTGGCTCCGACATCCTGTCAATATGGGAAATTTTGTATCCGTACTTATTGAGGAGGGCGATGTTCAGGATCTTCTTCAGCTCCTCGTTGGTGTAGTACCGGATATTGGTGTTCGTCCGGTTTGGCTTCAGGAATGAATAGCGCTGCTCCCAAATACGGATGGTATGGGCCTTGATCCCCGTTAGATTCTCCAGATCCTTAATGGTAAAAGCGTTCATCAGGGTAAAGAAACAAAAGATGGCCTGTTTTGTTCGCTGATCATCAGGAACAGTGTTCGAATTCAGAAAACAAGGGTATGGTTCAGCACGCCCTTTTCATCCAGCAATTTGCGCAACGGCGGGGTGAACGGCAGTTCCTGAAGGGCCATGAGATGCTTCTCGTGGTGAATGTCCGTCCCCAGCATATCGATCAGGTTGTTCTTGACGAGGTACTCCGCAGCTTGCTTGACAGCTCCGCCGTAGTAACCGCCAAAGGAGAGAAGGTTGCTTTGGAAGAGGCAACCCATGTCTCTGATCTCGGCATAGGCTGATGGTTTGGCATGATAAAATCCATAGCGCTCCGGATGGGCGAACACGGGCTGATAACCCTTCATCTGTATCTCGAAGAGGATTTCCTTCAGATGGATGGGGGGGCTGACGAAGGAGACTTCCACTAGGACCAGTTTGTCCTTGAGGGTCAGCATGGGTACCT
Source organism: Chitinophagaceae bacterium (assembly GCA_021299955.1). Classification (GTDB taxonomy): domain Bacteria; phylum Bacteroidota; class Bacteroidia; order Chitinophagales; family Chitinophagaceae; genus Pollutibacter. The sequence continues at coordinate 1,233 of JAJTFQ010000215.1, forward strand.
TCTTGGCAAGCATAACGTCCACATTCCCGTCCAGCAGATACTCTGCAGCGTAGCGGATGTTTACTTCTTCATTGTGCTCCTGGATATAGTCCTGGAGATTGTCGTAGGCATGCTGGATGGTCCGCTTGTTGTTGCGGAAAAGATCCTCCATTACGTGAGGAGTGGCTATGAAGCGCTTGTAGCCGAGTTCCTGCAATCCTTTGATCAGGATCATCGATGTTTCAGGATCCGGGGAACCGTCGTCAAGACCGGGCAGGATATGGGAATGCATGTCCGTTTCCAGTCGGTGGAACGGAAATTTATCCTGTGGCTTCTTCTTTTTAAAGAATGAGAACATCCGGTTCGGAGGTTGGCGGTGCCTATTTCATGGTGCGTTCAGTTACAAAAATACCGAATCGCGGCTGATTTTAGCGTGCCTTATACTCCTCGTACACACTTTTTATGCCAGATTCTAGATCAATGGCGTGTTTCCATCCCAGTCCATGCAACTTGGAGACGTCCATCAGCTTCCTCGGTGTGCCGTCCGGTTTGCTCAGATCATGCACGATCTCGCCTTCATATCCGACGATGCGGCTCACCATCACCGCGAGGGCTCCGATCTCAATATCCTCTCCGGTACCGATGTTCACCAGTCCGTCTTCATGATAGGAATGCATAAGAAACACGCAGGCGTCCGCCAGATCATCCACATGCAAAAACTCGCGGCGCGGCTTACCGGTGCCCCAGAGGGTGACCGTGGGTGCGCCCGTGATCCTGGCTTCATGAAATTTCCGGATCAGCGCCGGCAGTACATGGGAGTTATTGAGGTCGTAATTGTCATTGGGACCATAAAGATTCGTCGGCATGACCGAAACGAAATTGCAGCCGTACTGAGCGCGGTAAGCGTCGCAGAGCTTGATCCCTGCGATCTTGGCGATGGCATAGGGCTCATTGGTGGGCTCGAGCGGACCGGTAAGGAGGTAATCCTCACGCAGAGGCTGAGGCGCCATTTTCGGATAGATGCACGATGAACCGAGGAACATCAGTTTCTTCACCCCGGCCTGCCAGGATGAATGAATGATGTTGTTCTGGATCATCAGGTTATCGTAAAGGAACTCGCCCCGATAGGTATTGTTGGCGAGGATGCCCCCGACCTTGGCTGCGGCCAGGAATACGTATTCCGGCTTTTCTTGTTCGAAGAACGCAGCAACGGCGGCCTGGTCACGCAGATCTAGCTCCCTGGAAGTCCGCAGGATGAACTGATCATGACCTGCCTGCTGCAGCCTCCTCAGCAAGGCGGAACCCACCATCCCGCGATGCCCGGCGATGTAAATCCTGCTGTGTTTTTCCATGAGGGATGCTATGGGCGATGTTTCTTATTCGTATTGATTCTTAACGGAAAATCCGGAGCTCAGCAGGAGTTTCTCCCGCTTGAAATGGTCGACATCAGAACGCATCATATCTGCGACCAGCATGGGAAGATCGAAGACAGGCTTCCATCCGAGCTTCTCATGTGCCTTGGTGGGGTCACCGATGAGCAGGTCCACCTCCGTCGGGCGATAGTATCTGGGATCCACCGCCACAACCTCCTTACCGATCGGTAGTACATAATCGGGGTGGCTGCAGGACTTGACGACTCCCACTTCAGCTTCCTGTTCGCCTCTGAATTCCAGCTCGATGCCCAGTTCGCCGAAGGCCATCCTTACGAAATCGCGCACGGGGGTGGTTACACCTGTCGCGAGGACATAATCTTCAGGCTGATCTTGCTGCAGGATGCGCCACATGCCCTCGACATAGTCTTTGGCATGTCCCCAGTCGCGGCGGGCATTCAGATTGTGCAGTCCCAGGGCGATCTTAGCGGCGCCGCGGGTGATCTTCCGGGTGACAAAGGTCTCGCCGCGCAGGGGTGATTCATGATTGAAAAGGATGCCATTGACCGCATACATGCCATAGGCCTCCCGATAGTTCACCGTGATCCAGTAGGCATAGAGCTTGGCGACGGCGTAAGGAGAACGAGGATAGAAAGGCGTGGTTTCGCTCTGTGGAACGGCCTGCACAAGCCCGTAAAGCTCGGAGGTGGACGCCTGATAGACGCGGGTCTTCTGTGTCAGTCCCAGCAGGCGGACGGCCTCCAGGATCCGAAGCGTGCCGATGCCGTCGGCATTGGCTGTGTATTCCGGGGTTTCGAAACTTACATGCACATGACTCATCGCCGCGAGATTATAGATCTCGTCGGGCTGCGTCTCCTGAATGATGCGGATCAGATTGGTACTGTCGGTCAGGTCTCCGTAATGCAGGTGCAGACGGATCTGCTTTTCATGCGGGTCCTGGTACAGATGATCGATCCGGTCGGTATTGAAGAGAGAACTTCTCCGCTTGATGCCATGCACGGTGTACCCTTTCTGCAGCAGCAATTCGGCGAGATAGGCACCATCCTGTCCGGTGATGCCTGTGATGAGAGCGACTTTACCCATGTGACTTCAGTGTATTTTTCAGTGTTGATTCAACAGTTATCCAGGCGTCATTCAGGGTATAACGCCATATATATGCCTCAAAGTATCCGCATATGCGGCACAAAGGAAATCTAAAGTTCGGAAGTGCAGGAATCCGCTGTAAAAAATGTCAGATCCCCGGAAGGAACTGTCCGATCTTCCTCAGTGGTTTCAACCAAAGCGTGAACCAGAACGGCTTCAACCCGTTGACGGTCCACGCCAGCCGGTCATTTCGATTCGCTTTCAGCCGGGCCATGAGCGTGGCGTTGCTCGCACCACCGGCCCGCATCCTGACAAGGGTTCGGGGCAGGTAGGCCAGACGGGCTCCGTGACGGTGCACCATCCGCAGCATCAGTTCGTAATCACCGCAGGTACCCATATCCAGGTTGAAGCCTCCGAACTGCTCATAGAGCCTGCGGCGGACAAAAAATGTCGGGTGTGGAGGCATCCATCCCCAGCGGAAGCCCCCCGGCTGGTAGCGCCCCGCTTTCCAGCGTCGCGTTACGCGGTTCACTTCATCGGGATGGACATAATCCAGATCGCCGTATACCGCATCCACCTGAGGATCTTCGAAGCAGACCGCGATATCGGCGATCACCCGCTCATCAGCATAGAAATCATCCGAATTCAGGATCCCGACGATCTCACCGTCCGCCAGGCCGATGCCTTTGTTCATGGCATCGTAGATCCCACGGTCAGGTTCACTGACCACCTTCACCAGCTGGGTATGTGCCGCTACGATCCCGAGTGTGTCGTCAGACGACCCCCCGTCCACAATGATGTGCTCGATCTCGGGCCAGGTCTGGCGTCGGACGGAGTCGATGGTATCTCCCAGGGTACGGGCCGACTGAAAAGTGGCTGTAATAATGGATATCTTCATTTTCGTTCGTCAGGCATCCCGCTGCACGATGCAGTTCTCCATGACCAGCATGTCCATCTGCGTCCGGAGGTAGCAGTCAAGCGCCTCTTCGGGGGTGTTGACGATGGGTTCATTCTCGTTGAAGGAAGTGTTGAGCAGGATGGGCACCCCCGTT
>JAJTFQ010000216.1 GCA_021299955.1 Chitinophagaceae bacterium
GCTCGATCTCGGTGATCCAGGTGTCGATCAGGGCATCGCAACGATCATATCCGGTATTCGCACGCAGTTCCTGCGCCGTGTTCATCATGATCATCGGTACGCCGATACCCTTGGCCGGACGAGTTTCAGTGAACTTGGGCTCCAGCAATCCCGGTACCGTGGCATACTCCACACAACGCTCGAAGACCGCAATGGCACGATCACGTGCAGTCATATCTCCCGTCGCCTTCGACCAGGCCGCGGCAGCAATGACATAGAAAGTTTCTGAAAAATAATAACGGCGCTTGCGGATCGGACGACCATCCCTGGTCATGTGAAAGAACATCCGGCCATCGGTATCGAAACAGTGCCTGTCCAGGAATTCCATCCCCAGCCGGGCACCCTCCAGCCATTCAGCGCGCTGTTCCACCGTGTTATAGAGCGTGGAGAGCATCCAAACAGCCCTCGCCTGGATCCAGACACCCTTATCGTCATCGATCAGGCTGCCATCGGCATCCCGCATCAGCAGAAATCCGCCGTACTCGTGATCGAAAGAACGGGGAAACCAGAAAGGTATGGTGTCCGACAACAACTGCCGGCGATAGAAATCTCGAAGCCTGTTCAGCTCTTCCAATGAATACGTCATGACGGTTACTTGATGATGCTGTCCACGGGATAGGTTACAAAATAAAGATCTCGGATGCCCTCGTAAAGAATGCCGATACGGTCCGTACCCACCGTCACCAGTGACGAATATCCGAAACACTCACGTTCGTCAACCAGCAGTTTATGTACCGGCTGCCAAGTCTCGCCCAAGTCCAGGGATGCCTGGATGGTGATATGATGCCGGCCGGCAGAGGTATTGGGATTGCTGAAGAAGAGTACATCACGAAGTACACCCTTCACCCTGACCTTCGCCTTGATCAGACTGCCCATGCAGACCGGGTCCGGCAGGGCGCTGTAGGACGTGGGATGGGTGTTCCATGTCTTACCCATATCGGTGGTGGTCGACACACTGCGGAATTTCCCCCGGTTGTCGCGCATGTTGAGCATGAGCGTGCCCGGCGTCGTTTCCACCACCTGACTTTCCGTGGTATTCGACTTCGGTCCCAGGAGGCGGCCCTTCCAGCTGGCGCCGTGGTCATCGCTCCAGATGATCGTAGAATAAGGCATGCGTTGTTCGTCCCAGTACTGCGCCGGGAAAACCAGCCGGCCATCCTGCATGGCGATGCCATTTCCGGGACCCTGGAAGAACAAATGCCAGCGGGGTTCTTTGACCTGAGGGGTGATGGTGTAGGTAGGAGACCAGGTAAGTCCGTCGTCGTCACTATGTGCCAGCACGAACTGCCCGGTGGTATCCGGTGACAGACCGGGTTTGGATCCTGCGATGGATCGGTTGCCCTTACTCCACAAAGCCGCAACGATGATTCTTTTAGTGGCCGGATCGAAGAGGATGGTCGGATCACCAACACCGTTATTTTCATGAGGCGCCCCCATATCCATGATGACGCGCATGGGCGACCAGCTGCGGCCCCCGTCGGTGCTGCGATTCAACCCGACATCGACATGACCGGGAAGGTCGCGGGTGTTAAGATACCTAATATCATAAACGGCGAGCAGAGTACCTTTGTCGGTCTCCACAATGCCGGGGATGCGGTATGTGTGCACCCCATCATCGCCGGCACGACGAACGGCCGTTCCGACAAATAATGCTCGTTGCGTGTCGGGATACTTGAAATTTTCCGCGCGCCGTCCTGTCCCGCCGTCCCGCACCAGGTGGAACTGCATACGCTCCAGCGAAAAGGTTACCCTGTCTCCGGTCGCCGCAGCTTCAGATGGTTTCAGCACCACCCAGCAGTGGGTTGTCCCCGGCTTGAGGTCGACGTTTGGGGAGAAACTGACCCGCTTGGCAGGCCGATCCACTGAACCGATCAGGCGCGCCTTGTCAACAGTGGCCGAATCACCCATCCACAATTCAACCCGCGCCAGTCGAGCCGCACCGGCATCGTCACCCAGCGAAAGGTCCACCACGGAGAGCCTGCGACCACCGGCAGCTGCATTCAAACGGATGTCCGTCCGATGCACCGGCCCGGAAGAAACACCCTGCAACAGCGGTACCGTGATCGGCACCTGACGGACGATGAGATCTGAATCCCCGGCGGATACAGACGATCCGAGGGCATGGGCTGTATGCACGGTCAGAAACAACATGGCTGCACTCAGCAAAAGTCGAATGGTTGATTGATCGTTCCGACGCATATATTTTCGGTTATACGTTGACGTTAGATTGTGCTGGTTTCGGTCGCAGGAAGAGCAGTTGAAGAACAACGGCCAGGATCACAAACACACCCAGCCAGGCGAAGTCGCGCCCAAGGTTACCGGCATCCGTTGACTTCCCGAGGTAATCCGTGATCAATGCCCCGGTAAAGATGCCCGCTGTATTCAGGAATCCATAGGCGGTAGCCCTTGCGTCCGGTCGCACGAACTGGCATAGGATCGGCATATTGTTGGTATCGAACATCCCGAATCCGAAGCCGAACAGAAAGGCCGCGGTGAGGATATGCGGCAGCTCAGTGCCAAAACCCATCAACAACATGGCCGGTACGGTCAGGGAGAGGCCGATCGCGCCGGTGTACACCCTGCCGCGAATATTTTTTTGCACCCACCGATCCGACAGCATCCCGCCGCAGAGTACGCCCAGCAGGGAGGAAACAGAGATCGAGATGGTAGCGATCGGACCGGCACGCGACATATCAATGCCCAGATTTTCGGAGATCAGGGTGGGCGCCCAGTTCTTGATGGCCCAACCCGGAAGACTCGGCACCGCGAAGTAGATGACGATGATCCAGAAAGGAGGAGATTTCAGCAGAGAGATCAGTCCGTCGAAAACACCGGCAACCGGTACGCCGGGCTTTTCCTCCGTTACGACAGGCCGACGGGCGTCCCTGAGGAAAAATATCAGCAGCACGGCATAGGCCATGCCCACGAATCCGAAGAAAATAAAAGTCTGTTTCCAGCTGTACATGCTCGAGATCGTCGACCCGCCATGATGGCACGGAGCAAATACAACTGGTCGAAACTGCGCGCATAGCCCATGGCAAAGGTGACGGCCGACCACACAAACAAACTACCGACGATCAGCCACTTCCGGTTCACCCGATCCGCCACCATTCCGGAAAAAACACTCATCGCGCCATATATCCACATGAAAACGGCCATGAGCCGCCCGAAATTCGCCGCCTGACGCAGGTCCTCGATATCCGCCTGCATCGCAGGTCGCATGGTGGCGATCATCTGCCGGTCCATATAATTCAGGAGCGCGACACCCCATAGAAGCCCTACGGCGATCCAGGGATAGTACTTCGATGACCTCATGGCAAACTTCGTTTATGCATGACCGTTAGTATGAAAAGCTCCGTGCATGGATTCTTCGAAGGCTGGCCCGGCTCAGGCCCCGACCCTGTCCGTGACGGATACCGGGCGTGAGCAGAAAGATCGGAAACCAACGATCTCGGTATCCCGTACGAAGGATTCATATTGAGCGTCGGACATGTTCCTGACCGGTAGCCTGAAGCCTCCACAATCCATGCCCACCAGACGCATAAAGGCCTTGCCGGTGGCGATGCCTCCATACTTCCCGAGCAGGCGGATCATGTCGATCGACTGCTGCTGGAGTTGCCTTGCCGAAGCAAGATCTCCGGAGGCATGCGCAGACATCAGGTCGAGGTACAACGGCGCTGCGTAGTTGTAGGTGCTGCCCACGGCTCCGGGCGCGCCGAGCGAAAGGGCAGGCAGCATGTTCTCATCCCGGCCCCACAGCATGTTGTAGCGTCCCCGCTCAAAATGAATACAGGAAAGATAATCCATAAAATCCTCGTGGGTGTATTTTATCCCCGCAAAAGATGGCATCCTTCCATGTATGGCCTGCAGGAGATCGATCATGGGTGTACCCACCCCGGTGAGCACCGGAATATGATAGTAATAGAAGGGCATCTCCGGCACAGCGGAGCCAACTTCCATGCAGCAGTCTGCCAATGCACGCGCATCGGCCGGCCTGAAATAATAAGGCGCCGTGAAGGAAATGGCATCCATGCCCGCGTCCCGGGCATGCCGCGCCAGGTCCCGGCATTCGGTCAGGGATGTACCGCCCACCAATGGCATCACCGCAAAATCGGGGTCGTCTGCCGCAGCAGCGCCCCAGGCATCGATGACCTGCCGCTTTTCGTGAACGGACAGACTCACACCCTCGCCCGTGGATCCACAGATGAAGGCACCGCGAACACCATTACGCTTCAGGAACTGATGATATCGGGGGATGAGTTCGAGATGCAGGGAACCATCCGAATGCATCGGAGTGAATGGAGCTGCGATAAGCCCCTGGAAAACTGCCATATGAAAGATTTTCAAGGATGAATGTCCGGCCGGCGCGAATCATCGCCACCGGCCGGACAATGCATCAAATCAGGTACCGGGATAAGAAGGATTCTGCACCAGC
>JAJTFQ010000217.1:0-2889 GCA_021299955.1 Chitinophagaceae bacterium
GGCATCCCCGACATAGATCTGATGTCGTAATGTGTCGAAGGCCATCATGGAGATGGCCGGAACGGACTGCGCTGAAATCTTCAGTGGGAGGGCTTGAAATTGCTCCTTGTCGAGGGTTTGTTCCGGGCCGATAACGGGTTGGCGGAGCTGCTGAGGGGCGGCCCCTGAGAAGTAGGAGACGATATCATTCCATTCTTGTTGGGTGACAAGCGGTTTGTGCGGGTAGATCCCAAGGGCTTCCACCCGTGCCTTTTCCTGCGGGTCGAGATCGGCGAAGGGGTTGTTGTCTGAACCTTGTAACCCCAGACGCCATCCCATGGCGGGCAGCACCCGGCTGGCCCAGGTTTCGCGATCCAGCATGCCCGGTTCAGGAAACTGATGGCACCCCCCACAAAACTGCATGGCGGTGAGTCGCGGGTTTCGGCCGGCTTTTGTTGAAACTTGCGATCTCAGAGTTGAAACAGGCCCGGCTATGAGGAGCGTAAATACAATCCAAACATGAAAATGTTTACAACTTAGGGGCCTGATATGCAGCAATCGCATTATCATAGAGGTCTTAAATGGTATCTTGTGGTGCTTTATGCAGTTCTAAGATAATCACAGAAAACAAACAAAGGTTTAGCCGTTGGGCATATTTAATCAACTCATTAACATGTCTGACATTATCCGCTTGGATGATGCAGCACAATTCTTTAAACCAAAACAAGCATCAACATGAGAAAAAGAGCAGGTTTGCTTTTCCTCTTCCTCAGCCTGGTGTTCGGCAGCGCAACGCTGTTTGCACAGGCCAGGAAGACGGTCGCGGGTGTCATCCGCGATGCATCAGGAACGGGTCTGGCAGGTGCCAGCGTGGCCGAAAAGGGCACCCGGAACAGTGTTTTGACCGACGAGAACGGTAATTTCAAGATGACCGTGGCATCCAATGCGAGTCTGGTCGTATCGTTCGTAGGTTATGTCTCTCAAACGATCCCCGCCAGTCGTGCTGATCTGAACATCACGCTGGAGCAGGGATCGAACAACCTGGATGAGGTGGTTGTCACCTCCCTGGGTATCGGTCGTAAGCAGAAGGCCCTGGGTTATGCGGTGAGCACCATCTCCGCTACTCAGCTGACGGATGCAGGTACGCCGAACTTTGCCACGGCATTGTATGGTAAGGCACCTGGTGTGCGCATCGCGGCAACGCCTGGTGGTGCCACTTCTGCGGTGAACATCAACATCCGCGGCATCAACTCGGTCACGGGTAAGAACCAGCCGCTGATCGTACTCGACGGTGTGCCCATCCGTAACCAGGAAGTAAGCAACGACAACTACTGGGGCGACCAGCGCGTCCGTGGTAATGGTCTGCTGGACATCCAAACGGAGGACATCGACAACATTTCCATCCTGAAGGGAGCATCCGCTGCCGCACTGTACGGTTCTGAAGCTGTGAATGGTGTGGTACTGATCACCACCAAGACAGGTAAGGGTACCCGCAAGGGCCTTGGCGTTGACGTCAATGCCACCTATGGCGTAGAAAACATTGCTTATCTGCCCCGCTATCAGAATGTGCGTGGTTATGGCATGGTGCCCGTGCACGTGGCCAACCTGGGTCAGGATAAGGATGGTTTCATCATGGCCGACCTCGATGGTGACGGTGTGAAAGAAACCCGCGCCCTCCCCAACGCCTCCATTAACTATGGTCCCCGCTTCGATGGTAAGCCCATCGCCGGCTGGGATGGTGTTGTTCGTCCCTATCAGTCTCAGGAGGACGCATATGCGGCTCTCTATCAGCAGGGCGCCAACTCCAACATCAACGTGGCCGTGACCAACAGCAGCGATCGTTCCAACCTTCGCTTCTCGCTGAGCCGTCAGGACAACCAAATGATGAGTTTGAACTCCAAGAACGTGAAGAACGTGGCCAACCTGAACGTAAATTTCAAGGTAAGCCGCAAGTTCTCCACAGACCTGCTGGTGAATTTCGTCAACCAGCAGACCAACAACCGTCCGTATTCCATCGACCGGATGACCAACAACTTCACCGGTATGATCGGTCGCTTTGATAACGGTGCCTGGTATGTCAATAAGTATCAGACGAGCAAGGGTTATCGTTTTGTGACCGGAACCGGTCAGACCATCACGCCGAAGGAAAACATCAACGGCAGCTATGGTGGTTTCAAAGGTGATATCGCCGATTACATGTGGCGTGTCATGAAGAACCTGAGCACTGAGCGTGAGAACCGCCTCATCGCCAGCATCACCAACAACTGGGATATCACCAACAGCCTCAAGCTTCGTACCCGTCTGTCTACCGACTACACCACCGGTCAGACCGAAGGCCGCAGCTATACCGAGCGTCCGCTGGCCTTCGGTAACTCTGGTGGTTTCAGCATGTCCTCCGGCTACTATTCCATTCTCTACACCGACGTGCTGTTGACCTATTCCAAGGAGCTCACCAAGGATCTGACCTGGAACCTGATGGGTGGTTACACGGCTTCCCGTGACCGCGCATTCAACACCAGCCGCAGCACCAATGGTGGTCTGAGCACGGAGAATCTGTTCGATATCGCCGCTTCGGTGAATGTCGCCAACAGCGGATCGAGCCGTCAGGAACTGGTGAAGGACGCCGTCCTCGCCACGACCAACTTCAACTACAAGGATTATCTGTACGTGGAAGGTACTGTCCGCCGTGACCGTACCTCCACGATGAACCCGGACAACAACGCGTTCATCTATCCTTCGGTCAACGCCAGCTTCATCTTCACGGATGCCCTGGACATGCCGGAGTTCCTGAACTATGGTAAGTTCCGCGCCTCATGGGGCATCGTGGGTAACTACCCCGACATGTACCGTGCCAACGTAGCCTACAACCAGGGTACCCTCGGCAACCAGGGCGGCACACAGCCGGTACTG
>JAJTFQ010000217.1:2908-6634 GCA_021299955.1 Chitinophagaceae bacterium
GTTTCCACGATCCCAGGCAGCTTCGGCAACGACGGTATCCGTCCTGAGCAGAAGCATGAGATCGAACTGGGTGTCGAAGCCAAGATGCTGAACAACCGCATCACTTTCGAAGCCTCTTATTACAACGCACAGGTACGCGACCAGATCCTGGGCCAGACCATTCCGTCCAGCTCCGGTGCTTCAGCCATCCTGACCAATATCGGTACCCTGCGCAACTCCGGCCTGGAAGCGGCCATCTTCGGTACGGTCGTTTCAAATAAGCAGATCACCTGGGAAACCGGCCTGAACATCGCCAAGAACTGGAACAAGGTTGAGAAGCTTCAGAGTGGTCTGACCGAATACCTGCATGCTGATTACGATGGTAACGCCGCCGTACTGAAGTCTGTAGTAGGTCAGCCGATGGGCGATCTGTATGGTCACCCGATCCTCACAAACGCCAAGGGAGAGAAAATCGTTGACCCCAATGGTCTTTATCGTGTGGACGCCAACAAGCTCGAGAAGATGGGCAATGCCATGCCGAAGGTCGTGGGTGGCTGGACGAACACCGTTACCTACAAGGGCTTCACCCTGGACGCCATGGTTGACTTCCGCATCGGAGGTCATGTTATGCCGACCGGTGTTTACTGGATGATGGGTCGTGGTCTGCTCGAAGAAGCCACTCAGTTCATGGATGCCGCCAGCGGTGGTCTCCGTTACTACTATGACCCCGTTACGAAGCGTGGTATCCCGACGACCGGTTCTGCCGGCCCGAACGGTGAACCCGTTTACAACGATGGTATGCTGATCGATGGTGTCCTCGCTGATGGTTCCAAGAATACCAACATCATTTCTCAGGCCTACTATTTCTGGACGGTCTACAACTGGGGTGGTCCTCAGTACAGCCCGAACACCCGTTACGACCTGTACATCAACGAGAACTCCTATGTCAAGATGCGTGAAGTGACGCTGTCTTACAAGATCCCCGCTTCCATCGCCAGCAAGATCAAGGCCACCAGCCTGCAGCTTGCCGTCTATGGCCGCAACCTGTTCTTCCTGTATCGTACGCTCAAGCACATCGATCCGGAGCAGACCACCGCAGGTTCCCGCTGGTATCAGACTGTCAACAACATCGGTACCAACCCGTCTTCCCGCCAGTTCGGCGTGATGCTGCGGGCTAAGTTCTGATCACGAATCTCACATCAAACTAGAGTGAACATGAAAAAGAAAATTCACATACTCGCGTTGGCGGCAGTGGTGATGGGTGCATCCTGCACAAAGGAGGATTTCTCCGCCGCATATCCTAACCCCGCCTCGCTGTCCAGGTCCACCGTAGAGAAGCAATATGCCGGCGCGCTGAACACCAGCATGCAGGGCGTGCTTCCTTCCTACTGGAATTACTTTGTCATCCTGCGCACCACGCTGCAGTATTTCAACCAGGCCGTAGGCTGGTCGAACTATGCCGGACAATATGTTCCGGGTGCAGCTGCCATCTCCGATCGCTGGAATAACTTCTACAACTATGTAGCCCAGTATCGCGAACTGGAGAAGATCCACAAGGCACTGCCTGCCGATGATCAGGCAAACTACCGCATCTTCATGCTGACAGCGAAGATCTATTTCTTCGATATGACGCAGAAGAACGTTGACCTGCATGGCGACATCCCCTGGAGCAAGGCCGGTATGCTGAGCGCCAATGGTGGCGACTATATGGCATCTCTGCCAGCTTATGATGCTGCAGACAAGATCTACACCACGATGCTCGACGAGCTCAAGGCCATGGCTGATGAACTCTCCACCATCACGGTGAACCCCGGTATCCTGGTAGGTTTCCGGAATCAAGACATCATCAACAAGGGTGATATCATGAAATGGCGCAGGTATGCGAACTCACTCCGCCTGCGTATCTTGACCCGTGTATCCGATGCTCCGGCCTTCAGTGCCCGGGCTACTTCGGAGATCGCCTCCATCCTGTCGAATCCCACCCAGTATCCGGTGATCTCTCAGAACAGCGAGAACGTTCAGGTGACCGTCCTCGACCTGAGCACCGGCATCAACTCCGGCGGTTTCCGCACGGGTCTGGAAGACTGGAACGGCAACATGGCGAGCAAGCGTATGATCGACCACATGAAGGCCAACAGCGATCCCCGTCTCCGTTACATCTTCGAGCCCGGCCTGACGGCTGGAACCACCTATGATGGTGTAGATCCACTTGGGGATGCTACGGTCACTGCTCAACTGATCAGTGGTGGTAAGATCGCCATGTACAACCGTACGACGCTCAGCCGCAACCAGTTCTTCCCCGGCGTTCTGATGAACGCCGCCGAAGTACAGCTGCTGGCTGCCGAGGCCTACCTTAAGGCTGGCAACAATGCCGCCGCTAAGACGGCCTATGAAAGGGCCATCGCTGCTTCCATCGACCAGTACGTTGGCTTCCGCAACCTGAGTAGCCGCTGGAACTCTGGGCTGAGAACCGCCGTATGGATCCCGCGATGAACTTCTGGACCGACAACTCCGTTCAGCAGACCCGCCCGCCAGTTCGCTGGGTTTATCCTTCTGTAGAGCAGATCTACAACAAGGAGAACTACAGCGCCGTGAGCGCGAAGGACAACCTGACCACCAAGTTGTTCTGGGACGTGAAGTAAAATGCATAGACCCTTAAAATGACAAGGCCGCGGAGCATTTGCTTCGCGGCCTTTTGTTTTTACTTTGCTGTTTACTCAGCGGCTTAGCGGTCGATCTACCAACACACTACTGCCCGCCTTATCACCCACCGGCATTTTAATACTTATCGTCCGCCCGTTTACTTTGATATCTATGCTCTCCGCTTTACGATAAGGATCGGAAACAAATAAAGATTCGACCATTCCATTTGCTGACAACCGCCACATCACCATACAGGGCTTGTCGGCTTCCAGGGTCAGTGAAGAGATTGAAAGTGTACCTTTCTCATGAAACACCGCCTGTCCCACGCCAATGGCTGCATCCATCGCCGCCTGAAGTGAAGCCTCGTTTTTCAGGATCACGATCGACGAAGTCGGCGCTTTGGCAGGTTGTTTATCCGCTTCCATTACAGGCAGCACGATATACGAGTATCTGCCATCCTTCGGAGATTTTTCTTCAAACCAAAGTTTGAACACATCCCTGGATACTGTCGCCTCCGTTGCCCAGTCCTGATGGGTAATATCCCGCCAGCTTCCTTCTGCTGCACCCTGATATAAATTTAGCGTCGGCTTATCGGGGAAGAGATAAAACACCTTGTTGTGATGGATCCACTCTACTTCATCAACCGATGAAAAATTATTTTCGGCTATGCGTGACCGTGAGTCGGATCCGATGTTGACTTTACCTTCTAACAGACATTGATTCACCGTAGTCGCCACCGTCAGTCCTTCGCCACTCCTGATCCCAGCTCCGAGACACAGATACCCATCCCGAAAAAAGAACCAGGATTTACGGGCTTCGAGGGGATCATGCTGGCTTTTGAACTGCATGGATACTGCTCCGTATGTGCCATCGCCGACAGCACCCGCAAAAGATGTTTTTGGTGTCTTGGGGATCTCCCGCCAGTGCATCAGTTCATCCCGCTGTACGTTGGTGGTACCCGGGATCTTTTGCCAGTCCCACACCGGGAAAATATCCAGATACTCCTTCCCGGTCAATTGAATATAGTTCGCGCCGTCCGCCAGGTGATGCATACGCAGGCTTTCTTCGTTGTACGGAAATTCAACACCCTGCTTCTGACGATTT
>JAJTFQ010000064.1 GCA_021299955.1 Chitinophagaceae bacterium
GGAGGGTTACCCGACCCTTGGAGGGTTGGGAATCCCAATTTTGAAACCTCACACGTTCATCGGACATTTAATCCTGAAAGCAATCATTTCAACATCATGACTACTTACCCCATATCATACAAAGCTCAGGAATCCATGCAGCCGCTGACCGGACATATCTTCCACTGCATAGATGCACATACCTGCGGCAACCCGGTGCGGGTGGTAGCTGCAGGCGGACCAGCCCTGGAAGGCAGGAACATGAGCGAAAAAAGACTACACTTCATGCAGTCGTTCGACTGGATCCGAAAAAGCCTGATGTTCGAACCGCGGGGACATGACATGATGAGCGGAAGCATACTCTATCCCCCACATGATCCGGAAAACGATGTCGCCGTGCTATTCATCGAAACGAGCGGATGCCTGCCTATGTGCGGACACGGAACCATCGGCACGATCACCATCGCTGTGGAAAAAGGACTCATCACCCCCAAAACGCCCGGACGCATTCGCATGGAAGCCCCAGCCGGACTAGTGGAGATCACTTACACACAAGAGAATGAAAGGGTCCGTTCCGTAAAACTCACCAACGTACCATCATTCCTGGCAGCAAGAGATCTGGAAGTCGACAGCCCAACATTGGGGATGCTAAGGATCGATGTTGCGTATGGAGGAAATTTCTACGCCATCGTGGATCCACAGGAAAATTTCCCGGGACTAGACCATTTTCCGGCAGATCAGCTCATCAGCATGGCGCGGGAACTCCGACAATTGATCAACGATCACCATACATTCGTCCATCCGCAAAACGAAAGCATACGTGGCTGCTCGCATATCCTATGGACCGGCCCCGTCATGAACCCGGCATCCACGGCCAGAAACGCCGTTTTTTACGGCGATAAGGCCATCGACAGGTCTCCCTGCGGGACAGGCACCAGCGCCAGAATGGCGCAATGGCATGCCAGAGGGAGACTGAAAGCCGGTGAGGCATTTGTCCATGAAAGCATCATCGGAAGCACCTTCACCGGACAGATCGAGGAAGAACTCACCCTCAATGGACGCCCTGCCATCCGACCATCCATAGAAGGATGGGCCAGGATCTACGGCTACAATACGATCTCCGTGGATCCCGATGACGACCCCTACCATGGTGGATTCCAGGTGATTTGACATTCACACAACAGACGTATCCACTTCCGGGAGATCAATTCAACTCGCAAAAACCCATACAAAATCTCTATTGTCCGAAGCCCCCGCGGCAGACAATAGCAATCCCCGCGGGCATGCCCGATAGAAACTGGACAGAAATTCTTATTAGCCATCAACCAAACATCATGAAACAATACGTCATCATCGCACAAGACGGTCGGGATACAGAAGCCGTTGACCGAAGGATGGAGCACAGACCAGCACATCTCGCAGGCGCACGCAGACTAAAAGAAGAAGGTGCCTTCATCACAGGCGGGGCCATCCTGGATGATCAAGGTACCATGCGAGGCAGCGTGATGATCCTTCAATTCGAGTCCGAAGAGGGACTGAAAAAATGGATGGCCGAAGAGCCTTATATCCAAAACGGTGTCTGGAAGGACTTACAGATCAAGCCGTTCAGGGTAGCTGAAGTCTGAGTCAAAACATGACTCGTTCTCAGACTGGTATCCATCTGCGAATGCATCGGAACGAGGCTTATCCAACATCGTCCGAATAGGAGGTAAGTACATCCGTATCCCGGCGGGGGCCGCGACGAAGGACTACAAACCAAGAAACCGGTTTCCGTTTTTTTGCATATCTTGAATGTAAGCCCGCATCCGATGGAATGGACTCTGCAATTTCGGAAGCGGGCATTCACCCACCGCTGTCCAAACAGCCGGCCAACACGAAATAAATGACCCGCCAATCAATCCTTGCCATCCTGCTGCTCGGCATGATGCACGCCCCGCTGCCAGCCCGCCTGCAGACTGGAGTCCTCCGCCCGGTGAGTTTTTCCAAAGTGAACATAACGGACGCCTTCTGGAAACCGAAGATCGACCTGGTAGCCACCAAGACCCTGGACGCCTGCATCTATCAGACAGAGGTGAAGACCGCCCGGATCCGCAACTTCGAAAAGGTGGCGCGGAATCAGGGTGAAAAACATGAAGGCATCTTCTATGATGACAGTGATGTTTTCAAAGCGCTGGAAGCCATGGCCTATTCTCTGCAGACACATCCCAGCGCGTCGTTGGAGAAAAAATGTGATGAATGGATCGATAAGATCGCGGCCGCACAGCAACCGGACGGATATCTCAACACCTACTACACACTAACGTCGCCGGATAAGCGATATTCTGACATGAGCATGCACGAAGATTACAATAACGGGCATCTCATCGAAGCCGCTGTCGCCTACTATGAAGCCACGGGAAAAAGGAAACTACTTGACGTGGCCGTTCGGTGGGCGGACCATTTCGACCGGATCTTTGGACCCGGCAAAAGACACTGGGTCACCGGCCACCAGGAATTGGAACTCGCCCTGGTGAAACTCTATCGCACAACCGGAGAGAAACGTTACCTCGCGCTGGCCGACTGGCTGCTGGCAGAACGCGGACACCGACACGCAGACGGCTACACCTGGTCCCAATGGAAAGATACCGCCTATGCTCAGGACCTCGTACCCGTAAAGCAACAACGTGAAATCACAGGCCATGCTGTACGCGCCATGTATCTATATACCGGTGCGGCTGACGTCGCCACACATACCGGTGACACTGGATACCTGCACGCGATGCGCAGGGTCTGGGAGGACGTGGTTTACCGGAATATGTATATCACCGGAGGCATCGGATCCGCCGGATCCAACGAAGGCTTCTCGACCGATTACGACCTGCCCAATGAGCAGGCCTACTGCGAGACCTGCGCCTCCGTCGGCATGGTCTTCTGGAACCAACGCATGAACGCCCTCACGCGCAATACAGAATACATCGACGTGCTGGAAAGAAGCCTCTATAATGGCGCACTCGACGGACTTAGTCTGAGTGGCGACCGTTTCTTTTACGGCAACCCGCTCGCATCACGCGGCCAACACCAGCGCCGCGAATGGTTCGGTACTGCCTGCTGCCCTTCAAACATCGCCAGACTCGTAGCGTCCCTGGGAAATTACCTTTACGCCTCCGATGATGACGGGATCTATGTGAACCTTTTTGTACAAAGCGAAACGCAGATAAACATGCGTGGTAACAACGTGGGTATCCAAATGAAAACTACCTATCCATGGAATGGTGCCATGACTTTGCATGTAGACCCCGCCAAGCCCGACTCCTTCGGCATCCGCATACGCATCCCCGGGTGGCTCAATGGAAAAGCCGTGCCCGGCGGACTCTACCATATGAATACCGCCAATGCTTCAAAGATGCCCGTCTTCCTCGTGAATGGAAAACCAGTCTCTTCGGTTATGCGTGACGGTTATGCCTGCCTGTCAAGAAAATGGATGCAAGGAGATCGCCTGACATGGACGTTCGAAATGCCTGTACAGCGTTTATATGCCAGGGATGAAATCAAGCAAACGAAAGGACGTACGGCCCTGCAGCGTGGACCACTGGTGTACTGTGTAGAAGGCGTTGACAACGACAGCGCGGCATGGAACATCATCCTTCCCGAGAATGTCAAATTTTCACCTGTACCTCATAGCATCCTAAACGAAAAAGTGATGGCACTCCGCGGAACTGCGCCCGTACTGGTCGCTTCGCCCGATGGCATATCCGCAAAAACAGAATTGCGGACCGTTACAGCCATCCCCTATTATGCATGGGCCAACCGCGGGAAAACCGAAATGCAGGTCTGGCTGCCCACCCGAATCAAAGATCTGAAGATCAATTATTGACCCTTTATCATACAACTACAATGAACGGACAAATGAGGATATGGACGCTCCGGATCATGCTATGTTGCAGTATCCTGCTCCCGGTTACCGGAAGCACACAAGCAAAGAATAGCAGGATATGGACATCAGAACAGGCGAACGCATGGTATGCCGATAAACCACTGCACATCGGTGCCAATTTCCTGCCCAGCACCGCCATCAACCAGCTGGAGATGTGGCAGGCAGAAACCTTCGACCCCGCCACCATCAAACGCGAACTCGGATGGGCGGCCGCGATCGGAATGAACACAATGCGCGTCTATCTGCATGATCTCGCCTGGAAGGCCGACCCGAAAGGATTCAAAAAAAGAATGAATACCTACCTCGACATCGCGTCGGGACTGGGGATATCCACCATCTTCAGCGTCTTCGATGACTGCTGGAACCCGGACGCAAATATCGGCTTACAACCCGCTCCCAAACCGGGCATCCACAACAGCGGATGGGTCAGAAGTCCGGTAAAATCAGTACACGACGATAGTACCCAATGGACCTACCTCAGGGAATATGTAAAGGATGTGCTGCGCAGTTTCCGTCGCGACAAAAGGATCCTCCTGTGGGATCTCTACAACGAACCTGGCAACAGCGGCTATGGACAAACCTCCATGCCGCTGCTCCGGAAAGTGTTCGAATGGGCCTGGGAGATCCGACCCGAACAACCCCTCACCTGTGCGACGTGGTCGAACAACGAGCAGTTCAACACCTTTCAACTCGCCGCTTCTGATGTGATCACTTTTCACAACTATGGTGATGCAAACAGCCTCAGAAAAGAGATCGGGCAACTGAAAAAACTCAACAGACCCGTGATCTGTTCCGAGTACATGGCCAGGACAAGGAACAGCCTCTTCCAGACGCATTTGCCGATCTTCGTCGAAAATAAAGTAGGTGCGATCAACTGGGGACTGGTAGCCGGAAAGAGCAACACCATCTATGCATGGGATACCCCGATGCCGGACGGTGCCGAACCAAAACTTTGGTTCCACGATGTGTTCAGAAAAGACGGTACGCCTTACCGTGAGGAAGAAGTGGAGGCCATCAAAAAAGCGACAGGCATCCGAAAATAAATTAAAAAACCAGCGGAAACTTTACGATCCATTCATGTCAAAAGTCATCATCGCCGGAGGCGGCGTCATCGGATTGTGCAGTGCATACTACGCCCGGAAGGCGGGTCATGAAGTGACCGTCATCGAGCGGGGAGACATCTCTGGCGGCACCTCCTTCGGCAACGCGGGATATGTGTCTCCCAGCCATTTCGTGCCCCTCGCATCACCCGGCATCATTGCAAAAGGACTGCGCTGGATGCTCAGCTCCACCTCGCCTTTCTACATCAAACCCAGACTCAGTCTCGATCTGATCCGCTGGGGACTGACCTTCTGGAAACAGTCCAACCGACACACCGTGGAACAAAATGTCCCACACCTGCACGCCATCCTGCAACTCAGTCGCCATCTGCAAAGCGAACTCAAACAGGAGCTCACCCATCCCTTCCTCATGGAAGAGATCGGATGCTTCATGCTCTATCAAAGCCACGCCACCGAACAGCATGAGCGGGAACTGGCCGAAGAAGCCGCCGGCCTGGGCATCGAAACCCGCATCCTGACCGGTAAAGAAGTGCAGGACATGGAACCGGACGTGGAAGTCAACACCCTGGGCGGAGTGCTTTATCCTATTGACTGCCACATACATCCCGGTCAGTTCATGCAATCACTACACCATGCGCTGAAGGACATGGGCGCAAAAATGCAACTGAATACGAACATCACCGGCTTTGAACGCAAGGGCAAGAAAATACAAGCCGTGATTACCGACCATGGCAGGTTCGAGGCAGATGAAGTTGTCATGGCCACCGGATCCTGGTCACCCGAAACCTCCGGGATGCTCGGCATCAACATGATCCTGCAGCCCGGAAAAGGTTACAGCATGACCTTTGATCACCTCGAAAAGAACCTGAAATACCCGGCCATCCTCGTGGATAAGCGCGTGGCCATGACTCCCTTTGGCGACTCCTTGCGCATGGGCGGAACGATGGAGATCAGCGGACTCCATTCACCCACTCTGGTGAAACGGGCCCAGGCCATCATGGCAGGTGCCAAAGCCTATTACCCCAAACTCGACGTGGCATTTCCCGGCCCGGAAAAGATTTGGCACGGATACAGGCCACTCAGTCCGGACGGCCTCCCATACCTCGGTCGCCATTCGAAATATGAGAACCTGGTCGTCGCGAGCGGACATGCCATGATCGGCATCACCCTGGCCGCTGCCACCGGAAAGATCGTGGAGGAACTCGTCAGCAGAACCCCGACAAGCATCGACATCAGCGGATTCGACGTCGAACGCTATGGCTAGCGGCGATGACTAACCGAGACCGATCTCGTAATGCATCTCCGGTATCTCGATATCGGAATACCCCTTTCTGAGGAGCCGCTCCTTGAAATCCTCCTGCACATCATACTCCCCATGGACGAGAAAGATCTTCCGGACAGCATGCGCATCCTGGCAAGAGAGAAATTGGCTTAGATCCTCATAGTCGCCATGCGCACTCATACTACGAATGCTGCCGACCTCAGCATGCACTTCACGCGGAACCCCGAAAATGCTGACTTCCTTCTTGCCAGATTGCAATCGTGCGCCCAACGAATGAGGTTCGCAATACCCCGTCAGCAGGATCGAGTTGCGACTGTTTTCGACATTATTATTGATATGATGCTTCACCCGTCCCGCATCGGCCATACCGCTGGCCGAAATGATCACACAGGGATCCCGGTGAAAATTAAGCAGTTTTGAATCTTCTACCGTTTGTATATACGTTAGTCCGGGAAATGAAAACGGATCATGGTCCGTCTGCAACACGCGCTGGATGGTAGGATTGAAATACTCCGGATAATGCTTGACGATCTCCGTGGCTTTGATGCTCAGGGGACTGTCTACATAATACGGCACTTCCGGTAATCTGCGTTCCAGATCAAGCTGGTTCAGTGCATAGAGTATCTCCTGCGTTCTGCCGACACTGAAGGCGGGAATGATCAACTTTCCCCGCTTCTTCAGGCAGGTCTTTTCGATCCATTCCAGCAACTGATCCACGGTGGGTGTATGCAGGTCATGCAGGCTGTTCCCGTATGTCGACTCCAGAATGATATAATCCGCCTGGGGAAAGATCTCCGGAGATTTCAGGATGATGTCCCGAAAACGCCCCACATCCCCGGAGAAGGTCAACTGACGCATTTTTCCGTCTTCTTCTATCCGAAGATGCACCGCCGCGCTTCCGATGATATGCCCGGCATCAGTGAACATCAATTCCACCCCCTCGTCGATCCGAAACCAGGTTCCGTAATCGACCACTTCGAAATGCTCAGCAGCTTTTTTCGCATCCTCTTCCTTGTAAAGAGGCTCCAGTAATGGCTGGCCGCGGGAAGCCCGGATCTTGTTGATGTATTTCACATCATCCTCCTGGATCCCGGCGGAATCTTCCATCAGCACAGAAGCCAGTTCCCTGGTCGCAGGTGTGCAATAGATCTTACCCTTGAAGCCATCCTTCACGAGTTTCGGAATCAGACCGCTGTGATCGATATGCGCATGCGAAAGGACCATGAGGTCTATGTCCCTGGGTTCAAAACCCCAGTGCCGGTTCATGGCGTCCGTCTGCTTTCCCATCCCCTGGAACATACCACAATCAAGCAGTATCCTCCGACCGCCCGACAATGTAAGCAAATGCTTCGAGCCCGTTACGGTGCGGGCCGCACCATGGAATGCAATCTTCATCATCTCATGTTTTATTCTTCATCACGGAAAGCATCAGACTTTCGCCTTGAAAGACCAGGTGACCCTGAAGGAAGAGACAACCTCCCCACGGCTGTTGCGACCGGTCGTCCGGGAAGTAAATGTGACCGGCTCTCCCGTCTTCGAAGCTTCGTCGATGGCCGCCCGGAAACCCTCTCCATCTTCACAGGTAAATGATATCCGCTCAGTACCCTTCTTGACAAAATCTCCCTCGAGGTGCACCACCAGCATCGACACCCGCGGCTGACGTCCGGCCAGGTGTGCCATCGCCAGAATCCCGGTACTGAGCTCCGCCGCCATGGCCTGACAGGCGAAATAGATCGAACGGAAAGGATTCTGGGATATCCACCTGTAAGGTACCGTCGCCACAGCATGCCGCTCCGTCACCTCCTTCAACCTGACCCCGCAGAAATATGCCGCAGGTAATTTCAGGAGTAAAAAGAAATTGAATCGAACGCGACTATTCGCCTGACGAAGAAAGTTCTGTAATCCTGAAGGGTTCATGACCTGAAGTTAACCATTATAGCAAAGTGAAAGATCAGACCAGGGATTCTTGCAGACGTTGGGGCAACCACAACGACCGCAGGCAACACCCTGTGGCCGGAAAGCCCCCAAAACCCATGACAACCAGAAAATGCTCAACTTGTTAAATATTTTTATTATTTTCATTTCCGAACATTAAACATGCTGTCTCAAATTTTCATACCGGCGATGAATCACAAGGCAATGCGACCGCATCACTTGCGGAAAGTCGGATCCGGTTGTGTCCTGAAACCTGTGAGGAAGTGAACAGAATGGAAGACAAAGGGATTGATCCATGAGCATTTCAAGAACAGGCGGACCGGAAACGCATATGGTCCGGATACAGATGGCTGAGGGTTTCGCTTATCCGGCGGAATGGATGCAGGGTATCGCCCGGGAGCTTGGACTTCAGGGCAGAGGAGCAATCGATGGTCGCATGATCTACATGATGCTTAATGCGCGGACGCTCGAGATTGAACAACTGATCGACAGACTGCTTTCCACACTTGAAAAATCGGCCCATGTAACCCTGATCGGCCGCGAACGTCTTCCATATTTGCAACTCTCAGGTTTCAGAATGGTCCGGGATTCCGCTGCCCTCCCACTGCGGGAGCGTCACGCAACCGGCGGCGACAATATGTGCCCCGATTGCCGAACGGAATTGAAAGACCCGAATGGCAGGCGGTCGGGTTATCCCTTTACCGAATGCATTGTCTGCGCCCCCGTTTTGGAAGATGATGACGCCTCCTCCTCGCGGGAATCGATCAACGGCTTGACCTGCGCTTCATGCCGCGAAGAAGCCTCGGATCCGACAAGTAGAAGGTATCGTTTTGCAGAAATCAGCTGTCCCGAATGTGGCCCGCCCCTGTTCTGGCAGCGCAGGGGAGAAACCAGATGGCAGCAGCCCGTCAGGGAAACCCTGCGACAGGCCTCCTCACTGATCCATGAAGGCGGTATCCTAGCCATAAAGGGAACCGGCGGTTATCATCTCGTCTGCGACGCGTCAAATGAAAGGTCCATCAGAAACCTCCGGCACAGAAAGGGTAACCTCCTCAAACCCATCACCGTGATGTACCCGGGCCTGTCAGAAGCCGCCTTGGAGTTGGATATCAACGAACAACAGGCGGCTGCACTGCTGAGTTCGACCGGATCCATCGTCATTTGCCCATTCCGGAATACAACTGAAGGCCCCGGGATCGCCCGAACCTCACTGGCAGGCATATTGGACCGCCTGGGTTTGATGCTGCCTCACAGCCCGCTCATGCAGGTCATTTCTTCCTTCATAGACGGCCCCCTGGCGGTGACCAGCGCCAATCGGGCAGGCATGCACGTGATCCACCGGTCAGAATCAAGATCCGAACTCTGGGATCTGGCAGATGCCATCATCGATCACGACCGACAGATCCTGCGGCCGAGGGAGGAACCTGTCATCCTTTTTACTGATAACGGCGAGCGCATACTGTTGCGCAGTGCACAGGCCGGGAGCCATGGACTCTCCGTTGACTGGCATGATGCCAGCATCGGCAACGCCCTGGCGATATCGAAGCAATCATCAATCGGATATCTGAACGACGGCGTCTACAGACGAATGAACGCCGTGATCGATAAAAACACCACGGATCCGGAAAATACCGGGCGAAAATGTACCGATGAACGATATCATCTGCCCGCAATCCGGCCGGAGATCATCATCACGGAACGCTCAGTGAAACAATCCTCAGATGATTTCGCTGCCGTGAAGAAACGCTGGCCAGATATCCCACACATGTATTCGTGGCATCATGAAGCACATTTTTTTTCGGTGTTGTCGGAACATGGTCAGCTCCACACTGACGAATCGATCCTTGGTATTGTGTGGGATCGCGGCGGATATGGCGCCGACGGGCAGCTTTGGGGCAGTGAGTTCATCCTGAGGAAGCAGGGACGCATGCATCATCTCGCCGCATTCGACTATATGCCCAATGCGGGGTTGGACAAAGAGGAGACCGGCTGCAGGATCGCAGCCCTGGGATTACTGCGACACAGGCTGGATGCCAGGCGTCTGATCGGACATTTGTTCAGCCGCGACGAATGGCCACGCTACGAACGCCGAGCTATGCGGGTCCCAGATGCCAGGTCGAGAAGCATGTCCGGTTTCATTGACGGGGTGGCGGCCATCCTTGGACTGATCCCGGAAGGATTGAATGGTGACGGGATTGACGGACTTCCTCTGATCGAAACCGTAGCACGCAGGATCCAGATGGATATCAGCCTGCCCTATGAACTCTATGTCGTCGACGGAGCCGTAGATTGGCGACCCATGATCGACACTATGATCGGAGATATCGACAGTGGTGCCGGAAGAGAGATGA
Source organism: Chitinophagaceae bacterium (assembly GCA_021299955.1). Classification (GTDB taxonomy): domain Bacteria; phylum Bacteroidota; class Bacteroidia; order Chitinophagales; family Chitinophagaceae; genus Pollutibacter. The sequence continues at coordinate 10,522 of JAJTFQ010000064.1, forward strand.
TCGCCAGGCGATTCCTGGCCAGCCTGGCTACGTTGGTCGCGGATGTATGTTTGAGGTCCGGTGTAAAAAAGGTGGCGCTGAGCGGAGATGCCTTCACTTCCCCTCTGCTTGTAAGCATGATATCGGAACAGCTCGGTCAGGATGTGACACTATACATTCACCATTTCCTCGCACCGACCGACGAATGCGTCACCCTCGGACAACTCGCCCTCTGGGCGGATGCAAAACACAGAAGCCTCATTGCCGGTTCCGATGTCCGTTCCTCCGTCCGGGGTGCGACGGGTAGGAACGAATGAATGCTACCGCAGGAGACTGCCGATACGGATGATCAACATTCTCATCAACTGATTCAGGTAGACGGGATAGTTCCGGCCTGAGTTCAGAGCACTTCCACCTGACCGCGCAGGAGATCAGAAAACTCATCACGTCTGCGGATCAGTCTGGGCTCTCCATACATCACCATCACCTCCGCAGGCTTGAGCCGCGAATTGAAGTTGCTGCTCATCTCAAATCCGTAGGCTCCCGCATTGTAGAAGGATAGGAAATCACCCTCCCTGACCTCGTTCAATTTTCGGTCCCAGGCAAAGGTGTCCGTCTCACATACATTACCAACGACGGTGTAGATCCGCTCTGGCCCTTCCGGATTAGAGATGTTCACGATATGATGGTAAGACTCGTAGAACATGGGACGGATGAGATGATTGAACCCGCTGTTGACGCCCACAAATACCGTTGCCGGCGTCTGTTTGATCACGTTGGCCTTAACGACGAAGTAACCGCACTGGCTCACCAGGAACTTACCGGGTTCGAACCATACTTCAAGATCCCTACCCTTCTCCCGGGTGAACTGACTGAATACTTCGGATAGTTTCTTACCCAGCAATTCGATGTCCGTCTCCGGATCATCGGCCTTGTAAGGAACCTTGAATCCGCTACCCAGGTCGATGAATGTCAGGTCTGGAAAATGCCCGGCCATCTGCAACATGACCTCAAGTCCTTCGAGGAAGACTCCCACATCCTTGATCTCGCTACCGGTGTGCATGTGTATTCCCCGCACAACAATGCCGGTGGACTTAACGACACGCTCGATGTGCCTGATCTGATGTATGGAAATGCCAAACTTACTATCCACATGCCCGGTGGAGATCTTGAAATTCCCGCCGGCCATGATGTGCGGATTGAGGCGGATGCAGACCGGATAACTGTTACCAAATCGGTTACCGAACTGCTCCAGGATCGAGATGTTATCGATATTGATATGAACACCCAGCTCCTTGGCAGCTACATATTCATCCAGGTCGACACAGTTAGGCGTAAAGATGATATTCTCCGGCGTAAATCCCGCACGCATGCCCAGCATCACTTCGTTGATGCTGACGCAGTCCAGCCCAGCCCCCAACTGATGAACGTATCGCAGGATGTTGATGTTTGTCAGGGATTTGCAGGCGTAAAAGAACCTCGCCCGGGTCTTCGAAAATGCCGATTGCAGCCGTTTAAATTGCCAGGCAATGCGCTCGGCGTGATACACATAGACGGGAGTACCGAAGTTCCGGGCGATCTCCGCAAGTTCGTGGCCGCTAAGGGTGGGCGCTTGTTTGGACATGCTGGTGGTTTGTGAAGATAACGGGGTTGTAAGGTCTGCAAAAATGGGCCGAACGGATGTCGGAGCCGGGTATCATTCCTTTGCTCCGGTATGGGCGTCATCATCAGACGCAGGTTTGTATATGTCCGTATCCTCCGGAGATTCTTCGGGCGAATCTGATACAATATACTGAACAGTTTCACCAGAGGCGGCAAACAAAGGAGCCTCCGCTGGCTGATCTGAAGCGATCTCCGTTTCCAGGGCGTCGGCCGTCACTGGGTCGTGCGACAGCATCTCGCCGGGTTCAAACTCGAAGTGGTCGGCATTGACAAGGGTAGGTTCCACGAACTGCTCCGCCAATACCTCATCGATCTTGGGCAACTGGTTTGGATCATTCAACCCGAAATAATCCGTGAATTGACGGGATGTTCCGTAAACCAACGGCTTACCAGGGTAATGTTCATGCCGTCCCTTGATGATGATGAGCTCCTTCTCGAGGAGTTTCTGGATGCTGTAATCTGAGCTGACGCCACGAATGGTCTCAACTTCCGACTTGGTGATGGGT
>JAJTFQ010000065.1 GCA_021299955.1 Chitinophagaceae bacterium
TCATACAAACTGCGCCTCGATGAGTTGAAGTCGGAAGGCCGTTTCCTGCTGGCGATCAACCACGTGAAACTGAGTGCCGACGGGCAGTCGCCTGTATTCGAAGCGAAAGCGCTGGGCAATCCGGTGACCAATAATATCATCGATCTGCAACTGACGCACCCGACGGCCGCGCCGAAGCGCTGGCGCGTGGTGGACGCCATGGGGCGCGAAGCTGGTGTGGGTGTATTTGCGACGGATGCGGGCATCCAGCACCGACTAACGGTACCGGGTATGCGTAGCGCGGGCGTATATGTATTGCAGGTGGAAATGGATAATGGCGAAACGCAGCAGGTGCGCATTCTGAAAAATTAATCAGACAACAGACTGAATCTAAACACATGAAAAAGTTCATACGCATATTCTGCATCCTGCTGATCGTTTCAATGCCTGTGCTGGCGCAGGAAGAGGAGCTGGGGGTGGAAGGTCCCACTCCGGGTGATGTTCCGGTCGACGGAGGACTCTCGCTGCTATTGGCAGCGGGAGCCGCCTTTGGCGGAAGGAGGCTTTACCGCCAGGGCGCGAAGAAACGGCGCGGGGTATTTTGACTTGATTCATTTCGACCGATCCTGCAGCGTTTTGTTGTCTTTTTTATACCTTCAGGGACGTAGGGTCTCTAAAAGTCATCATGCAGGTATTCGTCGCACTGCTTAATATTTTTCTTGCGTTGCTGCTCTTCTATTTTAACAGGAGACTGCAACCGGGTGCCATATGGATCTCCGCTACCCTCATGGTCATCGCCAGCATACAACTGACGCATCACTTTGCCTTTGCAGGAGATTCCATTTTTTGGATGGCTTTCTTCTTCAATCATTTCAGTCCGTTCTTTTACTTACTGGGGCCGTTCATTTTTTTTTATGTAAGAGGCATCCTGTCAGATCAGGCAGGCCTCAGCCGAAGGGATATCATTCATTTCGCTCCCTTTGCGATCCAGCTGGCAGGCATACTGCCATATGTCGTAAAACCTTGGGACCATAAGATCTGGGTGGCCGGAGAGATCATGCAGGATATCTATAATATGGTAAAACTGCCGGGTCTCGTCTTGTTTCCTGTCATGATCAATGTCATTGCCCGGCCCTTGTCCTGGTTGGGATACACTGCATATAGCCTTTTTCTGGTCTACAGGTTCCAGCTGCATTACCCCGTCAGGCAACGCATTCCGTTTGCGGATGCCCGGCAGGTCCTACGTTTCATGACGGCATTCCTATGGGTCTGTCTATTGACCGAAGTATCATTCGTCCTGCTGACGATCGAATTCCTGGTCAATTTCCTCGATGATACCCAGGAACTGGCAACGATCTTTTGGCTGAATATCACATCGGTCGGTGTGGCGGTCATACCCGCGATGTTACTCTTCTTTCCGGAGATCATATACGGGATACCCCGTTTGCAAACGACAGTCGCGAAAATAGCTTCGGATCGTAAGCCCGCACCTCTGGTCCGGGAAGCGGTGGAAATGCCTGCCGAATCCCGGCCCGGTTCTGTCGAATCAACAGTCGGGGAGGGGGATGGAATGCCCCAATTTCGGGCATTGGCGGAAAGGATCAGCCGACATATGTCTGAAGACAGACCCTGGCTGGATCCGGAATTCAGTCTCGACCATCTGTCTGAAAGCCTCTCAACACCCAAACACCACCTTTATTACTGCTTTAACAGTATACTCAAGACCCGCTTCACCCGTTTACGATCGGAGTACCGGATTGCGCATGCCTGTCAGTTGCTGGATCAGGGAGCCACCCGGGAAAAGACCATCGAAGCGATCGGACATGCATCCGGGTTTTCTTCCCGATCTTCTTTTCTGACCACATTCCGGGAGATCAAGGGCGTGTCGCCTAGTGACTATATGAAGAAACCCAGGGCATGAGCACCGGTTTCATTACTTGGTCAATATAAAGATGGTCAACCCCACTTTTCCAGACATCCACCCTTCGCGAAGAATCTGTCCACCCGCTTCTCCACGGAAGCATCCGGTACCAGTGCCGGCGCATGATGTGGTTTGATACGCGCATCAATGATCACCGGACCTTCACATCCCCAATGCTTGTGACGGGTATAGGCACCGATGCCGTACATATCCGTCGCTGGATTGGAGCGGGTGAAGGTGACCCACAGGAAATTGTTGAGCTGCGCTGCCGTGAATTGAGCATCATCGCACCATACGATCAGAGGTGTGCCTTGTAATACAGGGATCGCATCCCGGAGCACTTCCTGCCACGCATCGACTTCTGTTGCCGCATCTGACAGCGTAGTGAATTTGCGGGTGGTCACCGCCACCACACCGGGCATCACCAGAGAAGCCTGTTGCAAGCCGGGTATGGACTGCAGGGGCGTTGCGACTTCCGTGCTGAGTGTGCGCACCGGATCGCCGTAAGCGGCCAATACGACCTTGCTCCCGATGTTCAGCCCGGTGCCTGAATAGTCAAGCGTATCGATGGTGGTTTCGGTGATGAAATGCAGATCGCGGCGCAGATCGATCCGTTCCAGCACGAACTGCAGGTACTCATCTATGTGATGGGTGGACAGACGATTGGTCGGATCGGAGGTGATGAACAGATATTTAGCAAGACTCAGTTGGCCCGTGCCCAGGATATGACTGGCGATGGTCATCAGCTCCGCCGGCCGTTTGACGGGCATGAAGGGGGTGTATCGCTCACTGCCGATGGCCAATAGGAGAGGATGAACGCCCGCTGCATCGACGGCATGCACTTCTTTTACGCCGGGGATCTCGTTCGGGATGGCATCGCCCGTCATCTCATGGATGAGTTGTCCGAAACTCGTATCCTCCTGCGGCGGACGGCCCACGACCGTGAATGGCCAGATGGCATCCTTGCGAGCATATACCTTGTGTACCCGCATCAGGGGGAAGGAATGTTGCAGGCTGTAATACCCAAGGTGATCGCCGAACGGGCCTTCAGGTTTCACTTCGCCGGGATGGATCTCACCGGTGATCACAAAATCGGCATCCGTACTCACGCAGAAACCGTCGCGATATGTGTACCGGAACCGGCGTCCTCCCAGCAGCCCCGCGAAGGTCATCTCGCTGAGTCCCTCCGGAAGCGGCATCACGGCAGCCACGGTATGGGAAGGTGGTCCTCCCGCGAAGACACTTACCTTCAGCGGTTGTCCGAGACCGTTGGCCTTGGTTTGATGCACGCCGATGCCTCTGTGCAACTGATAGTGGAGGCCTATCTCCCGATCCTGTTCATATTTATTTCCCGAAAGCTGCACCCGGTACATGCCAAGATTTGAGCGCATGATACCCGGTCGGTCGGGATCTTCTGAATACACCTGCGGCAAGGTCACGAAAGCGCCGCCGTCCATTGGCCAGTGTTGTATCTGCGGGATGTCTGATATATTTAATTCCTGGTACAGCGCTGGTTTTGAAAGTGGATTACGCAGGGGCAGCGCCTTCATCGCCGCCAGGCCTGCACTGATATTTCCCAGTGGATCTCGGAGTGCTGCCATTGGGTCGTTCTTCAGCCGGATCACCTGTTGAACCGCCGCCAGTTGTTGCCTGAATATGAATCGGCTGCGTTCGATCGTTCCGAAAATATTCGAAGCTGCGCGGAAACGACTGCCTTTCACCCGTTCAAAAAGCAACGCCGGTCCCCCGACGGCGTACACCCGCAGTTGGATGGCGGCCATCTCCAGATGTGGGTCGACTTCCTCCCGGATCCTGATCAACTGACCGGTTCGTTCCAGATCCAGCAGGCATGCTTCGAGTGATGAATACGACATGCTGCAAAGGTACAGCTCGCCGTTTGCGAAATTTCCATCGTTCACTTCCGCATAATTATTTACATTCATTTCATGAACAGAAGGAATTTTCTTGGTCGCACCGCCATGACCATCCCCGCCGTACCGGTCCTCCAGAGCCTGATGCCTGCCGCAGCACCCCTGCCACCTGAGGCCGATATTGCCGAATTGCAACGCCGCATGTCAGCGGGTGCTTTAACGTCGCGTGCGCTGACGCAGCATTATCTGGGCAGGATCGCCGCGATCGACAAAGCGGGCCCCAAACTCAATGCTGTGATCGAGATCAATCCGGATGCGCTGTCCATTGCAGATCAGCTCGACCGGGAGCGCAAGTCAGGTAAGCTCCGCGGACCCATGCACGGGATCCCCGTGTTGATCAAGGATAACATCGATACGCACGACCGTATGCAGACGACCGCGGGCTCGATGGCCCTGGCCGGGCATATTGCTTCGAAGGATGCTTTCATCGTCGGGCAGCTACGTAAAGCCGGTGCCGTCATCCTCGGAAAGACAAATTTGAGTGAATGGGCCAATTTTCGGTCGAACAATTCCAGCAGCGGATGGAGCAGCAGGGGCGGGCAGACCAAGAACCCGCATGTACTGGGGCGCAATCCCTCCGGATCAAGTTCCGGATCCGGAAGTGCGGTGGCTGCGGCGCTCTGTGCCGTGGCCGTGGGTACGGAGACCGACGGATCGATCATCTCTCCGTCTTCGCATTGCGGGGTGGTGGGCCTGAAACCCACGGTGGGACTGGTCAGTCGCAGTGGTATCATTCCCATATCAAAAACGCAGGACACGGCCGGACCCATGACCCGCAGTGTCCGGGATGCGGCCATTCTGCTCGCGGCACTCACAGGCGTCGATCCTGAAGATGAAGCGACAAAGAAAAGTGATGGCAAGTCAGCTGCGGATTACACTTCCTTTCTTCAAAAGGATGCACTCAAGGGCAAACGACTCGGATACGAAAAACGTCATGTCAACGGAGGCAATCACCTGGTGACCGAAGTTTACATGAAAGCGATCGATACCTTGCGTGGCTTGGGTGCGGAACTGGTGGAAGTCGAATTGCTGAAGCAGATGGTGCCGCACGGAGCCGGTGAGTTCAACGTCTTGCTGTATGAATTCAAACAAGGGGTGAATGATTACCTCGCCAGGGCCAATGCAGGGGTGAAGACCCTGGCGGAAGTGATCGCTTTCAACGAAAAGAATGCCGATAAGACCATGCCCTGGTTTCGTCAGGAACTGCTGGAATCCAGCCAGGCCAAAGGTGGACTGGAAAGTGCCGAATACCTGGAGTCCCTGAAGAAATCCACCGGTGCCGGCACTACGATCGATAAGCTAATGAAGGACAACCGGCGTGATGCCATGGTGGGGGTCAGCAGCGGACCGGCCACCTTCACCGATCTGATCAACGGAGACTATGGCAACGGTTACTATTTCGCGCAGCCGGCAGCCATGGCTGGGTATCCGCATGTGACGGTGCCGATGGGGGCCGTGCAGCATCTGCCCATGGGGTTATCCTTTGTCGGAGGAGCCTGGCAGGAAGGCCCATTGCTCGGGATGGCCTATGCCTTCGAACAGGCCACTTTGGCCCGACTGACCCCGAAGTTCAGATAAGCGTTGATGGCAGCAGCCTGAAACAAGGTAATGCTCAATTCCGGATACACCCCGATCATGGGATATGCGAGTTGAATCGCTGCCCTAACATAGCGGGTTGCGCAATTGGGCTTGAAGCAATCAAATCCGCCTGGAAGCACCAGGGTGCCTGCACCTTTAGGATAGACGCGATGAATCGCTGCCCTATCATAGCGGGTTGCGCAATTGGGCTTGAAGCAATCAAATCCGCCTGGAAGCACCAGGGTGCCTGGACCTTTGGTAGAGACGCGATTCATCGCGTCTGGCCCCCGTTATTTGCCGGAAAATCCGGAATGGTAATCAAACACCATGGGTCCATCTGCAAAAGACGCGATGAATCGCGTCTCTACCATATCAGGTTGCGCAATTGGGCTTGAAGCAATCAAATCCACCTGTAAGCACCAGGGTGCCTGCACCTTTGGTAGAGACGCGATTCATCGCGTCTGGCCCCCGTTATTTTCCGGAAAATCCGGAATGGTAATCAAACACCATGGGTCCATCTGCAAAACCCCACACGATCATGCAATCGGCCCCGTCGCGGCTAGACGCGATGAATCGCGTCTCTACCATGGGTGAGGGTTGTTGGTTTTTTACACAGCCAGGGGTCGGGTAACCCTCCAAGGGTTGGGCAACTCTCCAAGAGTCGGCAACTCTCCAAGAGTCGGCAACTCTCCAAGAGTTTGGCACGCTCCAAGGGTTATGCACCCTCCAGGCGTTGAGCCTCGCATACCATCGGCATGGGATAAAAAATGAACTCAAAGCGTCTATCTTTGCGCGTTCAATCGTTGCCGTATGGATAACTCTTCCTTTGATATCAAGTTAGATAATACGCATAATGCCTTCATTTATAAATCAGACAGCGCGCTAAATAAAGCGAATTTACTCTTCAGTGCCATGTCTTATCCCTGGTTGGTGAATGCCGGGATATCCCTCACAAAATGGGCGCTGAAAGTGAAACTGCCCATTTTGGGCCTCATCAGAAAAACCATCTTCGAACAATTTGTCGGCGGAGAGACACTCGAAGAGACTGCACCGGTCGTGAACATGCTGGCTAAACACCATGTGCGGGTCATCCTTGATTATGGCGTTGAGGGAGGGGAGAGTTCTGAGCAGGCATTCGACCACGCCCGCGATGAGTTCATCCGGGTGGTGGAATACGCCGCCACACAGGAAAATATTCCATTCATCAGCATCAAGGTGACCGGGATTTCCCGTTTCGGACTGCTGGAAAAACTGGACAAATCTGTAGATGCACAAGCCGGATCCTTAATGAAGCGATTCGATGCGGCCCTGGCCTCCCTCAGCGATGTGGAACGTACGGAATGGCAACGGGTATATGACAGAATGGACGCCATTTGTCGCGTGGCGGCTGAACGTGGGGTAGGCGTCCTGATCGATGCCGAGGAAACCTGGATACAGGATCCGGTGGATGTGCTCGCCATCCGTATGATGGATGTATATAACCGCCATAAGGCGTTGGTTTTTAATACTGCCCAACTTTATCGGCATGACCGGCTTTCCTTCGTGACCGACTCTGTCGAGGCGGCCGATCTGCGCGGTTTTGTCCTGGGTATCAAACTGGTCCGCGGTGCATATATGGAGAAGGAACGCGCACGCGCATCCTCGATGGGCTATACTTCACCCATCCAATCGGACAAGGCATCTACTGACCGGGATTTTGATGAGGCGATCAGGTTCTGCATCGAGCGGATAGACAGGGTATCAATGATCGTCGCTTCCCATAACGAGGCCAGCAACCTGCTCGCTGCGCGACTGATGCGTGAACGGGGACTTTCCGCAGACCATCCCCATATTCATTTTTCGCAACTGTTCGGGATGAGCGACCACATCACATTCAACCTGGCCGCCGCAGGATTCGGGGTCAGCAAATACCTTCCTTTCGGGCCCATCCGTGATGTGATTCCCTATCTCATGCGCAGGGCTCAGGAGAATACATCCGTTGCCGGACAGACGGGTCGTGAACTCATGCTGATCCGTAAGGAACTCAAAAACAGAAGGAGCAGGCACTAACTCCACATCCTCATGCTTCGCTTAAGATGGATCATGTAAGTATCATGGAATCAGATAAGTAACGCCTTCTCTGCAAACCTCTGTGTTCGGGAATACCTGAACTGCTTCCTCCCTAAATGCATCCAGTGTTTCATACTTACTGCTGAAATGACCCAGCAACAATCGCCCGGCATTGGCCTCAGCAGCGATGGTTGCTGCCTGGCGTGCGGTGGAATGGTAGCGCACATGTGCCTTGCCGCGCTGATCATCCAGATAGGTTGCTTCATGGTACAGCAGTCCCACTTGTTTAGCGGTTTCTGCAATGTCGGGCTGGAAGCGGGTGTCTGCGCAATAGGCGTATGACCTGCCCGGAGGTGCGGGAATGGTAACAGACTCGTTAGGTATGATCTCTCCGTCATCTTTTTGGAAATCCGATCCTTTCTTGAGTTTACCGAAGAACGAAGGCGGGATGCCGGCAGCCGCGGCCCTGTCAGGATCCACGCGCCTGGGATTCCGCTTCTCCCGAAACAGGAAACCCCAGCAGGGAATTCGATGGGTGACCTGGAAGCTGGAAATGGAGATTCGCTCATCGTCCACCAGGGTTCCGTTCTCTCCCAAGGGATGGAAGTGAAGATCGAAAGCAAGTGAGGTATCCGCGTGAAGCAACTGAAGATCAATGATTTCCTTCAGTGGCGGAGGGCCGAAGATATGCAGGGCATCTTCCCGTCCCGTCAGGCTCATGCTGTTCAGCAGGCCGATCAGTCCATAGTAGTGATCTCCATGAAGATGCGAAATGAAAACATGGCCAATCTTGCTGCGACGGATCTTGTAGCGGTTCATCTGGATCTGGGTGCCTTCTCCGCAATCAACGAGAAATAGACGGTCTCCCGTTGTCACCACCTGTGCCGTGGGATGACGGTCGAACATGGGGAGTGCAGAATTATTACCCAGGATGGTGACAGCCAGCATGCGTCCGGATCGTGATAGGGGTGAAGGTTCAGTTCAGCAGCTCACGCTCGATCTCTTCCATTTGCACGATGTCCCAGGCCTCGCTTTCGGTCCGGGTTAGGTTCATCTGATCCAGGATATCGAGTTCGTCCAGCTGTTTCTCAATTGCTTTGTCAAGGCAACAAACGACAAAGGAATGCTGCATGTTGTAGGCCATTTCCTGTTCAGCGAGCAGGTCCATGGCTACTTGCGGATCCAGGACCGTTACGGCGGACATGTCAATAATGACATTTGCATTGTCCGGTATGCGACAATTCCGGATGATTTCGGCCAATTCTACTGACATATTTGCAGTCAGCGGTCCTTGCGGAAGCCGGATGACATGGAATTTCTCCTTGGTATCAATTTTGACGTTCATGGAATGTAGTTTTGACACGGGATAGTGGTTGGTGCAAACGTTAAGGCGGATGCAAAAACCATGTATCTGACAGATGGTGAGCCCTGGCAGACAACCTAACGTCAAATTTATTCGTTATTATTGTATCAGAAGGATTTTAAACAAACCTGAACCTCATGGATAACAATTTTTCAGCCCAGGTAAAGGAGATCATCTCCTTCAGTAGGGAAGAGGCATTGCGGTTGGGCAACGATTTCATAGGCACGGAGCATCTGTTGCTCGGGCTTATCCGGGAGGGCGACAACACCGCGATCAAGATACTCAAAAATCTAAATGTCGACCTGTACGAACTCCGCAAGGAGGTCGAGATGGCGGTCAAGGATAAGACGGGTAAGAATATCGCCAATATCAACAGCCTGCCGCTGACACGTCAGGCCGAAAAGGTCATCCGGGTAACTGTACTGGAGGCAAAGGCCCTGAAGAGTCCCACCGTGGAAACGGAACACCTGATGCTGTCGATCCTCAAGAATAAAGAGAACATCGCGACGCAGATCCTCAACAATTTCGAGGTGGACTACGACCTGTTCCGCAACGAACTGGGTCTGGTCAAGAGCAACGATGTCCGCAGTGAGTTCCAGGAGGAGAATGATGATGATTTTGACGAGGAGAAGAAGGGATATCAGCAAAAGTCGAAGCAGGCCTCCGGAGCTGCGGCCAACAAGAGCAAGACGCCGGTGCTTGATAACTTCGGCCGCGATATCACCCGGCTCGCTGAGATGGGTTCGCTGGATCCCATCGTAGGCAGGGAAGAGGAGATCGAGCGGGTCTCTCAGATCCTTTCCCGTCGTAAGAAGAACAACCCGATCCTGATCGGCGAACCCGGTGTGGGTAAGACGGCCATTGTCGAGGGATTGGCCCTGCGCATCGTGCAGCGGAAGGTCTCCCGCGTGTTGTTCGATAAGCGGGTCGTGTCTCTGGACCTGGCTGCCCTGGTGGCCGGTACCAAGTACCGCGGCCAGTTTGAGGAGCGCATGAAGGCGATCATGAACGAACTGGAGAAGAACCGGGATGTGATCCTGTTCATCGACGAGATCCATACCATTGTCGGTGCAGGCGGCGCCAGCGGATCGCTCGATGCCTCCAACATCTTCAAGCCGGCCCTGGCCCGAGGCGAACTACAGTGCATTGGTGCATCTACGCTCGACGAATACCGCATGTACATCGAGAAGGATGGCGCCCTTGACCGTCGCTTCCAGAAGGTGATGGTGGATCCCCCGAGTGTGGACGAGACCATCATGATCCTCAACAATATCAAGTCGAAGTACGAGGATTATCATAACGTCAATTACGCTGATGACGCCATCGATGCCTGCGTGAAACTGAGCGACCGCTACATCACAGACCGTCTGTTGCCCGACAAGGCCATTGACGTGATGGATGAGGTCGGTGCCCGGGTACACCTTAAGAATATCAACGTTCCGGATGAGATCATTGAACTCGAACGTAAGATCGAGGACATTAAGCAGGAAAAGAACAAAGTCGTCAAGAGCCAGCGCTTCGAAGAAGCGGCTTCGCTGCGGGATACCGAAAAGCGTCTGCAGGAAGAGCTGGAGCGCGCCAAGCAACATTGGGAAGAGGAGAGCAAGCATAAGCGCTATCCCATCACCGAAGAGGCCATAGCCGAAGTCGTCAGCATGATGACGGGCATCCCCGTCAAGCGTATGGTACAGGCCGAAACCGAGAAACTCCGGAACATGTCCAATGATATGAATGGCATGGTGATCGGTCAGGAAGATGCCATCTCCAAAGTGGTACGCGCCATCCAGCGTAACCGTGTAGGCTTGAAAGATCCAAAGAAACCCATCGGCACCTTCATCTTCCTGGGCCCGACGGGCGTGGGTAAGACGGAGTTGGCACGGGCGATATCCCGCTACATGTTTGATTCCGAGGATTCCCTGATCCGGATCGACATGAGCGAATACATGGAGAAATTCACCGTGAGCCGCCTTATCGGGGCCCCTCCCGGTTATGTTGGATACGAGGAAGGAGGTCAGCTTACGGAAAAGGTCAGACGTAAGCCTTACAGTGTCATCCTGCTCGATGAGATCGAAAAAGCACATCCGGATATCTACAACATCCTCCTGCAAGTGCTTGATGATGGTTTGTTGACGGATGGCTTGGGTCGCAAGGTGGATTTCAAGAACACCCTGATCATCATGACCTCCAATATTGGTGTCCGTCAGTTGAAGGACTTCGGCGATGGTGTTGGCTTTGCCACCAGCGCCCGGATGGCGAACTCAGAGGAGGCCAACAAGGCGGTCATCGAGAAAGCCCTGAAGCGGACCTTCTCTCCGGAATTCCTCAACAGGGTGGATGATGTCATCATCTTCAACACGCTGGAGCGGGAGCACATCTTCCGGATCATCGACATCCTGATGAAAGGTGTCATGAAGCGGTTGGTCAACCTGGGCTTCTCCCTCGAACTCACAGAAGAAGCGAAGAACTTCATCGCCGACAAAGGATACGACCAGCAGTTTGGTGCGCGTCCGTTGCACCGGGCCATCCAGAAATACCTGGAGGACCCCTTGGCCGAGGAGATCCTTGCCATGCAGATCAAGCAGGGAGACATTCTTGTAGCTGATCTCGACAAGGAGAATCAGAAGATCCACTTCACGCTGAAGGAAGGGCAGGCTCAGAAGGAGACGACGGAGGTGTGAGTCTCTTCAATATTGTTCTCAGGTCGTGAAATGGAAACCCTGATAGGCACAGATATTGGCCATGCAGCGTCATTGTTGAGGCGTGGTGATGTCGTAGCCATTCCAACGGAAACGGTTTATGGACTGGCGGCGAATGCCCTGGATCCGGACGCTGTCTTGCGGATCTACGAAGCCAAGCACCGACCGAGGTTCAACCCGCTCATCCTGCACCTGCCCTCTGCGGAATCTTTCAATTTGTATGCCCGGGATATCCCGGAGGTCTGTCAATTGCTGGCGGAAGCATTCTCTCCGGGCCCGTTGACTTTTCTGTTGCCAAGGCGAGCAAACGTCCCAGACATCGTAACTGCTGGCAGTGACCTGGTGGCGCTGCGCATCCCCCGTCATCCGGTGGCACTTGAGCTTCTGTCTGGCCTTTCGTTTCCACTCGCGGCACCCAGTGCCAACCCCTCCGGATATGTAAGTCCCGTTACCGCCGGTCACGTGCTGCAGGGACTTGGTGGTCGCATTCCCTACATCCTCGACGGCGGACCTTGCACTGTCGGACTGGAGTCGACCATTGTCTCCTTTCCGGATGGCAACATCAGGATCCATCGTTACGGTGCCGTCACGCCCGAGGATATCGAAAGGGTCACCCGGAAAGCGCCTGTAGAAGCCATCGGACAACAAAATGCTCCCGATGCCCCGGGTCAGCTGAAAAGCCACTATGCCCCGGTCCGTCCATTATACATGGGAGATGTACGGACCCTGCTGCGGCAACATGCCGGCAGACGGGTCGCAGTCATTTCTTTTCGGCATCGGTATGAGGATGCGGAACCTGATCTTTCGCTTGTTTTATCTCCGGGAGGCGACCTGCACGAGGCTGCCCGACATCTTTTCCAGGCCCTGCGCACCGCCGATCAGGCGGATGTCGACCTCATCCTTGCGGAGGTCTTCCCACCTGAGGGGCTGGGCTGGGCCATCAATGACCGGCTTTCCCGGGCACAGTTCGTCCACCGAACCTGATCCTTTCCACACTTTCTACGGGGCATATGTTAAGATGCATGAAAGATTTGCATAAATACTTGCAATTCTTGCACGATCGACATATCTTTATGCTTATGGCGCATCGCTAACTAGGTGTTTGTTGCCAAGAATCCCGTATCCATTGTAATTTCCTAATATCCAAGCCATGAATTATTCCTCTGGAACAGATGTCCTGCGGGCCATCGCCTCACTTTGTGAGCGTGACGTGGTTGTCATACCCACCGAAACCAGTTATGTGCTTGCATGCAATGCACTGGATGAGGAAGCGGTTGCCAAGTTATCTGAGCTCACCTCTTCATTTCCCGAAACTATTCCTGAACTTTTTGTCCCCGCCTTCGACCGCGCGTCGAGATTCGCGCGGAATATCCCTGAAGTATATGGTCAGCTGGCCCAACGCTTCAGTCCCGGTCAACTCGGATACTTGTTGAAAGGCAGGTACATGATCTCCGAATCGATCACCGATGCGGAGGGGCGGGTGGCTATTCGTGTACCGGCCCATCCGCTGACCTTGCAACTGCTGGGTCGCCTTGGTTTTCCGCTGGCGGTGGCTGCCATTCCCATGGAATCCGGTGTCAGCCACACGGCTCTTGAAGCTGCGAAAGTTGTAGGAGAATCCGTGGGCTATGTGCTCGATGGCGGTGCCTCAGCTGTGGGACGACCCGCTACCATCATCGGCATGCATGGTGATGCGCATGTCATTTATCGTACCGGTGCCGTTTCCCGCGAGAGCATCGAAGGGCAGATGACTGCACCAGTATTAATGCATATCATGCCGATGGTTGCAGAACCTGTCAGGCTTTATGGTCGCTGACAGAAATACTTGCCGCTCGATCACCCATCCAACTCACTGAGCTCCAGCCAACGGAGCTCTTTTTCATTCAGGAGGTTGTCGATCATGGCGACCCGCTCTGCCCGGGCCTGCATTTCCGGGAACGGGAGGCCAGGTTCGTTCAGGCTTTCCGTCAGGCTTTTCTTTTCCGATTCCAGGGCAGGTATTTCCTTTTCCAGGCTTTCGAATTCCCGACGTTCCTTGTAGCTCATCTTCCTTTTGGATGTAGCCGTGGATGTTTCACTTTCAATCTCCGGGGCGTAGGTCGGTTCGGGCCTGTTGTTTTCCTTTGGTTTTACTTCCTCGCTGAGCCTGTAGTCAGCGTAATTGCCGGGGAAGTCGCGGATGACGCCCTCACCCTCGAATACCAGCAAGTGGTCCACCAGGCGATCCATGAAATAGCGGTCGTGGCTCACAATGAGCAGACAGCCCGGGAAATCAGCCAGGAACTCCTCCAATACGCCCAGGGTGGGCAGATCGAGGTCATTGGTCGGTTCATCCAGTACCAAAAAATTCGGGTTTCTGAATAAGATGGAGAGGAGATGCAGTCGGCGTTTTTCGCCCCCGCTCAGTCTGCTGATATACGTGTATTGCTGATCCGGCGGAAAGAGAAAGCGTTCGAGGAACTGGGCCGCGCTGATGGATCCGCCGTTGGCCAGCGGGAAACTTTCGGCGATGTTCTTCACATATTCGATCACCCGCATGTCTGATTTCAGCTGCAGGCCCTGCTGGGCGTAGTGTCCGAAGATCACGGTGTCGCCGATATTGACTTTTCCGCTGTCTGCTTCCTCCTGTCCAAGGATGATGTTAATGAAAGTGGATTTGCCTGCGCCATTCTTTCCGATGACGCCAACGCGTTCGCCCTTCTTGAAGGTGTAATCAAATCCTTTGAGGATGACGCGGTCGCCGAAGCTCTTGTAGACTTTTTTCAGTTCTGCCACTTTCCCACCAAGACGATTCATCTTCAGCTGCAGTTCCATCCGACGTTCTTCGACCCGTTGTTTGGCACGGGCCTCGACCTCATAGAAATTATCCTGTCGGCTTTTCGATTTGGTCGTGCGGGCTTTGGGCTGCTTGCGCATCCACTCAAGTTCGCGTCTGTAGGTATTGCGGGCCTTTTCGATGCTGGCGACTTCATTCTCGATGCGGGCTGCCTTTTTTTCGAGGTAGTTGGCGTAATCTCCCTTATAGTTGTAGAGGTTGCTGCCATCGAGTTCCCAGATCTCGTCGCATACGGCATCCAGGAAGTAGCGGTCATGCGTGACGAGCAGGAGCGTGATATTTTCTTTATTGAGATAATTCTCCAGCCATTCAACCATTTCGACGTCGAGGTGGTTGGTCGGTTCGTCCATGATGAGCAGGATATGCCTGTGTTCGAAGCCGATATCGATCAGGGTTTTGGCCAGGGCCACGCGCTTGCGCTGGCCCCCGCTGAGTGTCCCGACGGTTTGGTGCAGCTGGTGGATGTTGAGCTTTCCCAGGATCTGTTTGACCTTGGCATCGAAATCCCAGGCGCCGATCTCGTCCATCTCCACAATGGCACGGCTCAGGGCATCCGGGTCGTTTCGTTCGCTGACCGCTTCGAAATTCCGGATGGCATTCATTACCGGATGGTCGTGCCGGAAGATGTTGTCGAGGATGGAATCGTTCTCCATGAACTGCGGTTCCTGTTCGAAGAAGGCGATGTCCACGTCCTTGTGCCGCCAGAGCTTCCCGCTGTCAGCCGTATCCCTGCCTGCCAGGATCTTCATCAGGGTGGATTTTCCGGAGCCATTGCGAGCCACAAGGGCGATCTTGTCGCCTTCCTCGATATGAAAGGTGATGCCGGAGAACAGGGGTTGGATGCCGTAGGATTTGGCGAGGGATTCGACGGACAGATAATGCATGCGCAAAGGTAAGTCCTTTCGGCACATGGCTTTCAGGCGAAGCAGGCGATGAGCAGGCATCCGAGCACGGCGGCGGCCAGCAGCACGACAGGTTTCCATCTCGCCCACCTGGCCTCAGATTTTTTTTCGGCCTGCATACGTTTCAGGGATGCGAAGACGGGATGTTTTTCGGGGAGCAGATCTTTCATTTGTTGCGACAGTAACTCCATTCCGGCAGGATCGAGGTGGCGGCCGCATCGCAGCAAGGTTTCTGCAACCGATTCCATCTGTTCTGGCTCCTGTTTCAGGATGCCGACATGTTCTTCGCTGAGCTGGTCGGTGATCCTATGTATCCGGCTGCCGGCATCAGCACGCCAGGGATCTTCTGCGGCAAATGCTCGTTCTAAGGTCAGTAATCTTTTCAGGATATCTGTAGCCGTGAGCAGCGGTTGTGAAGTTGTCGATATCCCATGAGCGGCCAGGAGCCAGCGTTCCTGCAGCCATGCATCCCGGAGTACAGGGTTTGTCAGGGTTTCATAGGCCTCCTGGATCTCCCGGAAATGGGCCTGCACGGCCCGGTCGTCGGGATGCCGGTCGGGGTGATATCGTTTCACCAGCGTGCGATAGTTTTTCCGGATCTCGTCCGGACCGGCCTGGGGACTGATCCCAAGGGTACGGTAATGGTCTTTCGGCATGGGTTCGATCAACAGGACCAAGTTACGAAATGTTCAAGGGAGTGGGTGACTGCCCGGCACTTCGTATCTTCGCAGTTGGCAAGAAGGCCGGTTTCGGCGGATGCCTGAAGGAAAATGTGGGCTTTTTTCTTATGAAAAACAATTCAATTTCCAGGGTGCTGGTCACCCTTCTGGTGCTCTGTGCACCGTTTGTCTCCTGCCATCAGGGTACAGCCAATCCTGATGAAAAGGACCTAACCCCATCGGATATGTCATCTCTCCTTGATACCTCTGTCCGGGGTGAAGTTTCGTTGCGGCAGCCGGTTTCGGTGACAGAGATCCTGTCTCGTCGGCAGATACCGGTGCTCTGTTACCACCGGATCCGTCCCTGGACGGAATCCGACGGAAGAATTGCAAAGGATAATGTGATCCCTCCGTACCTCTTCAAGGCTCATATGCGGATCCTGGCCGACAGCGGCTATCATTCCATTCTGCCGGACGACTTGCTGGATCATCTGGAATATGGGGATGCGTTGCCTGACAAGCCGGTAATGATCACATTTGACGATGGTTCGATCGGTCAGTATGATATTGGAATTCCCACGCTTGAGTCGCATGGATTCCGGGGCGTATTCTTCATTATGACCATCGCCACCGGGAGGAAGGGGTACATGAGTGCGGCGCAGTTGAAGGAGATGTCGGACCGGGGGCACCTCATCGCCTCACATACCTGGGATCATCACAGTGTGTTGACATATGATTCTGCCGCCTGGAAGGTCCAGCTGGCAGGATCCGTGAAAACACTTGAAGGGATCACGGGGAAGCCGGTACGCTATTTCGCCTATCCTTTCGGATTGTGGTCGCCGGCTGCATTTCCGTATTTACGGGCTTCGGGTATGCGGGGGGCTTTCATCCTGGCGACCAAACGCGACACGACCGATCCGTTGATGACCTTGCGCCGGATCAATGTACCGGGATATTGGAACGAAAAAGCCATGCTACAGAACCTGAAGCGAAGCTTCAGATGATATAGCATGGCGTGCTGAAGATCAGATTGTTGGATCGATCTTATTAATAGTCTGAGTAAGAAGTGGGCCGCAGGAAAATGGTTTCGTTCCTCGATACGTTTTTCCGGTATTTCGGGTCAGCAGACAGCATCTTCCATTCGGGGTCGTCACGGAAAGATTGCCAATGGGCGTCGCGGTCGGCCTTGTTTTCGAAGGTGGTCATGTACATGAGATTTGGCATCCGGGCGCCGGCGACCACTTCTCCGTAGAAGACCGCGTTGAATCCGAGACGATCGAAGAGGCGGATCTCTCCGCCTTCGTTGAACATTTCCACCTTGTTCCAGTAGAGCCGTTCGTTCAGGCTTTCGTAGCTCCTGAGTTCGTAGATCCTTTCCGTACGGGCACCTTTGAGGCTGGGGCGTCTGAGCATGGGAAACAGCCGGAAGGCCTGTAGAATGATGGTTTCTTTTCGGGTGTATGTCTGTTGTGCGGGGAAGGTGTCCAGGTAGGATTTTGCAGCGGCAAGATACGTGGCATCCTGCATCAGTCTTTCTTCTGTGCTGATCAGTTTGCGCAGGGATCCGTGAGAGGTGAGCATATAGGTACGACCGGCATAGACGGTGTCTCCGGGCAGGGGTTTGAAGACGCCGACATCCTGCACGCCGAGTCTGTGGAGGGCAGGGATCAGGCATTCTGCCAGGTAGGCGTCGAGTCGTCCTGCTTGATCGGCGTTCGCCGTCTGATAGACCCTGATCTCGTGGATCGGAGGATCTTGTTTTTTCGTTTGAGCGTGTACCTGAGTTGCCAGCAGTGCCGAGAGAGCAAGGATCGCGGTTGTTTTCAATGCGCGCATGTTCGGTGAGTTTGTTTCCTCAATTTACATCATTGTTCGATTCTTTGCCTGTACGCTTCCATATCGATGACAAACCGGTATCTCACATCCGATTTCAGGATCCTCTCGTAGGCTTCGTTGACCTGACCCATCCGGATGATCTCGACGTCTGAGACGATGTTATGGCGACCGCAGAAATCCAGCATTTCCTGGGTTTCCCGAATACCGCCGATCAGCGATCCGGAGAGGGAGCGACGTCTGCCCGTGAGCATGTTGGCACGCAGGGGGATGGCCTCCGGCGGGATGCCTACCAGGGTCATATTGCCGTTTAGGCGCAGGAGTTGCAGGTAGCGATTGTAGTCGTGCGGAGCTGAAACCGTGTCGAGGATGAAGTCGAAATGGTTT
>JAJTFQ010000066.1 GCA_021299955.1 Chitinophagaceae bacterium
CCCCACCCTTGGAGGGTTACCCCACCCTTGGAGGGTTACCCCACCCTTGGAGGGTTGGGCTAGCAAAAGGCATCAACTCACCCCCGAACCCGGTTCGATGTGATTAGCAGGCGCCACGAAATGCAGCTTCCCGGCGGCGTCCTCCGCCATCAGGATCATCCCACGGCTCTCGACACCCCGCATCTTGCGCGGTGCCAGATTCACGACCACTACTACCTGCCTGCCCACTACTTCTTCCGGAGTGTAGTGCAATGCGATGCCTGACACGATGGTCCGGACTTCAAAACCCAGGTCCACTTCGAGTTTCAGGAGCTTGTCTGCCTTCGGTACCTTCTCCGCCGCAACGATCGTGCCTGTCTTGAGATCGATCTTCGCAAAATCATCGAATATGATCTCGTCCTTCACGGTAATGGCGGGCTTTTCGACGATTTCAACGATGTCAGGGGATGTGGCAGTTGATGCTGACTGCGCTGGCTGCTCCGCCGCTGGCGATGATGCCGGTGAAGAAATTTTACCGGCATTGAGTTTATTGATCTGAGCAGCTACCTCCTCGTCTTCGATCTTACGGAAGAGCAACTCCGGCGCACGCAGCGTATATCCTACACTGAGCAGTTTTGCCTTACCGGCATTTTCCCATTCGAGCATTTTTTCGACGACCTTCATCATGTGCAGCAATTTCCGCGCTGTCGTCGGTAGGAAGGGGTTGATTAGGATCGACAGGTTGGCACAGAGTTGCAGGCAGATATGCATGCAGTTGTCGATCAACTTCTGATCTTCCGGTCGATCAGCCAGTGTGCGGGCCAGGATCCAGGGCTCTTTCTCCTGCATGTACTTGTTCCCCTTCCGGGCCAGGTCGATCACTTCGAATAACCCTTCACGGAACCGATAGTGCTCTATGGCATCGGTAACCCGGGCGGCGGTCAACCGGAATTCCTCCAGCATAAGGCGGTCGCGGTCGTCCATGACCTCCTCGTGAAGCTTTGGGACTTTACCACCACAAAGTTTATGCATCAACACGAAGGTCCGGTTCACATAGTTGCCGAAGACGGACACCAGCTCGCTGTTGTTCCTGTCCTGGAAATCCTTCCAGGTGAAATCGTTGTCCTTTGTCTCCGGCGCATTGGCGCAGAGTACATATCGCAGCACGTCCTCACACCCCTGGAAATCTTCCAGGTACTCATGCACCCATACGGCCCAGTTGCGGGATGTCGATACCTTCTCGCCTTCGATGTTCAAAAATTCATTCGCCGGTACATTCTCCGGCAACACAAAACCGCCATGCGCCTTGAGCGTTGCCGGGAAGATGATGCAATGGAAGACGATGTTGTCCTTTCCGATGAAATGCACCAGCTTCGTATCATCCTTGCACCAGTAATCTGCCCAGTTCGGTGTCAGTTCCTTCGTCGCACTGATGTAACCGATCGGCGCGTCAAACCATACGTAGAGCACCTTTCCTTCGGTATCAGGCAGTGGAACTTTGACGCCCCAGTGGCTGTCGCGCGTCATGGCCCGGGGCTGCAACCCACTATCGAGCCAGCTCTTGCACTGGCCGTAGACATTGTTCTTCCATTCCTTATGGCCTTCCAGGATCCACTCCTTTAGCCAGGCTTCGTAGTTCTGAAGCGGAAAATACCAGTGTTTGGTCTTCCGTTTCACCGGCACGGCATCGCTCAGGGTCGACCTCGGATCGATCAGTTGTTCAGGCGAGAGGGTGCTGCCGCATTTCTCGCACTGGTCGCCGTAGGCGCCCGGCTTGTGGCAGACCGGACAGGTGCCCGTGATGTATCTGTCGGCCAGAAAGACACCGGCCTGCTCATCGAAATACTGCTCGGTTTCCTTCTCCTCGAACAGCCCCTGATCATATATCTTCTTGAAGATGCCCGCAGACGTCTCATGATGCACCGGATTCGAAGTACGGGAATAGATATCAAAGGAGATGCCCATGCGGGCGAAGCTGTCCTTGATGATCGCATGGTACTTGTCGACTACCTCTTGCGGCGTGATGCCTTCCTTCATGGCACGGATGGTGATGGGCACGCCGTGTTCGTCGCTTCCACACACGAATTTGATGTCTCGCTTTTGCGCCCGCTGGTAGCGGACGTAGATATCCGCCGGGAGATAGCAGCCGGCAAGGTGACCGATATGCACGGGGCCATTGGCATAAGGCAGCGCGGCCGTCACGAGTATGCGCCTGAATCTATCTTCCATGTCGATCTTCTTGTAGGTGATGACGTCCGGACCGGACGCGATGCAAAGTTACCTCAATACGCCGTCCCCTCAAAAATCGGGGATACCCGATTCAAGGTAAAACAGATCGGCCGATGGAAAATTCAAAGGGCGGAGAGGGGGAAATGCTCCTTCATCCGGATGCCCTTCTCCGTGCGCTGCAGGGTGCAGCACTCATGCAATGGGTCATGCTCGAAGAAGAGGATCCAGTCATTGTCGACTGCCTCTTCCAGGAAGCTGCGTTTTTCAGACAGCGTTGTCATCGGAAACATGTCATAGGCCATCACCCAGGCCATCGGCAGATGCCAGACCGAAGGGATCAGATCTGCCATGAAGACGATCGTCCTGCCCTTATATTCGATCTGCGGGAGCATCATCGCTTCGGTATGGCCATGTACGTAACGGACACGTATAGCCGAAGAAAATACAGCCGTCCCCGCATCCGGTACCGGCAACATCGACAATTGTCCACTCTCTTCGATCGGCAAGATGTTCTCCTTCAGGAAAGAAGCCTTCTCCCGGTCGTTCGGCCGCACGGCCCAATCCCAGTGCCGGACATTGCTCCAGTACTGCGCATTCGGAAAGGCCGGAAGGAGCCTGTCTCCCTCACGCATCACCGAGCCTCCGCAATGATCGAAATGCAGATGGGTGAGGAACACATCCGTGATGTCCTGATGATGAAAACCCAGCCTGCGCAGCGATCCGGCCAGGTTGTCTGGTCCGTGCAGGTGGTAGTGTCCGAAGAATTTCGCGTCCTGCTTGTCGCCCACACCGTTGTCGACGAGTATCAGCCGGTTGCCGTCCTCGATCAGCAAACAGCGCATGGCCCAGGTGCAGAGATTGTCGGCATCCGCAGGGTTCAACCGGTTCCAGATCACCTTCGGCACCACGCCAAACATGGCGCCGCCGTCGAGTTTGAACAGTTCCGTATCAATCGAATGGAGTTTCATCATGCACCGTGTTTGCGTTCCGCCTGTTTGGTCACTAGCAGACAGACGGCGCCGATGATGAAGAAGCCCATGAGGGCTAGGACGGAGTTTCGCTGCGAGCCACCGGCCAGTTCGGTGATGAAACCGAAGCTGAACATGCCGATCACGATCGCGATCTTTTCCGTCACATCGTAAAAGCTGAAGAAGGAGGTTGTGTCCCGGGTCACCGGCATGAGTCGCGCATATGTACTCCGACTGACGGACTGTATCCCGCCCATCACGAATCCGACCACAGCGGCCAGTCCGTAAAAGGCCATCACATCGCCGGGTTTGATATTGTAGCCCGCCACGCAGATCCCGACCCATAGCAGCACCGCGGCCAGCAGGGTGTTGAGGTTGCCGATCTTTCCGGAACACCATGACAGGAAAAGTGCGCCGGGGATGGCCACGAGCTGGATCAGCAGGATGGCGATAATGAGATTATCGACCGGGATCGCCAGCTCGCTCTTTCCGTAAAGCGTGGCGGCCAGCATCACCGTCTGCACGCCCATGTTGTAAAAGAAAAAGGCAGTGAGGAATCTCTTCAGTACCGGCATCATCTTTAATTGCGCCCATACTTTTTTCAATTCGATGAATCCGTTGGCCAGCAGTCCGTGGTCGGGTCGGACGGTGGCCGGCGTTCCGTTCGGCAGGATCTTCAGCGGGATCTGCGCAAACCCAAACCACCAGATTCCGACGGCCAGGAATGAGGTGCGGAGCGCATCTCCGGCCGTTTCAATACCGATGAAACCGAACCATTCTTTTTTGAATAACAGTACAAAACATCCCAGTTGCAGGATCACGCTTCCGATATATCCCATTGAAAATCCTCGGGCGCTGAGCCGGTCGCGATCCTCGTCCGGTGCAATTTCCGGGAGATAGGAATTATAGAATACGAGGCTGCTCCAGAAGCCGATGCAGGCGATAATGACCGTGGCGATGCCGATGCCCAGGTGGTCGCCATCAAACAAATACATGCTCGCACAGGCGATCGATCCAATGGTACTGAAGACCCGCAGGAAGGTTTTCTTATTGCCTTTGTAATCCGCGATCGAGGAGAGGATGGGCGACATAAGCGCCACGATCAGAAAGGCGAAGGCCAGTGCGTAATTGTAAAGGGCGGTATTTACGAATTCCATCCCCAGGAACTTCACCTTATTGCTGCCATCGGCCGCCTTGGTCACTTCCTCGTAGTAGGCGGGGAACATGGTGGATGTGATCACCAGATTGTAGGAACTATTGGCCCAGTCATAGAATGTCCAGGCCCGTTGCACGCGTTTTTCGGGAGAAGGCATCTGCCAGTCATTTTGGTGACCTGTAAGATAGGCAAAAAAAGTTCGATGCAGATCTTCCGCAAAGGGGGCTTTCCTGCCCTGATCAGGATGGAATATAACCGGCCAGGATCAGACCGATCATCACGGCGCCGGCGATGATCCGATACCACCCGAAGATGCGGAATCCATTCTTCTGCAGGTAGGTAATGAAGAGGCGGATGGCCATCACGGCCACGATGAACGCGACCAGGCTACCCGTCAACAGGGTCTGCAGATTGTCGGTGCTCAGTACTTCTGGATGTTCTTCGTAAACATCGAGCAGCGACTTGGCCGTGGCGGCCATCATGGTCGGTACCGCGAGGAAGAAGGAAAATTCCGCCGCCAGGGAGCGTGTGAGTTTTTGTTGCATACCCCCGATGATCGTGGCGGCGCTGCGGCTCAATCCCGGGAAAATGACGGCCAGTACCTGATAGAGTCCGATCACGAAGGCATGACGATAGGTAACATCCTCCTCCTTTTCCACCGCCGGACGGTTGAACCACTTGTCCACGAATAGCAGGATCACACCGCCGACGAGCAGGATCACTGCGATCACCAATGGCTTGCCCAATACCGATTCGATGTGTTTCTTGAACAGGGCGCCGAAGGCGAGGGCAGGGATGATGGCTACGCCGAGTTTGAGATAGAAACTGATGCGGCGGACGTCCAGAAAACGGCGGGCATACAGCACTACGACAGACAAAATGGCGCCGAACTGGATGACGATCTCGTAGAGTTTGGTAAAGGGGGCCTTGTTGATGCCCATCATGGCTGAGGCCAGGGCCATATGGCCGGTGGAGGAGACGGGAAGGAACTCGGTGATACCCTCAATGATGGCGAGGATCAGGGCCTGATAGAGGTCCATGGATTGTGCTTTTTTTGAGGAAGGCGGGCGGTAGTGCATGCCTTCGGTTCAGGTGCCTCCGTTCAACCGGATGGGCTCACCTGACACCGCTTACAATTTGCAGTGGGGGAATGTGAGGTTCAGTTCCCGGAGGATTTCTTCATGATGGCATACACTTCAATCAGCAGCCCGGCAATGATCAGCAGGGGCGCCAAGGTAATACGTCTGAAACTATACACCTCGTTGTCGGAGAAGACATTCGGGTCTGTGCTCTTGCCACCTGCCATGAGCAGGATGCCTGCCAGGATCACAACGGCCCCGATGGCCATCCATCTGAGGTTCAATTTGCCGAAGAGTTCGTTCTTATCGGTGGTCATATGCTGATTTATCCCGCAAAATAAGTCAAATCCCCCAATCCCCGCAATTGGCCGTGGGGTGGTGCTCAATAAAGGTCATCCAGCTTCATCCGCAGGTATTTCATCACACTGCGATGGGTACTGAGGAAGGTGATGCCGATCCCGATGCCTATCAGCAGCAAAAACAGCATCGCCAGCCAGGTATTGTCGCGCAGGGCCTTGATCTCGGGCAGCCACCAGTTTTCCACCACCAGGATGATGCTGAACACGGCGGCGATGGCGATGACGGCACTCATCAGCCCGTTGATGATGGCCTTGCGGTCGAACGGCTTCGAAATGAACCAACGGGTGGCACCCACCATCTGCATGGTCTTGATCAGGAAACGATTGGAGAACATCGCCAGCTTGATGGTATTGTCGATCAGGACGATCGCGATCAGGAACAACATGCCTGAAAGCGCGAGTAGAAATAAGGCGATTTTCCGCACGACGTCATTCAGATTTCCGACCACGGCGTCCGGGTATTTCACTTCACTGACAATGAATGTCTTTCTGATATCCTGTTCGATCTTCGCCAGACTGTCGCGGTTCACCCAGACGGGGTCCAGATAGAAGTCGACACTGGCCGGCAGCGGGTTGTAGTCGAGCACCTTGTTCCAATCCTCATTCCCCTCTCCGATGAAATTCAGTCGGGCCTGCTCCTTGCTCACGAACTCCACCTTTCTCGCATAGGGTTGCTGGCTGATATAATCCCGCAGATCTTCGATCTCCTTCTGCTTGCTCCCCTCCCGTATGAAGGCGTTGACCTGCACGCTGCCTTTGAAGTAGTTCTCCAGCTTACTGGCGTTGAGGATGATCCAGCCCAGGATGCCCAGGATGAAAAGGACGAGTGCCACCCCCAGGATGGACATGAAGTAGGATGGTTTGCTACGTTTCAGTGAGGATCTGCCGGCTGCTCGCATATTGACGGGGTATTGGAGGGAAGATTGATCCGAAGCGGGCTGGATCTCCGCTGGGGAATGACCACAAAATTAAAGCTTTTGCAGGGGTTTGCGTACTTTTGCGCCTTCCGGCTGAACTATCGATTCGTTAAAAATTGCATCATTCACCGGATCAAGGCATCATCGACAATATTATGGAATATCAGTTCAGGGACATCGAGCGGAAATGGCAGGAAAGATGGAAGGACCAGGGGACCTATCGTGTGACCAACGACCCGGGCCGTCCCAAGTGTTACGTGCTTGACATGTTCCCCTATCCCAGCGGGGCGGGCCTGCATGTCGGCCATCCCCTCGGATACATCGCCAGCGATATCTACAGCCGGTATAAGCGTCTGAAGGGCTTTAACGTTCTGCACCCGATGGGTTATGATTCCTTTGGACTGCCGGCTGAGCAATATGCCATCGAACATGGTATCCCCCCGGCCGTATCCACGGAGAACAATATCCGGAACTTCCGGGCACAGCTCGACCGGATAGGTTTCTGCTATGACTGGTCTCGCGAGGTGCGCACAAGTGATGCATCCTATTACAGGTGGACACAATGGATCTTCCTGGAACTATTTGGCAGCTGGTTCGACCGGCAGGCCGGTAAGGCCCGTCGCATCGCCGAGCTCACAGCCATCTTCGAACAGGAGGGCAATGCATCCTATGTATGTCCCGGCGACAGGACGCTGCGCTTCTCCGCTGCTGAATGGATATCCTTCGACGCACGCCGTCGCGAGGACATCCTGATGGACTATCGCCTTGCCTACTGCGGTTATGGAGAAGTCAACTGGTGCGAGGCGCTTGGCACCGTCCTGGCGAACGACGAGGTCGTCAACGGTGTCAGCGAACGCGGCGGCCATCCCGTGGTCCGTAAGAAGCTTCGTCAGTGGTACCTGCGCATCACCGAATACGCCGACCGGTTGCTGGAAGGCCTGCAGACCGTCGAATTCAGTGAGAGCATGAAGGAGATGCAGTCCAACTGGATCGGTAAAAGTTATGGTGCGGAGATCGATTTCAAACTGAAGGGGGGAGATGCCCATATTCGGGTCTACACCACCCGTCCGGATACCATTTTCGGGGTGGATTTTCTGGTCATTGCGCCCGAACATCCGCTCGTGCCCCATTTGATCACCGACAGCCACCGCACAACTGCGGAGGCCTATCTGGAATATGTCAACAGCCGCAGTGAGCGGGAGCGCATGGCGGAGAAAAAGATCTCCGGCGCCTTCACCGGCAGCCACTGCCTGCATCCCTTCACCGGGCAGCCCATTCCGGTATGGATCAGCGAATACGTGCTGGCCGGTTATGGTACGGGCGCGATCATGGCCGTCCCCTGCGGGGATGAGCGGGATCACAAATTTGCCCAGCATTTCGGCCTGCCGGTCACCAATATCATTGGCAGCTACTACGACGGGACGGAGGCCAATCCCACCAAGGACGCCGTGCTGCAGCACAGTGATTTCCTCGACGGAATGGTCATGCGCGACGCCATGGCCGTGGTGCTCGACCGGCTTGAGGCGGAGGGTTGCGGCAAGCGTCATGTCAATTACAAGATGCGCGATGCAGCTTTCAGCCGCCAGCGCTACTGGGGTGAGCCTTTCCCCATCGTCTGGAAGGATGGCATCGCCGTTCCGCTACCAGCGGACCAGTTGCCCGTGGAACTCCCCCCGCTGGACGAACTACATCCCGGTCCGGGTGGAGAAGGCCCCCTGGCCAATCTACCCGACTGGAAACACTACGAAGGCGGAGTGCGTGAAGTCAATACCATGCCCGGATATGCCGGCAGTAGCTGGTACTTCCTCCGGTACATGGATCCCGGCAACGATGCTGAATTCTGCAGTCGTGCCGCCAGTGATTACTGGGGACAGGTCGATATCTATGTTGGCGGCACCGAACATGCCGTCGGGCATCTGCTCTACAGCCGGATGTGGACCAAGGTACTCTTCGATCTCGGACATATCGGATTCGACGAACCCTTCCGCCGACTGGTCAATCAGGGTAAGATCGGAGGCGATTCCCGCATCGCCTATCGCATCCGCGGCACACATCAGTTCGTTTCGGCCGGGTTGAAGGATGCATACGAAACGGATGAGATCCATGTGGATGTGTCGATGGTGGATGGTGTGGTGCTGGACACGGAGGCCTTCCGGAACTGGCGTCCCGACCTGCTCGATGCAACCTTCCTGCTGGAGGATGGTGTATACCGCTGCGGAAACCGACTCGAGAAGATGAGCAAGCGCTACCACAATGTCGTCAACCCCGATGAAGTGGTAGAAAGATATGGAGCTGATACCTTCCGCATGTATGAGATGTTCCTTGGTCCGGTGGAACAGGACAAACCCTGGGATACCAAGGGCATCGAAGGGGTGCACCGCTTCCTGAAGAAACTGTGGCGGATGTTCATGCATGAGGAGCGGGGGCTGATCGTTAGCCAGGAATCCCCGACCGATGCGGAATGGAAGGCCTTGTATAAGATGATCCGAAAGATCGAGGAGGACACGGAACGATTCTCATTCAATACCTCGGTCAGTCAGTTCATGATCGGACTCAACGAACTGTACGACCTCAAATGCCAGAAGATATCCATCCTGGAGCAATTTCTGATCGTGCTTTCGCCCTATGCGCCGCATATGTGTGAGGAGCTATGGCAGGCGACCGGTCATTCAGGGAGTATCCTCGACCAGCCGTGGCCGGCGGTGGAGGAACGCTACCTGGTGGAGACCAGCAAAGCCTATCCGGTGGCGGTGAACGGCCGTACCCGCATGGAGATGACCATCTCCCTGCAGGCTACGCAGGCTGAAGTGGAAGCCATCGTGCTGGCAGATCCGTCGGTGCAGAAATGGCTGGAGGGCAAGACGCCCAAGAAAGTCGTTTATGTTCCGAACCGCATGATCAACATCGTCGTCTGACCGATCACGAAACCTCGGTAGCCGCTCAACAATCATACACCGCGATTTGTTATGACTGCTTAAATTGAAACGATATGGCACAAGCACAATCTACACTGATAGAAGCCCTGCGGGAAACCGCCCGCCGGCTGGATGAAGGTGCCGACTACGCCTGGGGCAACCACGGGTCTTGCAACTGCGGAAACCTGCTGCAGGTGCTGACGTCGATGACCAAGACCGAGATCCTCCGGTTGGCTCACACAGGTATTGGTGAATGGACGGAACTGGCAGAGGAATACTGCCCGGTGAGCAACCTGCCGGCTGACCGACTGGTTGGCGAACTGATGAAGCAGGGCCTGACGCCGACCGATGTTCACCATATCGAATATCTCGACGACCGTCAGGTGCTGGACAGGCTGCCGGGCGGTTTTCGCTGGCTGCAGCGCAACCACCGGGAGGATGTTGTCCTCTACATGCATACCATGGCCGATATGCTTCATGAGCGCATGGAGATGGAAAATGCCTGCAGTACCGCCCGCAGTATCCTTGACCAAATGCCGGTGAATGGTGTTTCGGTAGCGGACG
Organism: Chitinophagaceae bacterium; assembly: GCA_021299955.1. Taxonomy (GTDB): domain Bacteria; phylum Bacteroidota; class Bacteroidia; order Chitinophagales; family Chitinophagaceae; genus Pollutibacter. The sequence continues at coordinate 10,167 of JAJTFQ010000066.1, forward strand.
AAGTACCCGTCATGATCTCATAGGTCATGGATCCACATAAGATATCTTCCAAATGAAAAAGCCGCCCTGTCATAAGGGCGGCTTTTATCGTCAGAAGAAACCGGCATCATGCCTGCTGGCGGGTGACATCGGTGATCTTCGCGGTGGGTGTTTTCTTCATCATTAGCTTGATGGCCTTATCCATCAGCACTTCGCTGGCAAACTGACAGCTGGTGCCGATCACCCGTCCATTGTGGGAGAGCAGGTTGAAGGAGATCTTCCCGTTGCGGGCCTTCTTGCGTTCATATTGTTCTTCAGAGGCAGCGTTGTTCTGAACGGAGGCGATACCGATCTTGCAGCCCTGCTTGCTGCCGTAGCCTTGTCCGCTCAGCATGACTTCACCGTTGGACTCGACAAGCGTGTACTCGAAAGTTCCGTTCTTGTTTCTGTCAATCACGAATTTGATCATAACTGAAAATTGATTTTTTGTTCAGCCTCCCGTACACGACGGGTGAAGGAACGGTTAAATATGAAGTTGCAAAAGTATATAATAAATATGAAGTAATCCTTGTTTCATTTGATTTGTCACGCTGTTCATATCTTTTTATGACGAATCATCCGTTTTCTGACTCAAATCATCCATTTCAACGACTAAATTAAATTCCTTTTTCAAAGGTTGTATCCGGCTGATGAATAATACAAGCGTCCTGGAAACGTAAAAAATAATACCATATTACCATTGGAATGAATAAAAATGCGGGTAGAAACAAATAAAAATGGGCGATGGTTTGTCCATCGCCCATTTAGTACATGTTTGAATCTTACATCAACGATCCGGTGTAATGATGATCTCTACCCTGCGGTTCTTAAGGCGGTTGGCCTCTGTATCATTCGGGAAACGGGGTCTGGATTCACCATATCCGGTCACGCTCATCCGGTTTGTGGGAACGCCGATCCCAATCATCAGGTCATAGACCGCCTGGGCACGTTTCAATGAGAGTTTATTGTTGATCTCTTCGGTGCCTGTGTCGTCCGTATGTCCGGCGATGGTAATTTTCGTCCCCGGAAAACGGGCGATCACTTCCTTGAACTTGGTAAGTTCCTTCTTGTACAGATCGCTGATCTCGAAGGAGTTTTTCTTGAACATCAAACCATTGCTGAAGAACAGGTTGATATCCATTTCGTTCCTGACCATCTCCGCCCCGGGCATGATCTTACTGATCTCCACGGCCTGTTCGTCCATCATCTCCCGGATCTTTATGGTCCTGTTCAAACTGTCTTTCCGTATAACGGCGACACTGTCTGTCCGCCGCCGCTGTTCCACTGCGGCCATTTCTGCACGCTTGACTTTTTTACGGTGGTTGATGATGCGTACCATCGCGCTGGTGCTGTCCGTACTTTCCAGGCCGATAGTGTAAACCTTGTCATTCATGACCATCTCCATGACGGCGGTATTGGGCGGGATGAAGCCCATGTTCTGGGCCACCATCACGATGTCGATGGTGTCGGGCAAATTATCAGCCAGGTAGTCCAGGGAGAGGGATTCCGACTTCAACTTGTAGAAGGACCTGATCTTTTCCTTGTTGATGAACAAGGCGATCGTATCATCGTCAATGATGCCGTTGTCGAAGATCCTCAGTTCCAGGTTGTCCGTGTGCAGTTCAAGTTGCTGCACCAGCACCTTCTTGCGTTCGTTGAAGGCGGCATCCGGATCACTCAGCGGCTTCGGTTTGTATTCGGGTGCCGGGGTTTCCGAAGGCTTTGCTTTCGGGATCCAGGAGAAGAGATCGCGTTGCCTGGTTGTATCCTGTTTTTCGCGCGGAGCCTTTTCGGGTTTTGGTTCTCTGATGGGTTTTGTCTTTTCCGGTTTTGGAGCCTTCACCTCTTTTATTTTCTCAGGCTTTGGTTGTTTGACGGGCTTTATCTTTTCGGGTTTGGGTTCCTTCACCGGTTTCACTTTCGGGGCAGGGGCAGGCTTTTTGGCCTTTTTTTCGAAAGTGTAATGTAGGGAGGCCCCCGTTTGGAGTTGGATCATGGTGGCAGGCCGACCCGTTGTGACGGTATTACCGGCGGTGCTCGACGCAAAATCTCCGCCTATTCCTTTCATGGTCCACAACAGATTGGAATAGACCCTACTTTTAGATTATTATTTGAGG
>JAJTFQ010000067.1 GCA_021299955.1 Chitinophagaceae bacterium
TCGTGCACCCTTCGTCACGTTCGGCTTCAATTTCTGATGCGCGCGAGTTCCGCCAGCACCTGTGCCGGCGTTGCGCACACACAGATGCGGTCGGTCACCCGGTCGTACAGAAACTCCTGCTCCTCCATGTGCCTGAGGTGTGCGATGAGGTGGTCGTAGAATCCTTCCGTATTCAGGATGAAGATGCGTTTGTCGTGGATACTGAGCTGGTTCCAGGTGAGCATCTCGAATAGTTCATCCAGGGTCCCGAAGCCGCCCGGCAGGATGATCGCTGCATCGCATCGCTCGTAGATGGTGCGTTTACGCTCGTGCATATCCCTGGTAACGATCAATTCGGACAATGACTGATGCTGATGTTCACGGTCGCGCAGGATCGCGGGAATGACCCCCGTCACGCGACCGCCGGCGGCCAGATGACCATCGGCCACGGCACCCATCAGTCCCTTTCCGCCGCCACCATAAACGATGTCGATGCCGGCTATTGCCAGGCCTTCCCCGAGGCTCCGGGCAGAGGCCATGTGAACGGGGTCTTTCCCGGTTCGGGAGGCGCAGAAGACGGCGACGCTGCGGAGTTCTGAGGGAGTCATGGGCATGTTAATTAATGACATCAAATATACCGATGTGACGTCGATCGAACGCTTCTGCTGAAATAAAACGGCATCCGGTTCGGCACACCAAAATGCGTACCTTACCGAAAATTTCGGACACCCATGTCTTCCACGCTGCTATTCATCTTTGTCCTGGGATATTTTCTGATCCTGCTGGGGGTCGCCTGGGTCACCTCCCGCAATTCCACCAATGAATCCTTTTTCATCGGTAACCGCAGTTCCAACTGGGTACTGGTGGCCTTCGGGATGATCGGCACCTCTCTGTCAGGCGTCACATTCGTATCGGTGCCCGGTACCGTTGGTGATTTCGGGATGACCGGACACAAGGCCTTCACTTACTACCAGGTCGTGATCGGCTATGTCTTCGGATATGCCGCGATCGCCTATGTGCTCATACCGCTGTTCTACCGGATGAACCTCACCTCCATCTACCATTATCTGGAGCAGCGGCTGGGCCGTTATGCCTACAAGACAGGCGCCCTTTTCTTCATCATCTCCCGGACGGTCGGCGCCACGGCGAGGCTTTATCTGGTCATCAACGTGCTGCAGATCTTCATCCTGAACGAGATGGGGGTGCCGTTCATCGTCACCGCCTTCGTCATCCTGCTGATGATCCTGCTCTACACCTTCGAGGGTGGCGTCAAAACCATCGTGTACACGGATACCCTGCAAACGAGTTTCATGTTGCTGGGACTGGTCGTCTGCATTGGTTATATCCTCACGCAGATGGACCTGTCCTTCGGCGGGGCGCTGCAGGCGCTTGACGCACGCGGCTATACCCGGATCTTCGAGTTCGACCCGCAACAGAAATCATTCTTCCTCAAGCAGCTCGTCGGCGGGGCCGTCATCGCACTCACCATGACCGGGCTCGACCAGGAGATGATGCAGAAGAATATCAGTGTGCGGACGATGCGCGATTCCCAAAAGAACATCCTCACTTTCACGACGGTCATGGTGGTCGTGAATTTCCTGTTTCTGTTGCTGGGCGGACTGCTCTACCTCTACATGATCGACAAGGGTGCTGTGTACGACGGGAAGCAACTCATGATGGCAGGCCGCAATATCATCGGCGACGACCTGTTTCCTTATATGGCCATGAATCTTTTCCCGCAATGGGTCGGCATCGTATTCATCATCGCACTCATTTCTGCCCTTTTTCCGAGTGCTGACGGGGCGCTGACGGCGCTGACATCCTCCTTTTGCATCGACATCCTTGGGATTCGCCGGCGGGAGGGGATGACAGAAAAAGAGCAGAAACGCACCCGGATGACCGTGCATCTCATATTCACGATGGTCTTCATGCTCTGCATCCTTGTGTTCAAATGGATCGATAACAAGTCCATCATCAACGTCATCCTCGAATTGGCGGGCTATACGTATGGTCCGCTGCTCGGACTGTTCTTTTTCGGCATCCTGACACGGCGCACGCTGCGCGACGACGGGTCGGTACCGCTGGTCTGCCTGGCTTCCCCTGTGCTGTGTTATTTCCTCAGCCGGTCTGCACCCACCCTGCTCGGAGGCTATCAGATCGGCCTGGAACTGTTGCTGATCAACGGGCTCATCACTTTCTCGGGCCTTTGGCTGCTGTCCAGGCCCACAAAGGTTTGATGAGCCGGATGGGTTCGCCCCGGGATGCCCGCCGGTCCAATACCTGAAAGACTATGCATTCAGACCTTGTCCTGCCCCTTGCTCAGGCCTATGCCGAGGCGCATTCGACGCCCGAAGATCCGTTGCTTTCAGCCATCGCGGCTCATACCAGGGAACATCATGCCCATGCCCACATGGTCAGCGGCCATCTGCAGGGCCTGTTCCTGACGATGGTGAGCCGGATGCTCCGGCCCAGGCGCATCCTGGAGGTTGGCACTTTTACCGGCTACAGTGCGCTATGCCTGGCCGCAGGTATGCCGGAAGATGGGATCCTGCACACGATCGAATGTCGCCCCGAAGATCTGGCGCTGGCCCGTTCCTATTTCGATCAAAGCCCTTATGGGTCGCGCATCCGTTCGCATGGCGGTGATGCGATGGAAGTCATTCCGGGTTTGCAGGAATGCTGGGACCTCGTGTTCCTCGATGCCGACAAGGTCAATTATATCCGATATCATGAGATGGTCCTGCCGCTCCTCCGTCCGGGCGGATGGATGATCGCAGACAATGTCTTATTCCACGGACAGGTACTCGAGGATCCCGTCAAGGGGCGAAACGCTAAGGCCATCGATGCCTACAACCGGCATGTACGGGATGATGCCCGCGTAGAACAGGTTATGTTAACGATCCGCGATGGACTCATGTTGATCAGGAAAAAATCCGAACTTGCATAGATGAATCGTTCAATGCGTGTCTGCTGCTGCATGATTTTCTTGGTCGCCGCGATCGGCAGTCCGAGGGCGCAGGAGCCCCTGAATCCCATGATCGAGGCATATATCGATATGTACCGTCCCCTGGCCATCGAGGAGATGCAACGGACGGGCGTTCCGGCCGCCATCAAGATCGCACAGGGTATCCTCGAAACGGATGCGGGCAAGAGCCTGCTCGTGCGCAATTCCAACAATCATTTCGGTATCAAGTGCAAAAGTACCTGGACCGGGGAGCGGGTGTACCATGATGATGACGAAAAGGGGGAGTGCTTCCGAAAATATGGCTCACCGGAAGATTCCTACCGAGATCATTCTGACTTCCTCAAGCTGCAACCCCGTTATGCCCCGCTTTTCCAGATCGACCCCCTGGACTACCGGGCCTGGGCACATGGACTGAAGTCGGCCGGATATGCCACCAATCCGAAGTATCCGGAGATCCTGATCCGTTTGATCGAGACCTACAGGCTGGATGACATCACCTATTTTGCGCTGAATGGCCGGGAGCGTAGCCCGGGTGCCGACATGGCATCCCGCGGATCATCCGTGCCGCCGGCCACAGCGCCCGTTACGAGTGCTGCAGCCGCGTCTTCCGCTTCCCACACCCAAAGCGAACAGCCGGCCGTAAACCAGCAGGTTGTCAATTATCCGGAAGGGGTCTTCCGCTCCGGGGGCACGAAAGCCGTCTTTGCACGCCGGGGTACTTCACTATTGGCCCTGGCAGAGGTCTACCGGCTGCGTCTCTCGAAACTGCTGGCATACAACGACCTGGCCACCGGGGATGATTTTTTATCAGAAGACCGTCTGATCTATCTGCAACGGCCCAGACACCGAACCGATGTTAACGAGCAAAAGAAGGAGCGATGGGAACCATTCAAATCCATGACCGGCATTTCAAGCCTTATATCACGGCGGCGGAGCTAGACGAAGCCATCACGCGCATCGCTGCGTCCATCGAACGGGACTATGCCGGGAAGACACCGCTTTTCCTGTCGATCCTGAACGGATCCTTCATGTTTTCTGCTGAATTGTTCAAGAAGTTGACGATGCCTGCGGAGATCTGCTTCATCAAGCTGGCATCCTACAAGGGAACGAAATCCACGGGGCATGTCATCACATCCATCGGTTTGGATGATGAGGTCTATGACCGGGATGTGATCATTTTGGAAGACATCATCGATACGGGCAAGACGCTGAGTCAGTTCCTGCCCCAGCTGGAGCACCAGCAACCCAGGAGTCTCAAGGTCTGTGCATTGTTGCACAAGTATGAGGCCACCTTGCATCCGGTGGACATTGGCTATCTGGGCTTCCGGATCCCTGACCGCTTTGTGGTTGGTTTCGGGCTGGATTACGACGGGTTGGGTCGCAACCTGCCTGAGATCATGCAGCTCGCCGATTAAGGGTCTGATCAGATTTTATCCGAACATTTCCTTCACCCGGTCGAAGAAACTTTTCTCGTTCTTCTCGGGATTGGGTTTGAAGCGTTCCGATTGTTGCATTTTCTCCAGCATGACCCGCTCCTCGCTGCTGACTTCCTGGGGTGTCCATACGTTGACGTGGATCAGCTGATCGCCGCGTTCGTATGAATTCAGCACCGGGAAACCCTTGCCCTTCAGCCGGAATATCTTTCCACTCTGGGTGCCTGCCGGGATCTTGATCTTTGCTTTTCCGTCGATGGTCGGCACTTCCAGGTTGGCGCCAAAGACGGCATCCGGGAAGGTGATGTGGAGGTCGTACACTACATTGTGACCGTCGCGCTGCAGTTGGTTGCCGGCTTCCTCTTCGATCAGCACGATGAGGTCTCCGGGCGGGCCGCCGCGTTCGCCGGCATTGCCCTTGCCGCTGAGGCTGAGTTGCATGCCTTCCTGAACACCTGCTGGGATGTCCAGCGATACGGTCTCTTCCGCATAAGTTCTGCCTTCGCCCTTACAGCTGACGCATTTGCTGGTGACGACGCTACCTTCTCCGTTGCAGGAAGGGCAGGTGGTGACCGTTTGCATCTGGCCCAGGAAAGTGTTGGTGACCTTCCGGACCTGGCCGCTGCCCTGGCAGGTGGAGCAGTTCTGTACGGAGCCCTTGTCCTTGGCACCGCTTCCGTGACAGGTCTGGCAGGATACGTATTTTTTTACCTTGATCGTTTTGGAGGCGCCCTTGGCGATCTCCTCGAAGTTCAGTTTGAGTTTGATGCGCAGGTTGCTGCCCCGGGTGCCTCGTGCGCGTCCGCCGCGGGTGGATCTGCCGCCACCCCCGCCGCCGCCAAAGAAGCTGCCGAAGAGGTCGTCACCGAAGATATCCCCGAACTGGCTGAAGATATCATCCATGTTCATGCCGCCACCGCCCTGGCCGCGGAAACCGCCGCCACCGCTCATGCCTGCATGGCCGAAGCGGTCGTACTGTGCCCGCTTTTCCTGATCGCTCAGGACTTCGTATGCCTCCGCCGCTTCCTTGAATTTCTCCTCCGCACTCTTGTCTCCGGGATTGCGGTCCGGGTGGTATTGCATCGCCACCTTGCGGTACGACTTCTTGATCTCATCGGCGCTGGCCGATTTGGAGACGCCCAATACCTCGTAATAATCTTTTTTTGCCATGTGCATCATTCTCTGGGGATGCAAGATCCCCGGTTCAAGCTTGCTGGCCGACGACCACTTTCGCGAAGCGAATGATCTTGTCGTTCAGATAATATCCTTTCTCGACCTGGTCGATGACCTTGCCTGCCTGTGCGGGCCCGGCGGGTACTTCCGTGATGGCTTCATGCACGTCTGCGTTGAATTCGGTGCCTACGCATTCCATCTCCTTCAGTCCCTTCGACAACATCGTCCGGCGGAACTTGTTGAACACCAGCTGGACGCCTTCGCGAACGGCTGCAATATCTTCACTTTTGTTCAGCACTTTTTCGGCACGATCGCAGTCATCGAGTACTTCCAGCAGCGACACGATCACCTCCTTGCCGGCGGTCTGGATCAATTCGATCCGCTCTTTGGCATTCCTTCTCCTGAAATTATCGAATTCCGCGTAGAGTCGCAGATACTTGTCCTCCTTCTCACGTACCGCATCCCTCAGTTTCTCCAACTCAGACGCTTCTTCCACCTTTTCTTCCACGTTCAGTGTTCCAGCCATGTTTTCGTCGGTGTTGATGCCCAGATCTTCTTGTCCGGAGGTGTTTTCAGCAGGTGCTTCCTGTTTCAAATCTTTTTCTTCCATGTTTCAATGGTATTGACCGATTCTGCTGTTCAAATGTCTTGCCAAGACGAACTGACAAGTCAAATTGTCCGATTCTGTCAAAAAAACTGACAATTCGGAATCCTTTACCCTTCCTGTGCCATCCGGTCATTCCCTTACCTTTGCGCCATGCTGAAAGTGATCCTGCGCAAGAAGATCGGGCACCGGGTATTGAACGGCCATCCCTGGATCTTTTCGAACGAGATCGACCTGATGGACGATCAGATCGAGGGGGGAGATATTGCCGATGTGTACACTTCGGAGGGGAAGTTCGTAGGTCGTGGATATGTCAATCCAAGGTCCACGATCACGGTCAGGCTCCTGACGCGACAGCGCGAAGAGGCCATCGATGCAGCCTTCTTCCATCGCCGGATCAGCCGGGCCTGGGACTACCGCCGGCGTCTGGGATATGTGGAAAACTGCCGGCTCATCTTCGGAGAGGCGGATGACATGCCACAACTGATCATCGACAAGTTCAACGACCACTTTGTGATCCAGACGCTCGCGCTGGGCATTGACCGCTGGAAGCCGGCCATCGTCGCGGCCCTGGAGGATATCTTCAGGCCGAAAGGCATCTATGAGCGGAACGATGTACCGGTGAGGGAGCTGGAGGGACTGCCCCAGCAGAAGGGCTTTTTGACGGAACCCTTCGATCCGAAGATCCGCATCACAGAGAACGGACTCCAATTCAATGTCGACCTCGACAAGGGCCAGAAGACGGGCTATTTTCTGGACCAGCAGGATAACCGACGTGCGATCCGGCATATTGTCAAGGATGCTGACGTGCTGGGTGCCTTCTGTTATACCGGTACCTTCGAGATCCATGCCGCACACTATGGTGCGCGCTCGGTCCTGGGGCTGGACATTTCCGCCTCCGCCGTGCAACAGGCTACGGAAAATGCTGCCATCAATGGTCTGCAGGATATCTGCAGCTTCCGGGAGATCAATGCATTCGACGCCCTGAAGCAGTGGAGTCGCGAAGACCGGCGCTGGGATGTGGTGATGCTGGACCCGCCCTCTTTTGCCAAGACCCGCGACAATGTGGAAAAGGCCATCAGCGGATACAAGGAGATCAATCTCCGGGGGATGAAACTCGTAAAGCCGGGAGGATTCCTGGTGACATCTTCCTGCACCAACCTGGTACAGCCCGGTTTGTTCCTGGATATCATCGACATGGCAGCACGTGATGCCCGCAGACGCATCCGTCAGGTCGAGTTCCGAGCACAATCGGCCGACCATCCCATCATTCGGGGATTGGAAAACACGAATTATCTGAAATTCCTGATCGTTCAGGTGGAGTAAGCGGGCCGGTGCCGCGGTCAGGGTCTCTCGACGTGGAATTTACCCGATTCCAATACCCTTCCCCGGGCATCTGACAGTTGGTAGATATAAATGCCCCGGTTGAAATTGTTCAGGTCGATGCGTGTTGAGGTGGTGAGCCGGGTGATGTCGACCACTTTTTTTCCCAGAAAATTGTAGATCCTGAGCTGGGCTGGTTCCTGTGGGTTCCGGGCTTTCAGTTCAAAAAAGACCGCGGTGGTGGCGGGGTTTGGATAGCAGCGGATCTGTTTGGACACGCTGCCGTTCGTAGCCGTGCGCACGGGATCTGTCTGCCCGAAGCCAGTAGCTCCGAAGATCAGCAGGAAGATGGCAATGACGAATGGACAGCGCATTTGAAATAAAGATAGCCATTTTGCGCTGATCACAAAAAGTGAGACCGATCCGGGTGGGATAAAATGTAAGAAGGCCGGCATGATCGCCGGCCTTCTGCACAACCTAAAATATATGGATCTGGATCAGGCGATAGCCTGCAGGGTCTCCTGGATCGCTTCGAAATTGGGCAGGTCGCCGGCGCTTTCAAGTACTTCGGCATAGCGCACCACGCCTTCCTTGTCGATCACGAAAGCAGAACGGCGGGAAACCCCTTTCATGTCGAATACGAAGGTGTCGTAGATCGCGCCGTAGGCGGTGCTGACCTCCTTGTTGAAATCGGAGAGCAGGGGGAAATTGTATTGCTGGTCTTCCTTGAAGCGTGCCAGGGTGAAGATGGAATCTACAGAGATGCCGAGTACCTTGGCGTTGAGCTGGCTGTAGCGGTTCATGTTGTCGCGCACGGAGCAGAGTTCCGTGGTGCAGACACCGGTGAAGGCCTGCGGGAAGAAAAGGAGGAGAACGGACTGTCCTTTGAGATCACTGAGGGTGACCTTGCTCTTTTCGCTGTCATACAGCGTAAAATCAGGGGCGGCGGAGCCGATTTCGATCTTCATGGTATGCGTTTTCTATGATTATTCTGCAAGTTAACACCCGAAAGCGCGTCAGGGTTGCGAGAAAGGAAAATATTGTCTGCGGGTCAGAAACCACCCGGGCATCTGACGGCATACCTGGCGGAACGATCGCTGTTCCGGAAACCTGTGTAAGCCACCGAGATCTCGAAGCCGCCTTTTCCCCGGGCGATGGAGGCCAGGCGGCCGACCGTCACATCATAGCTGAAGCCCAGACTCAGCGGTTTAAGGTCAAATTTCACCATGGGGATGACAGCGTCTCCCCATCTGACCATGCTGCCGACGGAAATGGTTTGGCCCTGCTCGTTTTCCGGATCGAGCAAATGGGAGTAGAGCACACCCGAGAGCTGTTGACGATATGGCGTCTGGATCATCGCATCATGCTGGAAGGTCAGATAGGAGACCGGGCCGATGTTTAGCCTGAAGCCCGCAGAGAGCACCCATTTGGGAAGGTGGTTGATATTCCGGTAGAAGGCATTTACGGGCCGGGTGAAGTGATGGAGCGCACCTCCGATGAAGAACTGATGTTGTTCTTCTTCTCCGAGGGTGGAATAAAGGCTCATGCCGACGGAAGCGTCGAAGAAGGTATAACCGGCCGTAAATGCTTCGCCGTCGGGCAGGGAGCCGTTGTAGTCGAATCCATCGAATTGGCTGTTGGTCGTGACCTTGGAGCGGTCAAGCCTTCGGCTGACGAGGCCGCCCATCATACCCACCGACAGGTAGGTATTGCGATCCTGGCTGAGCGACTTGTGGAAATTGACGGCCGGGAGGAACTGCGATGTGGTAAGGGCCACGGTGCCGGCCCGGTCATACAGCATCTGCAATCCCATGGTAAGATAGTCGTCTCCGTTAGCGAGCGCCCGCTTGAATTCAGCATTCAGAGAGCCCGTCTGGTAGGGGAAGGAGATGGTGTTCCACTGGTTCCTGTACACACCCTGGATGCGGTAGTCTCCGGAGAAAAGTCCCGCCAGCGCCGGGTTTCGCGTCAGCGGAGCTTCGTGGAACTGGGAGAAATGAAGATCCTGCGCCGATCCTTCTCCCGGCGTTCCGGCCAGGGCTAAGGTCAGTGTCAGGGTGATGATGGGGATTCGGGATCTCACGGGTTTTTGGATGTCGGGGTCATCGGATCAGGGCCACATCTCCCTTGAGTGTGACGATCGATTGGTTTTCACATACGACGTCGATCATGTACACGAACACATCCGGCGGCAGTTCCCTGCCCTGGAAGCGTCCGTCCCATGCGGTGGTCGGGTCATTGGCGTTGAAATTATCTCTCCGGTAGACCATTTCTCCCCAGCGGTTGAAGATGCGGAGGGATCGGACGGTCTGAATGCCCTTACCACGCGGATAATACCGATCGTTGGCGCCATCGCCGTTGGGCGAGAAGGTGTTGGGCATGAACAGGTTGCCTTCTCCGCAAAGCACGGTGAGCGTCATGGCGTCGGTTGCGCTGCAGCCACCTTCATTGCTGACGGTCAGCTTGTAGTTGGTCGTAACCATCGGCTTCGCGATCGGATCCGGACAATCTGTACAGCTCAATCCCGCCGTCGGCGACCAGAGATAGCGGGTAGCAGGCCCCGTCAATACGGGTTTCAGCGGCACGGGGGTACCCACCGCCACCTTGATGTCTGCACCGAGTGCCACGGTAGGATAGGCGTATACCACGATCCGTGAAGTCTGGACCGAGGTGAAGCAACCCTTGATATCGCTGCCTCGCACGGTGTAAATGGTCGTGACGGCAGGTGTAGCGATGGGGTTGGGTATATTGGGATTATTGAGCCCCGTCACCGGCGACCAGGCATACAACTGGGTGCCGGTGGCATTGAGCTGGATGCTTTCGCCCACGCAGATCGTGTCGGTGGATTGTGTACTCACCTGGCTCGGCATCACGACGGTCACCGTGACGGAGTCATCTGCTTCACATCCAAGGCTGGTCCTACCCCTCACGTAGTAGGTGGTGGAGGCCGTGGGAGTGGCCACGGGAGCGGAGCATCCGGTACAGGAGAGCCCCGGTGCGGGCATTCTCCATGCATAAGTTGCGGCACCGGTGGTGGCCAGCGTCACCGATCGTCCGAGGCATATCGTAGTGTCGGGGCCCGGATCAGTGATCGGCAGCGGGTTCACGATCACTCTTTTCTGGGTAGCACCCTGGCAGCCCACACCATTGGTCAGTGTCATGCGGACGGTCGTCGTCCCGGCAGCGCGGAAGATCTGTGGGTCCGGATTCTTTGTAGCAGCCGTCAGCCCATTTCCAAAGTCCCAAAACCAGGAGAGCGTCGTCGTGTCTGCGGGGACCGTACGGTCGACACCCGAAAAACGGAGGGATCCCTCCTGACATACGACCGAGTCGCCCAATATATCAGCTACGGGCAATCTGTACACCTTGATCGTATTGGGGAAAGTGACCTTCTTTCGGCAACCCTCGGTCGTTGTCACGGTCAGCGAAACGGGATAGGTGCCGGGTGCGGCGTATGTATGAGAAGGATCTTTCTGGGCGGAGCCTGCACCATCACCGAACTCCCATAAATGTCCGTTGATATTTCCGGTCGAAGTACTCTTGTTGGTGAACTCCGCGGTTCCTTTTTCGCAGAAGAAGTAGTTCGTACTGGAGAACTGCGGGTCGATGCCGATCACGCGGATGGTATCACCGCGGGGGTAGGAGACGGTACAACCCTCCTTGTTCTTGAGGATCAGTCGGGGGTTATAGAAACCCGCACGCCGGTAGATATACGAAGCCGTATCGAAGCGTGTGATCCTGACGCCATCGTCGAAGTCCCAGATGGTACTGTCCACATCGAAGGCCTGGATCATGCGGAAATTCACCTTCAGGGTATCGCATCCCTGCTTTTCGTTGTACACGAGCTTTCCGATGGGGCCGAGGATGCGGATGGTCTTGCTGGCCGTGTCTGTGCAGCCACCCGGACTGGTTACGATCAGGCGGGCGACATAGGTGCCCGGATAGTAGTAGATCTGGGTCGGTACCGTGAGTCCCGAAACACCCCCGTCGCCAAAGCTCCAGGTAATGGTCTTGGCGAAGCGCCCCTTATAGCCGAAGGAAGGGGTCAGGGGTGGGCAGCGGCTGAAGCTGTCACTCAGGTCGAAATCGGCATATGGCGTGTCGATCCGGATGTAGGCTGATTTTTCCTTAAAAGCTTCGCATCCGATGAAATCCCTGACATAAAGCCTGATACTGTAGACACCTGCGGAGTCGAAGCGATGGACAGGATCAGGGGTGTTGCCGGTCTTCCCGTCACCAAAAGTCCAGATGAAGGTCCCGCCGCGCATCTTCGTTTCATTCTTGAATCTGATGAACGCACCCGGGCAGGAAAGCGTATCATCCGCGGTGAAGTCCACCTGCGGATCTGTAACTGTCACGTAGTTGACGAGGATCATACTATCCGCACATCCCTTTTCATCTGTCACAATGAGTTTGACCCTGAAAGAGCCGGTGTCGGTGTACTTGTGTGTGAGGGCTGTCTGATCCGGGCCCTTCGTGAGCCTGGTGCCGTCTCCGAGGTCCCAGAATCTCGACACGATCTTGTTCATGCCGTCGAACCGGGAGGTGTCGGTGAAATTGACTTCGAGTCCCTTGCAGCCCTGCCGGACAGGCGCGGTCATGCCAGCCCTGGGGCCGCCGATGCCCAGGGGAGGAGCATTGTATGTCCGGCTGCAACCGTACAGGTCGGTGATGCGCAGCCGGGTGTAGTAAGTGCCGCGGTCGGGGAAGGCCCGGGAGGCGGACCGGTTGCCTTCTACGAAGATGCCATCGCCATAGTCCCACTCGTATTTCCGGATATGATCACCCGGATGAGCAGGGTGGAGAAGTTCGTGCAGTTGCCTTTTCGGAGGGTCAGGGTGACAGGGAAGGTACCATAGCCGGTGAATGAGTGAATGCCCGGGTCTTTGAGGGTGGATTTGGGTGAACCATCTCCCCAGTTCCATTCGTAACTGTCGGCATCCGTAGAGGTATTGACGAACCTGAAATTCCTTCGGTCGTTGCAATCGACGATGTAGATGAAACTGGCCCGGGCACCCCCAATCCGCATGTAGTCCATTTTGGAGGCGGTGGCGGAGGCGCAGCCGTTGTTGTATGTTGTCAGTTTGACCGTGAAAGTGCCGGTGTCTGTGTAGACATAAGCGGGGGATGGTGCCCTCGCCGTGCCGCCATCGCCGAACTGCCAGTACCAGCCGGTGAGGGAACCCGGATTGGGCGACAGATCGCTGAACTGAGCGGTATCTCCGGCGCACATGTTCCGGGGTGTGCCGGAAAAATCGGGTATGCCCGGCTTTGTGCCGATCTTAACGGAGCCGTTGACTTTTGCCTGGCAACCTTCACGGGTGATGATCGTCAGCGACAGAGGGTACTCTGCGGCTCGGGCGGTGGTATAAATATTTACCGGATTTGGAATGGTCTGCACCGGCCCCCCGTCTCCGAAATCCCACGCATAAGAGGCCACCCCATCGGGCGCGAATATGTTGACCTTGGGCTCAAAGCGCAGGTTCACGCAGCCGCTGTCCACCAGGTTAACATTCGTAACCAGCGGCTGGGCGATGACCACGAAACTGTCGACGATGCCGCGACTGGAGCATCCGAACTTGTCGGTCACGGTCAGCGCCACCGGATAGCTGCCCAGCTTGGTGTAGCTATGCGAAACGGTGGGTTGGTTGCCGGACTGCTTGGTGCCGTCTCCGAAGTCCCACTCATAGCTGCTGATGAGTGCGGGGGATCCGGCGGTGTAGGAAAAATCGATCGTCTGCGGCGCCTTGCAGTTGAAACGGTTCGGACTGGTGAAGCTTACGACCGGGGCGGCGGTCACGGTGATATTTTTCGTTACGGAATCCCGGCAGGCCCCAAATTTATTGACCATCTTGACCGGATAGATCCCCGGTGCTGAAAAGATCTTGAACTGATTTACGCCCTGAACGGGGGGCTCATTGCCGAAGTACCAGAAACTGCTGTCGGGCGCCGGATTCGAGTTGTTCATGAAATCGGCCAGACGACCCTGACAGACGGTATCCGAGATCATGATGAAGTCGGATTTCACCGTTACGTTGGGGATCTTGATATCCTCTATCACTGAGTCGGCGCAGCCTGCGCTGCTGGTGGCAAGCAGGCGAACCTTGAAACTGCCGGCGCTGTTGAACTGAACAACGGGATCTTTCTGTGTGCTGACGGTGGGGTTGCCATTGGTGAAGGTCCAGTCGTACCGGATCGTCTGCCCTGCACCCGCCTGTGAGGTGTTGGTGAATCGAATGGAGATGGGCGGCTTACAGACGCTGGGTGGTTGTGCCGAAAAGGAAGGTTTCACCCCCTGGGTCACCTGGATGTAGCCTGTCTTGTTCAGGGTGAAGGTGTCCTGCGGGCAGGTGCTTTGTACGACCCGCAACGATACAGAATAACTGCTGGCGAAGGTAGCATAGGTATGTGCAGGGGTGGGGTTGTCGGTGGCGGTGTTCCCATCCCCGAAGAACCAGAACCTTCGGGAGATCGTTCCGGCCCCGGGGGCGGTGGTGTCCCTGAAATTCACCCGATGCGGAAAGCATCCCGTCGTGTCATCCGCTTCGAATCCTAGTTTTGGAACGGGGAAGACCCGGATGGTGTCGAGGTGGATGGATTTGTTACCGGTGGGATCCGTGATCTCCAGCCTGACCGGGTAGGTACCCGTCGCCGGATAGATCATTACGGGACTGTATTCATTGCTGACCGGTCCGCGGCCGAGTTCCCATCGGTAGGTAAAGCCTGACTGCTGTGGCTGTGCGGGCTTGAAAGTGCTGACTGCTGTGGCTGTGCGGGCTTGAAAGTGACGAAAAGTTCTCCGCAACCGGCGCGCCGACTGGCATCGATCTGCGCTTGTGATCCGGAGACGGTCAGCGCGAGCAAAGCGCATGCCACCGCCCTGGTCATCAGGGTACGGGTGCCATACGGCCTTGTCGTGCAGTGGGTCTTGCGGAACATCCTGACTGTTGTTTTTCCTTAAGGATACACGGTCCCCACCAGGGCGCTGAGGCCTGTTGGAGGGGAGCCCTTTCGGGTGTCGTTTGTCAGATACCGTCTGACGGCAGGGTGTTTTCCATCGGCACGGACCCAGGACCGATCATTTCCGCACGAGTTTCAAATAGGCTGTCCTGGCCGTATTCGAGGGCTTGGCCTCCACATAGTTCAAGGTCGTCTTGGTCATGTTCCAGGTCTCCGACAGCCTCATCAGTGCCGACGGACTGCCGACCGGGAATGTTGACCGGATCGTATAGTTCACTTCATCTACCGACCAGGTGCCTGACACCTTCTGGGTGCCGTTGAGCCCATCCACCGTTCCATTCTCGTAGAACTGGAACTCCCACGCTGCGTAATCGGCCGAATGATCCGTGCCCGCCTCGGTGAATATCTGCACCATCCATCGGCCGTTGGTCATCAGGTCGAGCAACACCCTTCGGGCATTGTCCTCCACGGCCTTCTTGCAACCGGTCCCGGAGGCGGTGATGAAGAGTATGAACATGAAGCCGTAAGTCAACCGACGGATATACATGTGAATAGGTTTTGGGACCACCGTTCCGTGTGCGGAAACATGGCGGTTTCTCTTTGTGTGGTTTGCAGGCAGAATGTCATATGCAATGGACATTCACCAAAGGGCATGCCAAAGGTATAGACAACGCTCAACAAATTGGTATTCAGGGCTTGTGCGAAAAATACAGATGTGGATCGTGGCCCGGGCGGAACGGATTCCACTGGCAGATCGGACGCAGGTTGGCGGTCCGCCGGCATGGGCATGCACAGAGAGGTGAGGGGATGGTTGGACATAGGAGACGGTCCGACAAATATAAGCAGTGAAGGGGCTCCTGCAATGTCGGCAGCGCAATGTTCTTCGGGATTTCGATGGGTGGAAGCCATCCCATGCCGAACGGCCTTAGCGTAAGGCGTCGCACGCCCATCCTTCGTAACGGCCTTTCAGTTCTAGGGCCCTGGTTCTGAAGCCCATGGCAACCTGTTCGATGAACCGATAGTCGGGGATGGAGGAATGTTGCAATCTCAGCATGAAGGGGAATTCATTCTTTTCATCCGGCAGCTCCGGCAGTTCAACGATGAGGTAATCACCCATGCCGGGCTGTCGGAGGAACTGATCGCGTGAGACCCTCGTCCTGAAACGAAGCCGGTGCTCAACAGGGCGGGGTCTTTCCAGCGGGTCTCCGGCCTGTCGCAGTTCATCCGACTGCCGGCGGAACCTCATTCGTTCGAGCTGGTCCGGAGCGGGATAGAGCATGTCGAAATAATTCGACCAGGCCTTGTCAGCCACGGCCTTGCCCAGCCATTCGTAGCCGGGGTATGCGGCGAAGGCGGCGTAAAGAGCTTCCGCATAGCCTACGGAGTCCAGAGCGTAGAAACAAAATTCGCGGAGGCCCCGCTGCGTGAATCGTCCGGCGTAGATGGCACCCGTGGCTTTGGAAAGTCGGGCGGCCATGTCTTCTTCCAGGGAGTCGAGCCTGGGGATCTCTTCCATGGCAGGTTGCCCGTTGCTCCCCGGGTTACGCAGCCGGGTGCGAACGACCAGGGCCATGGTCCTATCCTTCATTGGCGCCCGGGCTGCCAGGGAGAGGTCCACCACGATGGAGACCGGTTTCCCCTTCATGTCGAGCACATAGGCATCCCAGTCGCTCTCGGCGGTCTGCGAGACGGCCTTCAGGGTCAACAGCAGCAGCGCGAGGGTCAGCGTTCTGGGCATTCGTCCGGGGAGATTGGTGTGAAATCGACAAAGTAATCCCAAATTTGCCACAAGAATCCATTCAACATGACAATCGATGAGATAATTAACATGCTTGAAACAGTGGCCCCGCCATCCTTGCAGGAGTCCTGGGACAATTCCGGACTGCTGACGGGGCGGTCGACGACCGACTGCAGTGGGGTGCTGCTCGCCCTGGATGTCACGGATGCGGTGCTGTCGGAGGCGGTGAGCAGGGGTTGTAACCTGGTGGTCGCCCATCATCCGATGATCTTCAGAGGCCTCAAGCGCATTGATGAGGACGAGCCGACCGGCCGCCTGACGGCCTTCGCCATCCGTCACGATCTGGCAGTATATGCGATGCATACGAACCTGGACAATATCATCGGCGGAGTGAATGGTGTGCTGGCAGATCGTTTCGGGCTAACGGACAGGCGTGTACTGCAGCCGATGAACGGCCAGTTGATGAAGCTGGTCTGCATGATCCCGGAGGGCCATCTGGAGGCCGTCAGCCGGGCGGTCTTCGAGGCCGGCGCCGGGCGCATTGGAGATTACGAGGATTGCGGCTTCACCACCAGCGGGATCGGCACTTTCACCCCGATGTCCGGGGCCAATCCCTTCATCGGTGCGGAAGGCCGTCCCGAGACCGTCCGCGAACACCGTTTCGAGGTGATCCTGCCCGCCTGGCGGCAACGGCCCGTGCTGGCCGCCATGCGTTCGGCGCATCCTTACGAGGAGGTCGCCTTTGATCTGGTGAAACTGGAGAACGAATGGTCTGGCGTCGGATCCGGGATCATCGGCCGTCTTCCCGCCCCGATGACCGAAGCAGCTTTCCTGGAACATGTCAAGGCCGTGACGGGATTACCCGTTCTTCGACACAGCCGTCTGACGGGCCGGCCGATCCAAACCCTCGCACTCTGCGGTGGCGCCGGTGCCTTTCTGATCCGAAGGGCCGTCGGTGTCCGGGCAGACGCGTATCTGACCGGAGACCTGAAATACCACGACTTCTTCGAGCCCGATGGCCGGCTGCTGCTCGCTGATATCGGACATTACGAAAGCGAACATTCCGCTGTCGATCTCCTATATAATATCCTTACGAAAAAAAATCATACCTTTGCAGTCCTAAAATCCGAAACGGATACCAATCCGGTCAACTACCATTAATTCAAGCCAATGGCCAACGTCAAGGAATATTCCGTAGAGGAGAAGCTCTCCTCCCTCATGAACCTTCAGCGGATCGACAGCAAACTGGATGAGATCGCCATCCTGAAGGGAGAACTTCCAATGGAAGTAAAAGATCTCGAGGATGTGATCCAGGGTCTGACCGCCCGGGTGACGCGTTGCGAAGAGGAGATCAACGGCATCAATGAGTTCATCGATCAAAAGAAGGCCATCATAGACGAAGCGAAGCGGCTGCTCGAAAAGTACGAGAAGCAGAGTGAAAACGTCAAGAACAACCGGGAATATGAGGCCCTGAACAAGGAGATCGAAATGCAGACCCTGGAGATGCGCCTGGCTGAAAAGCACATCAAGGACGCCCAGGAGGAGATCCAGGAGAAGGCTCGCGCCCTGGAGGGACACCGCAAGGAGCTCGCCGCCAAGGATACCAACCTGAAGCACAAAAAGGGTGAACTCGAAAAGATCATCGCTGAAACGGAAAAGGAAGAGGGCGAGTTTCGCGCCATGTCAGCCTCCGCCCGTGAAAAGGTAGATCTGCGCCTGTTGGCATCCTACGAGCGCATCCGTAAAAGTTACAAGAACGGCCTCGCTGTGGTACCCGTGCTCCGCGATGCCTGCGGTGGTTGCTACAATGCCATCCCGCCCCAGCGTCAGAGCGAGGTTGGTCAGCGCAAGAAGGTGCTGGTCTGCGAGAACTGCGGCAGGATCCTGGTGGATGAGGAGTTGGTAAACCCCAAACCCTGATCTATCCACGAAATAATGATGTTGAAAAAAGCGCTCTCAGGGCGCTTTTTTCGTGTCCGAAGGCTAAGGCAGAACCTCATCTTTGTCCTTAACTTTACAGCATGTTGTCGAAGCTGTCCGTCAGAAACTATGCGATCATCGATGCCCTGGAGGTCGTCTTCACGGATCACCTGAACATCATCACCGGCGAAACCGGTGCTGGTAAAAGCATATTGGTGGGGGCCCTCGGGCTGGTGCTCGGCGCCCGCGCCGACAGTTCCGTTCTGCGGGATGCCGACAAAAAAGCCGTTGTGGAGGCCCTGTTCACGGGGGTGAACGGCGTGAGTGTAAAGGCACTGCTCGATCGTTGGGACATGGATGCTTCCGATGAGATCATCATCCGCCGGGAACTATCTTCCAACGGCAAGTCGCGCGCTTTTATCAACGACACGCCTGCGAACCTGACGCAATTACAGGAATTGTCTGCCCTGCTGGTGGACATGCACCTCCAGTTCGACACGCTCGACCTGGGTCGGAACGATTTTCAGCGCTTTATACTTGATGCGCTGTGCGACCATGAGTCGCTGCTGACGGAATATCGTGCCGTTTATGCCGAATATGCACGGCTGCAGCAGGCCATTACTACGCTCAAAGCCACGATGGAGGCGGGTTCCCGGGAACTGGACTACCATCGGTTCCTGCTCGAAGAACTCGAGGAAGCTGACTGGAAAGACCGTGAGATGGAAGACCTGGAGGAAGAGTTACGCACCCTCTCACATGCAGAACAGATCAAGTCTACCCTTTCGCGCATATGCCATGAACTGGAAGAGAGCGAACAACCTGTCGTGCAGCAGCTGAAATCGATGCTCAATCTGCTGAATGCCCTGGGAAATGTACATGCCGGTTTGCCCGGACTGGCTGAGCGTATGCAGTCGGCCTACCTCGAACTGCAGGATATTGGCGCCGAACTTTCGGACATCAGTGAGCGGGTGAACATGGACGCAGAGCGGATGGATGAGGTGACCCGCAGGATCGATGTCGGTGCGCGACTGATGAAGAAGCATGGGGTTCGGACATCCGCTGAGCTATCACAGATCCGGGACGACCTGCGCACGCGGGTGGGCCGGGTCGCGAATGCGGAGGATGAACTCACCGCCCTGCAGAAGGCGCTGGAAACAGCATCCGGCAAGGCCACGGTCATGGCCCGTCGCATCCGGGATGCACGTCACGCTCAGGCGGGTCCCTTTGCTGAGAAGGTCGCGCTGCTCCTGTCGCGTGTAGGCATGCCCAATGCCCGGCTTCGGGTCGATCTGGCAGACGCCCCGCTGTACGAGGGTGGCTCTGAGCGGGTGCAGTTCCTGTTTGACGCCAACCGTTCAGGTCGATTCGAGCCGCTCCAAAGGGTAGCGAGCGGCGGAGAACTCAGCCGGCTCATGCTGGTGGTCAAGTCGCTGGTGGCTCGTTCTGTGGCCATGCCCACACTCATCTTCGATGAGATCGACAGCGGCATCAGTGGAGAAGCGGCAAGGCAGGTGGGCATTCTTATGAAGGAGTTGTCCGCCGGCCATCAGGTCATCTCCATCACTCACCAGCCTCAGATCGCCGCCCGGGCTGATACCCATCACTATGTCTACAAAGAAGAGGTCGCCGGCGCGATCGTCACCAATATCCGTCCGCTGTCCGGGGAAGAGCGCGTCCGTGCCATCGCCGGCATGCTCGGCGGGGCCAACCCATCGGCGCTGGTGCTGGAGAATGCCCGCGAAATGATCGAAGAGGGCAGGATGCCGGGAGATGCCCCCCGGAAAAAAGGCAGGAGCTGAGCCAAGACATCCGGGTGATGGGATAGATGCCCGGTCGCCACGAACAGCGCAGATTACCTGAAATGCCTTTACTTTGCACCAACATCAACAACTATGGCCCACGAACTCCTGAAGGGAAAGAAAGGCATCATTTTCGGTGCCCTCGATGAGAAGTCCATCGCCTGGAAAACCGCGCTTCAATGCCATGCCGAAGGCGCACAGCTGGTACTGACAAACGCGCCGGTGGCGCTGCGCATGGGTGAGATCAATAAACTCGCCGAACAGGTGGGTGCGCCAGTGATCGGTGCGGATGTGGTCAATATGGACGACCTCAGGAAACTCTTTGAAGGAGCCATGGCGCATTTCGGAGGAAAGATCGACTTCGTCCTCCACTCCATAGGCATGAGCCTGAACGTCCGCAAGGGTAAGCATTACACGGAGATGGACTATGGCTTCAACCAGAAGACGCTCGATATATCCGCCATGTCGCTGCACCGGGTGCTGCGCACAGCCTGGGATATGGACGCCCTCAACGAGTGGGGAAGCGTCGTCGCCCTCACCTATATCGCTGCACAGCGCGTATTCCCCGACTACAATGAAATGGCGGATGCCAAAGCCCTGCTCGAAAGTGTCACGCGCAGTTTCGGGTACCATTATGGTGTGCGCAACAAGGTGCGTGTGAATACCATTTCACAGTCTCCTACCCGCACGACTGCAGGCAGTGGTGTCAAGGGATTTGACGGATTCATCAGCTATGCTGAAAAGATGAGTCCCCTGGGTAACGCCAGTGCCGATGACTGCGCGAGCTATTGTGTGACCATGTTCTCAGACATGACCCGGATGGTCACCATGCAGAACCTCTTCCACGATGGCGGATTCTCATTCACCGGCGTCACGCAGGCTGTCATTGATCAAATGGAAAAACAATAATCCGCGGCCATGCAATGGATTGACTATCTCGGGATCTTCGGAACCTTCCTCTCCTCGATCACATTCTTGCCGCAGGTGTACAAGGCCTGGAAGACCCGCTCTGTGGGCGACCTCTCGGCCTGGATGCTGGCCATCCTGATGGGAAATGTATCGACCTGGCTTTGCTACGGCATCATCAAGGGCGACTTTTTCATCATCCTGGCCAACAGCATCATCATGGCGCTCACGCTGCTGATGGTGTATTTCAAAGTGACGTACGGAAAGGGACAGGCATGAAAAAAACCGCCGGAAGGCGGTTTTGTAAGATCAAGACAGACTTGGCTCAGTATTCATCCTCGTTGAAGAAGAAATCTTCCTGACTTGGGTAGTCCGGCCAGATGTCGTCGATGCCTTCGAATATTTCCCCCTCGTCCTCCAATTCCTGGAGGTTTTCGACGACCTCGATGGGAGCGCCACTTCGAATGGCGTAATCGATGAGTTCGTCCTTTGTGGCGGGCCAGGGTGCGTCTAATTGTTCAATTGAAATAACCAAATTCGTTTATACCCATTTAACAATCAGGGGTCTGAAGGCGACCGGCGATCATTTTTCAGGGTCATCTGTCAGGGTCATAACAAACCAGACATATGTTGGTTGCAAAAGGCATCAAAAAGAATTATGGTACCCTTCAGGTGTTGAAAGGAGTGGATATCTCCGTGTCCGAGGGGGAGATCGTATCCATCGTCGGTTCTTCCGGTGCAGGCAAAAGCACGCTGTTGCATATCCTCGGAACGCTGGATAAGGCGGATGAGGGGGAGGTTTGGATGGCAGGGGAGCGGATCGACCTGCTGACGGGTCGAAAACTCGCAGCCTTCAGGAACCATCATACCGGCTTTGTTTTCCAGTTCCACCATCTACTCCCCGAATTCACTGCCCTTGAGAATGTCTGCATTCCGGGATGGATCGCCCGAAGGCCTGCCCGGGAAGTGACCGCTGGCGCAAAGGGACTGCTCGATCGTTTGGGATTGTCGCACCGCATGGACAACAAACCCTCCGAACTTGCCGGCGGAGAGCAGCAGCGGGTGGCGGTGGCCCGTGCTTTGTTGAACAGGCCCCGCATCATCTTCGCCGATGAGCCCACCGGCAACCTTGATTCCGAAAACGCCCGGGAATTGCACCGGTTGTTCTTTCAGTTGCGTGATGAACTGGGGCAGACATTCCTGGTCGTCACCCATAATGAGGAACTCGCGTCCATGAGCGATCGTGTCGTGCACATGCGCGATGGTCTGGTCATTGAGTAACATTCAACGGTCAATGTGCCCGTCCTTCACAGCTAAGGCTTTACCTCAAGGGTGCGATGGAATGCAATGATTGGAGCGTGAAAAAAGTACGTCGTATTCAAACCCTGGGCTTCCAGGGGATCTCCTCCGCTTCAAGCAACACGGTCATATACCGGGATAGCATGAAGAGGTAATCGCTCAGTCGGTTCACATATTTGATGAGGATCGATTCGATGGGCATTTCCTCCATCTGCAGGCGAACACAGCACCTTTCCGCCCGGCGGCAAACGCATCTGGCGATGTGCAGCTGCGACACGGTCGGGTGTCCTCCGGGCAGTACGAATGATTTCATGGGCGGGGTGGCTTCGCTCATGCGGTCGATCTCGGATTCAAGCAGGCTAATGTCCGATTCTTTGACATCAGGGATGAGGAGTCCTGTTTCTTTTTCAGGGTCACAGGCCAGACAGGAGCCAATGGTGAAGAGCCTGTCCTGGATTTCCTTCAGCATCTCCCGGCAAGGTTCGTCTGTGATGATATCCCTGCACAGGCCGATGTGGCTGTTCAACTCGTCGATGGTTCCGTAAGCTTCGATGCGAAGGTGCGATTTCGGAACCTTGGTTCCTCCGATCAGGGACGTGGTGCCCCTGTCGCCCGTCTTCGTGTAAATTTTAAACGACATATTCACCAATAATGATATAGCGCCCGAATTGTTCGCGGGATCTTTCCAATATCCGCTAAAGTGATCGAATGCTCCCCGACGTATCAGGCACCGATGGTACTGATGGTTTCGTTCAGCCGGTCACTTTCCAAAATACCATCCCTCAGCCGGATGATTCGGTGTGCAAATTTTGAGATGTCATCTTCGTGTGTGACGAGCACCACTGAATTTCCATCTGCATGGATCTTGTTGAAGATGTCCATGATCTCGTGGGAAGTTTTGGAATCGAGGTTTCCGGTGGGTTCATCGGCCAGGATGATGGAGGGGTTGTTGACCAGCGCGCGCGCAATGGCCACCCGCTGACACTGTCCACCGGACATTTCATTCGGACGATGGTGACTGCGATCTGTGAGGTCCACCTTCCGGAGGACTTCCATGGCCATTTCGTTGCGCTGGCGTTTGGGGATGCCGGCATATACCAGTGGCAGGGCCACGTTCTCGAGTGCGGTCAGTCGCGGCAGGAGGTTGAACTGTTGGAACACGAAGCCGATCTCTTTATTCCGGATATCCGCAAGCTCATTGTCGGGCATGGTGCTCACGTCATGTCCGTTCAGGATGTAGGTGCCTGCAGTCGGGGAATCAAGGCAGCCCAGGATATTCATCAGCGTACTTTTCCCGGACCCCGAGGGCCCCATCAGCGCTACGTATTCATTCCGATCGATGTCGATCGTGATGCCTTTCAGGACTTCCAGTTCCTGACGTCCCATGAAATAGCTCTTTCGGATATCCTGAAGATGTATGACGGATTGCATGTATGCGGCGGTTGGGGTTGGAATGGGGGGGGACGCCCCTGTTATTTCTGGATCACTTTTGGCACCGTGAAGAATTGCTCATCGTGGGCGGGGGCATTGGACAGGGCCTCCTGGCGCGGGATCTCTCCCCGGACGATATCATTCCGCCAGACATTTTCATCTTCGCTCATGTGCATCAGCGGCTCAACGCCCGTCAGGTCAAGGGCCTGAAGTTGGTCCACAAAGCCGATCATGCGTTCGAGATCCGACCTGATATCGGCCTTCTCCTGCTCGTTGAAGCTCAGCCTGGCCAGTTTCGACAACTTGTCGATCAGTGCTTCCGTCACTTCCATGGGTGCAAAATTAGCGGAATATGGCCTTCTTCAAGGGCTTATTTTGCCGGTGACGGCCGCGATCCATGAAAATGCAATCGGCTGTCGTCCCGCACCTGCCACGACTTCGGCCTGCCGTTTTTGCCCCCTTTTCGGTATGTCTTCCCTAATGTTTGAATCTTATCTTTGCGGGCTATGTCCCATACGTCTTCCATTGTCATGAGCGGGATCAGGCCGACAGGCTTCCTGCATCTGGGTAACTATTTCGGCGCCCTCAGAAACTATGTCCGCATGCAGGAGGAATATACCTGCTACTTCATGGTGGCGGACCTGCATTCGCTGACCACCCATCCGGACACCGCGGCCCTAAAAGGCCATGTACACCGGGTGCTGGCCGAAAACATCGCCTGCGGACTGGATCCCGAAAAGGTCGCCCTGTACTGCCAGAGTCATGTGCCGGAGACGACCGAATTATATTTATATCTGAACATGCTCGCCTACAAGGGGGAACTCGAAAAGACGACCACCTTCAAGGACAAGGCCAGATTGCAGCCGGATAATATCAATGCCGGTCTGCTGACCTATCCGGTCCTGCAGGCGGCAGATATCTTGCTCCATCGGGCCCTGCTGGTGCCGGTCGGGAAGGATCAGGAACAGCATCTTGAAATGGCCCGGAATTTCGCGCAGCGCTTCAATCACCGGTATGGAGAAGTGTTTCCCGAACCAAGGGCTTTCAATTATGGAGAAGAACTGGTCAAAGTCCCCAGCCTGGATGGAACGGGCAAGATGAGCAAAAGCGAAAACCAGCTGGCGACGCTTTACCTGGCGGATGACGATGACCTGATCCGGAAGAAGGTCATGAAGGCGAAGACCGATCAGGGGCCGGCCGAGCCGAATACTCCGATGCCGGATTATATATCCAATCTTTTTCTGCTCATGCGCCTGGTGAGTGCGGAGGATGTGGTCGCCCATTTCGAGACGGCCTACAATGGCTGCTCTATCCGCTACGGCGATATGAAGAAGCAGTTGGCGGAGGATATGATCCGCTTCATCGCCCCTGTCCGGGAGAAGGCAGAAGCGATCCGGACCGATCATGCCTATCTGCAGCAGGTCATGGAGCTGGGGGCCGAAAAGGCACGTGCAAGCGCCCGGGAAACGATGCGCCTGGCCCGTGAAGTAATGGGACTGCGCTATTATTAAATTTTTTCGGTAAGTTCGGGCAGATCGCCTGCCGCTGTGCTTACGCACGGATGCCAGCATGACCATCCGTACAAACGACACAACATGTCCACAGTCAAAAAACCAAAACACATCGCCGTCGCCGGGAACATTGGCGCGGGCAAGACCACCCTCACCGAGATGCTGAGCAAGCATTACCGGTGGATCCCGCATTTCGAGGATGTGGACCAGAATCCGTATCTCTTCGATTTTTATGAAGATATGCCCCGCTGGAGCTTCAATCTCCAGATATATTTCCTCAACAGCCGGCTCACGCAGTTGCTCGAGATATCAAGGGGTACCGAAACGGTGATACAAGACCGGACCATCTATGAAGATGCGAACATCTTCGCGCCCAACCTCCACGAGATGGGCCTGATGAGCAAGCGGGACTATGAAAATTATTACGACTTCTTCCAGACCCTGCGCCAGATGGTGCAGCCGCCCGATCTTCTGATCTATCTTCAGGCATCCGTACCCACACTGGTGGGGCAGATACAGAAGCGGGGCCGGGAGTATGAGGAGAATATCCGGCTCGATTATCTCAAGCGGCTGAATGAGTACTATAGCATTCAGGCGATCCGACCATTTCGTTCATCGATTAAACAATCATACGCATGCGCCAGGCTTCCGTCAATCCGGCCATCTTCGTCCAGAACCGCGCCCGCTTCGTCAAGCGGATGAAACGCAACAGCATCGCCATCTTCAACAGCAATGACGAGTTGCCGGTGAACGGTGATGCACTCTACGGCTTCCGTCAGAATTCCGATCTCTACTGGCTGACAGGTATCATCCAGGAGGATACCATGCTGGTGCTCTTTCCGGACAATCCGGATCCGAAATACCGGGAAGTGCTGGTGCTGGTCAGACCCAACGAACTGAAGGAAAAATGGGATGGACGGCGGCATCGCAAGGAAGAGGCCACTGCCCTGTCCGGCATCCAGACGATCGTGTGGCTGGATAGTCTTGACGGACTGTTGCAGCCCTGGATACATCTGGCGGAGACGATCTATCTCAATACCAACGAGAACGATCGCAAGGCCAACCTCGTTCCTGTACGTGATTATCGCTATGCTCAGGAAATGCGGATGCGCTATCCCCTCCATCAGTATGATCGTTCGGCCCGGATCCTGAAGGATCTGCGTGCCATTAAATCCAAACTGGAAGTGGAAGTGATGCAGCATGCCTGCGATATCACGGAAAAAGCCTTTCGTCGATTGCTCGGGTTCATCCGTCCGGGCGTGTATGAGAACGAGATCGAGGCGGAGATCATCCATGAGTTCCTGATGAACAAGTCGGCCGGACCGGCCTATGGCTCGATCATCGCCAGCGGCGACAGGGCCAGGACACTGCACTATGTCTCGAACAACCAGGCCTGCCTGGATGGTGAGCTGGTGCTGATGGATTTTGGGGCGGAATACGGAGGATACGCCGCGGACCTGACCCGGACGGTACCGGTGAACGGAAAATTCACCAAGCGTCAGAAGGATGTATATAATGCTTGCCTGGCGATCCATAATCATTGCAAATCGATCCTCAAGCCGGGCATCACGATCCTGGCGTATCATGATATGGTCGGAGATGAGGCGACGAAGCAATTCCTGAAACTTGGACTCATCAGCAAAGCAGATGTAAAGAACGAGGACCCTGAAAACCGGGCCCATCGGAAATACCTGTATCATGGCATTTCTCACCATCTCGGGGTGGATGTGCATGACCTCGGTACCAAGACTGAGCCGATCCAGGCGGGCATGGTATTCACCATCGAGCCGGGCATCTATATTGAGGAGGAAGCAATGGGTGTTCGGATCGAAAATAATTACTGGATCACGAAGACGGGGAGTATAGACCTGATGAAGAACATACCCATCAAGGCGGATGAGATCGAGCGTCTGATGCAGAAATAATGCGGTGGACAGATCACCGGAAACCACCATGGCATGAAACAGATCCCGAATCTTTTTACCCTGCTGAACCTGTTTTTCGGATGTGTAGCGATCGTGATGATCCTGCAGACCGGAGAAGGGATCATGAGTCATAATGGCGAGGAGTGGAGTATTTTTCTGCCGGAGCGGATCTGGTGGGGTGCGGTGTTCATCGGGTTGGCGGCGATCGTCGATTTTCTGGATGGTTTTGTGGCCCGGTTATTCAAGGCGACCTCCGAGATGGGTAAGCAGCTTGACTCCCTGGCGGATGTCGTAAGTTTCGGGGTAGCCCCCGGCATGATCCTTTTTCAATTGCTCCGGATATCCTATGCGCGTGAGCCGCAGGGGCTGGATATTCCGGAATACTGGCTCCTGCCGGTGTTCATCCTGCCCATGGCTGCGGCCTGGAGGCTTGCGCGTTTCAACATCGATCCGGGGCAGGCCTATGGTTTCAGGGGCATGCCCACGCCGGCCACGGGGCTCCTGGTGGCCTCGCTCCCGCTGATATTGTTGTATGACCGCGACGGCATGCTGCAACAGGCGATCCTCAACCCATGGGTCCTGTATGGCCTGACCATCGTGCTGTCTTGGCTGATGGTGTCGGATCTTCCCCTGATGGGACTAAAGTTCCGGGACTTCGGATTCCGCAGCAATCTCCCGAAATGGGTACTGGCGGGCATCGCCCTCGTTTCCGGCCTAATACTCCAATGGCTGGCGGTCCCGGTGGTCTTCGTGGCCTATATCATCTTATCTTTGGCGTTCAAAAACAAGTTGCATGACGTATAATGTGGAGATAAAGGTGATGCCGTTGAAAGATCTGCTGGACCCCCAGGGTAAGGCCGTACTTGGCGGACTCGCGAACCTTGGGATCTCGTCCGTTTCAGATGTTCGGGTTGGGAAGCATATCCAGTTGACGGTAGAGGCCGCAACTGCTGAAGCGGCCCGTTCTGTAGCGGAAGAAGCGGCCCGTAAACTGCTGGCCAACCAGGTGATGGAGAATTTTGAGGTCTCCGTGGCCTGATCCGCGCCTAATCTCCGCGGCAGATGCTTCACATCATTCCCACCCCGATCGGCAACCTGGCCGATATCACCTATCGGGCCGTCAGTCTGCTGCAAACCGTCGATCTGATCCTGGCAGAGGATACCCGCACCAGTTCTGTCCTCCTGAATCATTATCAGATCAGAAAGCCGCTGTCGCCTTACCATCAGCATAACGAACATAAGATCACCGCTCACCTGGTGAGCCAGCTGTCCGCCGGCATGCAAATCGCCTTGTTGACGGATGCAGGTACGCCGGGCATCTCCGATCCGGCTTTCCTGTTGGTCAGGGCCTGCGTGGAGGCCGGTGTTCCGGTCGAATGCCTGCCGGGTCCCACCGCTTTTGTGCCGGCCCTGGTGAATAGTGGACTGCCGCTGGACCGGTTCTGTTTTGAAGGGTTCCTGCCGCTGAAAAAGGGCCGGCACACCCTGCTGACGTGTCTTTCCACGGAAGAGCGGACCATGGTGTTTTATGAGTCACCCATGCGGTTGGTCAAGACGCTGGAGCAGATGGCCGGGTATTTCGGTGCAGAAAGGCCCTGTTCCGTTAGTCGTGAGCTGACCAAAAAATTCGAGGAAACACGTCGGGGCACCCTTGTCGAAGTTGCGGCTTACTTCAGGGAGAAAGGGGTGAAGGGAGAGATCGTGATCGTGGTCGGCGGAGCCGCCGCCGTTCGCGCGCGTGGAAAAAAAACTGATGAAGATGAGTGAACATATCATCCAAACGGATATCTGCATCGTGGGCGCAGGACCCGGCGGAGCTGCCACGGCGCTGCAGTTGGCCCGGCTGGGGATCCATTCCCTGGTGGTCGACAAGGCCGTCTTCCCGCGCGACAAGATCTGCGGCGATGGCCTGAGCGGTAAGGTATTCACCATCCTGAATCGTATAGACCCCGGGATCGGGGAGCGCTTGCGGACATTCGAGGGAAAGTCTGACAGCTGGGGGGTGACCTTCGTAGCGCCTAATCGGATCGGGATGGACATCCCGCTGAAATTGGACTATGAACAGCACATGGATGCACCGGTCGGTTTTGTCAGCAAGCGGATCGACTTCGACCATTTTCTGGTGGAGGAGCTTCGGCGCAGACCCGAGATCCAGCTGATGGAAGGCGTATCGATCGATGAATATGAGCGCCTGCCGGAAGGCTGGCGTGTAAAAGCCAAAGGGGACGGGGTTTGCATTGAAGCGAAACTCCTGATCGTGGCCAATGGGGCACATTCCTCCTTCGCCCGCAATATTGCCGGACTGAAAATGCATCCCGATCATCACTGTGCGGGCGTTCGTGCCTATTACCGCGGGGTGCAGGGCATGCATCGCCACAATTTCATCGAACTGCATTTTCTGAAAGGCGTGCTGCCCGGATATTTCTGGATCTTCCCGCTGCCAAACGGCGAGGCGAATGTCGGGCTGGGCATGTTGAGCAGTGCGATCTCCAAGGAGCGGAAAGACCTTCGGGCGATGCTGGATCGGACGATCGCTGAGGATCCGGTCATGAAAGAGCGCTTCAAAGGGGCGGAAAGGATCGGCGGGATCAGCGGATATGGCCTGCCGCTGGGCAGTGAGCGTGTCAGGCTGTATGGCCATCATTATATGCTGGTGGGCGATGCCGGCCATTTGATCGATCCGTTCACCGGCGAAGGCATCGGAAACGCGCTCTATGCCGGGCATTATGCCGCCAAGCATGCGGCCGCGGCCCTGTCGAAGGGCGGAGATCCGACGGATGAGCTGGCTGCATATGAAGCCGATGTTTATCGCGTGCTCGGTCCGGAGTTGAATATCAGCCACAAGTTGCAGCAAATGGTCAGATACCCCTGGCTCTTCAATTTCCTGATGCGCATCGGTGCGCGCAACCAGGAATTGCGGGAGTTGATGACCTGTATGTTCAATGATGTGGACCTGCGGCATCGGTTCCGCGATCCGCGATTCTATCTGCGCCTGTTGTTTGGAAGGGGTAAATGATCCGTTCCGTAGACTCGGGATGCCCTCAAATGACTTATTTTCGCGGACATGTTCCCATCCCCCGGACTGATACTGGTGGCGTTGCTGGGTGTGGTCACCCTGGTCCAACTGGTTTATCTGCTTTATTTCTTCAGGCGGCTCGCCTTCTACCAGGCGCCGGAGCGGGAGATCACCCGCGAGCAGGCTGTTTCCGTGATCATATGTACCCGTGACGAGGCCGAAAACCTGACGCGTAACCTGCCGGGCGTTCTCGTACAGAAGTATGCCAGTACGCATGAAGTGATCGTGGTGAATGACAATTCAGTCGATGAAACCACTTACCTGCTGGAAGGCTTGCACAAGGAGTTCCGGCATCTCAGGCCGATCGAACTCGTTCAGGAGGCGATGCATATCCCCGGAAAAAAATATCCGCTTTCCGTGGGCATCAAATCGGCCCGGCATGAGATATTACTGCTTACGGACGCCGATTGTGTTCCGGTGTCCGACCAGTGGATCCAGAAGATGCAGGAACCATATGATGATGGCGTGGAGATCGTGCTGGGATATGGCACCTATCAGAAGCGAAAGGGCTTTCTGAACCGGTTGATCCGATTTGAGACCTTCCATACCGCCCTTCAATATCTTTCTTACGCCCTGGCCGGCATCCCGTACATGGGTGTGGGCAGAAACTTATCGTATCGCAGAGAATTGTTCTTCAAGTACAAGGGATTTTCGAGCCACAATCATATTCCGGGAGGTGATGACGACCTGTTCATCAACGCGGCGGCCCATCGGGGCAATACGACGATCATGATCGATCCGGATTCATTCACCCTGTCCAGGCCAAAAACAACCTTTCGGGCTTGGATGCGGCAGAAATACAGGCATTATAGTACCGGCAAGCACTACCGCCCACTGCACCGCTGGCTGCTTGGCACCTATTCCCTGACCCATTTCCTATGCTATCCGCTGTTGATCGCTGCGGCACTGCTGGGCGATGTACGCATTGCATTTGGCTTGTTTGGACTCCGTATGGTAGTGCTGGCAGTCATCTATCATAAGTCCATGTCTAAACTTGGTGAACGGGATCTGTGGATCTGGTTCCCGCTGCTGGACATCTGGATGTTCTTGTATTACCTGATCTTCATGCCAACCTTATGGAAGCGTCCCAAGCAAAGCTGGAATTGATCCTTCAATATTTCTCGGATTTCACGGATCGCCAGATCGATCAGTTCCGGATGCTGGAACCCTTGTATCGGGAATGGAATGAAAAGATCAATGTCATTTCCCGAAAGGATATCGATGCGCTGTACATGCGACATGTGCTGCATTCCCTTTCCATTGCAGCCTGGGTCGATCTCAAGCCGGGCCTCGAAGTGATCGACATTGGCACAGGAGGCGGTTTTCCGGGCATCCCGCTCGCCATTTTCTTTCCGGAGGTCGAGTTTCTGCTGGTAGACTCGATCGGCAAAAAACTGAAAGTGATCGAAGCGGTGGCCGAAGCTATTGAACTCAAAAACGTCAAGACCCGTCACACGCGGGCAGAAGATATTCGTGACCGGAAGTTCGACTTCGCCGTCAGTCGCGCGGTCGCCCCGCTGGCCGATCTGTGGCGGTGGGCAAAGCCTTTGTTGCGGAGTGAGCGTAAACTTGAGGAGTTCAAGAACGGATTGATCTGTCTGAAAGGCGGTGACCTGGCGGCTGAGATCTCCGAGAGCAGGCTGAGGCCGCATATCATGCCCATCAAGGATCTGTTCCCCGAGGACGATTTCGCAGACAAGTTTGTGCTATATGCCCCCATGTG
>JAJTFQ010000011.1 GCA_021299955.1 Chitinophagaceae bacterium
CATGAGTTCGACATTGGAGAAGCGGCCCTCCAGAAACGCATCAATGAATCCCGCTTCACCTGGTTCAGCGGCAATGTCTTTCGTAGTGACGGAAGTGTCTTTGAGCGGCAAGCCGATGGCAACGTTGACCCATTCCCTGCATCCGTCAAGATCCGTTCACCCCGAAATCGTTTCGGGATCCGGCTATTTGCGGTAACGCTTCCTTCCAACACGCCCGCCTACACACGATTCACGTCCTACGACTCGGCCCTTCAGGCTTTTTTGCAACAAAGGCCCCGTCGTCGAATGGTGGACATGGGACTGACGCATTTGTCCGCCGCCGAAGACCAGGAACTGTTGCGAAAATATCCACGCATCAGGCTCATCATGGGTGGACATGAACACGAGCACATGTATATCGCTGCCGGTGCGGGTCATGTGGCGAAGGCTGACGCCAACGGAAAGACCGTATACCGGCATCTGATCTGGAAAGACAAAGGAAAAGGGATCAGTATCCGCAGCGAACTGGTTCGCATGGATGAAAGTATCCCACAAAAAACCGAGATCGTGGAACGGGTCAGCAACTGGGAACGTGCCGTTTATGATGCCTTCCGTAAGCAAGGGCTGGAACCTGAACGCAAGGTCTGCACCATTACCGATACCCTGCGCGGTACTGAGGCATCGATCAGATATGGTCAGAACAATCTCGGAGCAATGATCACCGGATCATTGGACATGAAGGACGAAGCAGACGCAGCATTCATCAACTCGGGGGCCATCCGCATAGATGACGATGTCACCGGCGGGATCACCGAACTCGATGTGATCCGGATCATGCCCTTCGGAAACAAGATCGTGGAGGTGACCATGAAAGGTGCGCTGCTGGAAAAGATCCTGATGGCAAACGATGGTCGGAAGGGACTGGGTGGATATCTTCAACTCGACGCCCGCATCAGGATGACCGCCGATAAAATATACATTGGAGACCGACTGCTGGAAGCCAACCGCGATTATCGCATCCGTACGGTTGAATTCCTGCTTTCCGGGAAAGAACTCAAACTCGAATATCTGACCGACAAAAATCCGGAGATTTCATCCGTCAAACCCGTTAATGATGAGTCCGGGAAACCGTTGGATCTGCGACTGGCCTTCATCCGCAGGCTCAAGGAGCGTTACGGCGGTTGATGATCCATGGACAGATCAGACCCGAGCGGAGCCCGGCTTTGACAGCAGCGCCTGCAATTTCGGCAGGTGCTTTGCGTAAACATCCCGCGGAAACGCGTTCTGCTGGATGCAGACCGCTGCCGCCCTACCAACGACCTCTCCCATCATCCCGCAGGTCTTCATCACGCGCACGGGTCCGAGACCTGTTTTTGTCACGCTGATGCAACGCCCGGCCATAAAAAGATTTTTGATGTTCCGGCTGTAAAGCGTCCGGTACGGCGCCCAATATTCGCCGCCGTATTGGAATTCCTTTCCGCGGGTATAGTCAGATACGAACTCCATGTCTTCAAAGCCTTCCTTGAATTCGGCCTTCGGGGTATGCAGATCCACATGCCAGGAACAGGGGAAGGCCCCATCTTCATATTTACGCTGCTGTTTGAAATCCTGGGCATCCAGCACCACATCACCCATCAGACGGCGTGACTCGCGCTTACCGGCGATGAAGGCCACCCATCCGAGCCTGTGGGTGGGATACATGCCATCGACATTCTTGAGGACATCCCACGCACCATACATGGCGCGCAGGTTGTGGTCGCGGATCAGTTCAATGTCATTGATCTGATCCTTGTTGAAACCGCTTTCCCAGTACCACATATTGGCGAAGGATGCCAGCCCTTCTTTTCCAAAGGTCTTTACGCCCTTTCTGCCGGGGAAGGGTTTGTCCTTCAGGTCGCGCGACCAGGGACAACGCGGGAAAGGCTGTTCGAATTCACCCTGTTCGCATTTCATGGCCAGGGCACTCTTATCCTTGCATTCGCAGGCGAGCACTTCTTCCTGATTGGTTGCATCGAGGACATTGAAAAGCTTCGAACTGCCCATCAATTGCTCGACCTTGTATTCATGGTCAGCACCGGCCTTAAAACCGAGCGTGGCGTCTCCTGTGCAATCAGAAAACAGTTTTGCACTCAGGCGGGTGCGTCGCGAAGTCAGCGTACTCTGGATGACGATGGAACGGATCATATCACCCTCGGTTTCCACGCTGATGACCCGCTGGTTGAGCATGAGCGTGATATTCGGCTCTGCCTTTACAATGCGGAGTTTGAGGGCATCATCATAGTATTCCTTGGAAACGCCGTTGAAGACCTGACCGGGTCC
The DNA here is from genome assembly GCA_021299955.1 of Chitinophagaceae bacterium. GTDB lineage: Bacteria > Bacteroidota > Bacteroidia > Chitinophagales > Chitinophagaceae > Pollutibacter. The sequence goes on from JAJTFQ010000011.1 coordinate 2,299, forward strand.
TTTGACAATGGGAGGCAGGATCTCATTGACAATGTCTCCTACATGAGGATAGAGGGATTTATTGGTATGTCCTTCGGGCCAGACGCGTACTTCTGAACTGCCGTTGCCACCGAGGACTGGTCTGTCCTGCACCAGGGCCACCTTCAAACCATTGCGGGCCGCCGCAATGGCGGCACTGGTTCCTGCCAGTCCCCCACCGGCTACGATGAGATCAAAAGAACCGCCTTCGTCAGGTTGATCGGGCAGTCCGAGCAGCTTGCGTCTGAATTGTGTGAGTTGCCCGATGTCGTTGGTCGGCTGGAACTTCGGATCCTTGCAGAACAGGATGGCCTCGCAACGCCCTTCAAATCCAGTAAGATCGTGGAGGGCAAGGGTGGCCTTTTTCCCAACTTTTACCATGCCACCATCATGCCAGTGCCAGGTGGCACTTTTCGTACCGAACACTTCCTTGACCGGCTTACCATCGATCTTGAGTTGGAATTTACCGGGGGCACCGGGCGCATTCCAGGGAGCAACCCAGTCGCGGGTTCTAACCCATAGTCTGTAAGTACCCGCAGACGGGAATGTAACGGAGGTGGTCGCATCAGCCACCGGAATGCCTAGTCCGTGCGCCAGCAGATAGGGAGAACCCATCTGTTCCATCGACTGTTGATCGAGCTCCCAGCCGCCATGAGAAGCGAACTGTTCAGCTTCCACGAAAAGAAATTCGTTTGAAACCGCACCTGTAAGTGGGTGAGCGCTGAGTGGAAATCTGGCTGCGATCAGCGCCAGGGTGGTATTGCCGAGATGGCCGATGAATTGCCTGCGTTGCATATGTTTGATCAAGGTGCTTTACTTCACACTGAAATAAAGATAAAGATTTACCGAAATGATCCTAAGGCTTATTCAAAGGTTTTCTATCGGATAAACGTTTTAGATCAATTACAAAGGGCTCATGCTAAAAAGACGTTTAGCACTGATGATCAATTCCCGGAAAATGTACCTGGTGACGGCGAATAAAATGCAATCATACCTGTATACTCGGGCAACCTTATCATCCTACAGATAAAAGGGAGGCATAGGTTTTCTTGATCTTCATTTCTGTAAAATATTACTGAATAATGATGATTAACGTAAATCTCGCAATATTATGTTAAATTTCAGTATTATATTACAGATATGGACTTAGATAAGATCGGCGAAACCATCAAAAAAAGGCGTGAGTTACTTGACCTCCGGCAAGAGGACATGGCCGAACTCTGCGATGTTTCCATAAAGACCATACATGTCATTGAGCAGGGAACCGGCAACCCGGCTTTCAAAACCTTAAGAAAAGTGGCTGAATTGGTCGGGCTGGAACTTACTTTACAGATCAAAAAGGTCAGCTAATGTTAAAAGCTGGTGTCTATTACAACGGAATGCTGGCAGGATATCTGGAAAAGCGGAAAGATCCGATAAGCTATCAATTTACTTACACGGAAGAATATTATTCAGATCCCGGCACACCGGCGATCAGCCTGAGTTTCCCCAAATCGAAGCAGCCATATCGATCATCCGTTCTGTTTCCATTTTTTTGTGGACTGCTTGCAGAGGGTATCAATAAAGATATTCAGTGCATGCTGCTCAAGATCGATGAAGCGGACGATTTTACGAGACTGATAAAGACCGCCGGAGAAGACACCATAGGAGCCATAACGGTCAAAGAAGAAACTACAGAAAGATGAAATGTGCCGGATGCTATAAGGAAGGTGCAGATGGATATTGCAGCGGCTGCCGGAGAAAACTTTTTGACGGTAAAAAGGTAAGTCATGTGCTGTCATTTGATCAGCCAACGGCCGATAACCTTGTAGAGTACCATGAAAAAACAAAGCGACTATCCATATCCGGTGTGCAGCTGAAATATTCTCTGCGCCTGGAAAAGAAAGAACTGCAGCTGACCGTAAAGGGAGGACAGTACATACTGAAACCTGTTCCGCCCGGACTCATTGCATTCCATGATCAGGCTCCGGAAAATGAACACCTGACCATGCAAATAGCTAAACAGGTATTTAAGATCCCGGTGGCAGAAAATGCTTTGATCTATTTCAGGGATGGTTCTCCGGCTTATATCACCCGGCGTTTTGATGTGAATCCCGATGGAACCAAACAACTGCAGGAAGATTTCGCACAACTGATCGGAAAGTCCAGACAGCAGGATGGAGAAAATTATAAATATGAAGGATCATATGAAGATATCGGCCAGTTCATTCAGTCAAAGGTAAGTGCTCCGATCCCTGTGTTGGAATCATTTTTCAAACAGGTCCTGTTCAATTATATTTTTTCAAATGGGGATGCACATCTGAAGAACTTTTCATTGATACAGACTGAATTTGGAGATCATGTGCTATCCAGGGCCTACGACTTGATGTGTACCGTATTACACGCCCCCAGTGAAAGCGATACTGCCCTTGACCTATATGAGGGCGACTTCGAAAGTAGCCGCTATCGACAATTTGGATGTTACGGCAGACCAAATTTTGAAGAACTGGCGCTCCGTTTAGGACTATTACCTTCAAGAAGCAGCAGGATCATCAACGAACTTTTGTCCAAAAAGGATGAGGTCGAGAAAATGATCGAGCATTCCTTTCTGGATCTCTCAACCCAAGAACAATACCTCCATTTTTATCAGGATAAGATTAGAAGATTTACGTGAGATCTTGCGATATCAAAATAAAGTTTAAAAATACTATTTACATTGAACATTAAAAACCAACCATACTGATGCTATACCGCAGGCTTGGAAAAACAGCATTGAACGTCTCCATCATTGGATTTGGGGCTTCACCCCTGGGAAATGTATTTGACGACTGTGATGCTGCAGAAGGCATCCGGTCCGTACATTGTGCCATTGACCTGGGCATCAATTTTTTTGATGTCGCCCCCTTTTATGGCCTCACCCTGGCCGAAACACGATTGGGCGAGGCGCTCAAGGGCAAGCGAAAAGATGTCCTGCTGGCAACAAAATGCGGACGTTATGGATTGAGGGATTTTGATTTTAGCTACCAACGGATCCTGGACAGTGCAGACGAATCGCTGAGCAGGCTTAAAACAGATTACGTAGATCTGATGCAACTGCATGACATCGAATTTGGAACCAGAGAACAGGTGCTGAACGAGGCCATTCCTGCGCTGTTGAAAATCAAGGAGTCCGGAAAAGCCCGCTATGTGGGCATTACAGGTCTGCCCGTTTACTATCTGGCTGATATTGCCAAACAAGTTGAAGTGGATACCGTATTATCATGGGCACACTATAACCTGTTGCAGGATGAGCTAAACCCGGCACTGGTGGGGCTTTGTCAGGAAAAAGATATGGGCTTGATGAATGCCGCCCCTCTGCTTCAACGCATTCTGTCAGATGCATCCATTCCATCATGGCACAATGCACCGACAGAATTAAAAGCGATGCAGGCGCCATTGCTTGCCCTTTGTCAGAAATATGGCGTTGCGCTCAGTGACGTGGCCATTCGCTATGCCATTGATCACCCGTTCATATCCAGCACCATCATTGGCATGTGCGACCAGGACAACGTGAAAAAAAATACTGGCGTACTGGCTTTTGACATGCCGGATGGCCTGCTGGATGAGATCGAACAACTGGTAGCACCGGTAAAAAACAGGATGTGGTTCGAAGGCATGCCGGAAAACAATATATCCAGAAAAGATCAAAGAGGATGAAAGCATTGTATTTGACCGCCGTAGGAGAAACGGCCATCAGGGAGATCGAAATTCCCAGACCGGGGCCTGAGGAAGTATTGATGAAGATCGGGATGGTTGGTTTTTGCGGAGGAGATCTCAATGGTTTCAAAGGCTTGTTTGAACTCCAGGAATATCCAAATATACTGGGACATGAAGTCGGTGGAACCATAGTGGAGAAGGGTGCCGGTGTACCCGATACCCTTCAAAAGGGTATGCAGGCAACCATCTATCCATACCAAAACTGTGGCACCTGCATCTCATGCAGAAAGGGTCGCAGAAATGCGTGCCGGGATAACAAAACCATGGGCGTAAGGCGACCGGGCGCCATGACCGAGTACATTGCCATCCACTGGAAAGATGTGTTTGTCTCTACAACCCTTTCGCTTAAAGCACTGGCATTGGTCGAACCGCTGACCGTTGGCTTCCACGCGGCTGCCCGGGGGAGGATAACCCCACAGGATACGGTAGCCGTCATCGGATTGGGTATGGTTGGCCTTGGTGCCTTGGCTTCTGCAGTCGATCGAGGAGCCACGACCATTGCGATAGACCTGGATGAAACAAAACTGGAGATCGCGCAAAAAATAGGCGCTTCACATGTCATCCAACCCAACCTGAGCAACCTGCATGATGCACTCATGAGCATCACCAACGGAGATGGTCCGGATGTGATCATAGAAGCAGTGGGCAGTCCGCACACCTATCGAACGGCCGTGGAAGAAGTTGCCTACACAGGAAGGGTTGTCTGCATCGGATACGCAAAATCTCCTGTGGAGTTCAATACAGGATCGTTCGTGAGAAAAGAGATCGAAATTCTGGGATCACGCAACTGCACCGTTGAGTTTCCGGAGGTGATAAAATACCTGGAAGCGGGGCATTTCCCGATTGATGATGTGGTCAGCAAAACCGTTCGCATTGATGATGCAGGAGCAGCGCTCGCCCAATGGGCTACGGATACAACGGGGATCGTAAAGATCATGGTCGATGTAAATCCATTCAGTCATGATTAGATCTGCCGTTACCATTGCCCTGGTACCCCAACTCAAAACAGGTCCCTGGATCTATTGGTACCATCTGGAAGAAAGCATGCGCAAAGCTGCTGCCCTGGGATTTGATGCCATTGAACTGTTCACTGCATCTGGTCATGCCGTTCAGCCAGATACGCTCAAGATTTTACTGGAGCGATACAACCTAAAACTGGCCGCCGTGGGAACAGGCGCAGGAAAGGTGATAAACGGACTGACCCTGACAGATCAACACAGCGACATTCGAAAGCATGCTGTTGCATTTATCAAAGAGATGATGGAATTCGGTGGGCGCTTTGGCGCCCCGGCCATCATCGGGTCCATGCAGGGCAATTCGCTGCCCGGAACCGAACACGATCACAGTATGGAATTACTGGCAGAAGGAATGCATACCCTTGATCAACATGCCGGATCGCTGGGTGTGAAACTCATCTATGAACCACTGAACAGATATGAAACCAATCTCATCAATACTCTGGGGGATGGAGCCGCTTTCATTGGAAGGTATAAATTCAAGCACATACAATTACTCGCAGATCTGTTCCATATGAATATAGAAGAAGCAGATCTGAAAAAAAGCTTAGCTGAGAACATGCTACACATAGGCCATGTACATTTTGCCGACAGCAATCGTAGACCCATGGGTTTCGGACATACTCAAATGAAAGACATAGCCAATACATTGATCACTTCGGGATATAATGGATATGTATCCGCGGAAGCCTTCCCCTGGCCTGATCCGGATCAAGCAGCACTGCAGACCATTCGTTCATTCCATCAATACTTCAAATAAACATCCTCGTAAAAGAATTTCTATGCAACGTTTTTGTCTGGCCCTCGACCTGGTAGATGATCCGGAATTGATCAAAGAATATGAACAATACCATGCAAAAGGAAGCGCCTGGCCTGAAGTCACCCAACATGATATTGATGCAGGCATCCTCAACATTGAGATCTTTCGAACCGGCAACCGGATGTTCATGATCCTGGAGACAGATGATGCATTTACTTTTGAGAAGAAGGCATTGTTCGATGCCACCAATCCCAAGATCGCTGAATGGGAGGCTTTAATGTGGAAATTCCAATTGCCATTACCCTGGGCCAAAGATGGTGAGAAGTGGGTGCTGATGAAAAGGATATTTAAATCTTAAACCTTATCAAATATTTCTGGTCAATAGAGAAAGACACTGATGTATGAGGTTGATTTTTGCATCTTTGTTATTCCTGACCGCCACTATGGGTTGCGGGAAATCAGGTACTGCTACAGCAGATGAAAAACCGGGTGACCGGCTGCCTGAACAAAAGACCATAAACATTTCGTTCGACGGGTACGACCGGAGTTTCATCATCTATCTGCCGCTCGGGTACAACAATGCGGGCAAGATGCCGCTCCTGTTCGTTATCCATGGGGGAAGCGGTACTCCCGAAGGAATGATCCGGATCGCTGACTTCAGGCCGATCGCCAATAAGGAGAAGGTGGTACTGGTCTATCCTGCAGGGCATCAAAAAAACTGGAACGATGGTAGGCCCACCACGCCGAACCAGATGGGGATCAACGACGTCAGTTTCTTCAACCGGATGTGTGACTACATGATCGCCAACCACTCGGTGGACGCCAATAGTATCTATGCCACGGGTATTTCGAATGGAGGATTCATGGCTTCACGATTGGGTTGTGAACTGAGCAACAAGATCGCGGCCATCGCTGTGGTGGCCGCAACGATGGAGGCAAATTCCGTGTCTCCCAACTGCAATCCCAACAGGCCGGTACCTGCAATATACATCCATGGCACTGCGGATCCGCTTGTACCCTTCGCAGGTGGTGTGATGACGGCTGGGGGTACGGCTGGTGGCACCATCCTCTCTCATTTCCAAGCCATCGACAGATGGGCCGCATTGAACCGTTGCAATAATAGCCCCGCCGTGTATGATCTTCCCGACATCGCAGTCGACGGAACGACTGTCAAGCAACGTGTGTATTCAGGAGGCACAAATGCAAGCGAGGTGGTGAGTTATGTCGTTATGAACGGAGGTCACACCTGGCCTCAAGGCTTCCAATACCTCAGCGAATCCATCATCGGGCTTACAACTCAGGACATGAACGCCAACGATGTCATATGGGCATTTTTTAAGAGGTTCAGGCTTTGAGGCCTGAGATCAGCCGTGGAAATCCTTACGTGCCGGCATATTTGGAAAAGCCACCACTGTATCGGTATGTTTGACTTGTAGTCCCGACAGGAATCCCTGCCTGCCGGCAGGCAGGGAACCTGACCTGATTTTTCGCAATGTAGTCCCGACAGGAATCCCTGCCTGCCGGCAGGCAGGCCTGCCTGCCGGCAGGCAGGGAACCTGACCTAATTTTTCGCAATGTAGTCCCGACAGGAATCGAACCTGTATCTAAAGTTTAGGAAACTTCTATTCTATCCATTGAACTACGGGACCATTGATTTCAGAAATTCTTTTCCAACCCCTGATTTCAAATATTTTTCCCTGACTCTTGCCTTACTCCAATCTTCAAAAATCTCCTTTCTGAACAGTTTCCAGGGCTTTAATCCCTTTGTATATCTGTTTTTACCATTGTTATGATCCTTAAGACGCCGTTCAGCATCCAAGGCCATACCAACGTATATTTCACCACTACACTCGCTCACAATCGCATACACCTCAACCACCACTCACCTTTTTATTTCCCGACCGGAATCCCTGCCTGCCGGCAGGCATTTAACTACGGGACCCAAACCACCAAATGTAAGATCTGACAACAACGATGACCGGGAATCTTACAAATGTTTAGCGCGCTGCAAAGATAGCACATTCAGGAAAAATTGATGACTTTTATGCAGCAATGGGCTTTCATCTTATGCACAATATGATTAAATTTAGGCCCGGACGCAAGGTCCGGGTCATCATAAAAGAGACCGTATTTTGAAGCATACAAACGTAGATCGGGAAAGAGAAAACTGGGCGGACACACTGAGGACCATTGCCTGCATAGGGGTCATCATGATTCATACGGTGGCACCCATCGTCACCGATTTCAATGGGACGGACAGGGTAATTTGGACCATATCTAATTTGATTACCAGTACTTTACGATTCTGTGTGCCGATTTTTCTGATGTTGGCAGGCGCCTTTCTCCTGCCCCGGCAAATGACATTTGCAGACTTCCTGAAGCGCAGATTCAGTAAGATCATCTACCCCTTTTTATTCTGGAGCGCCGTATACATCGCCTATGAAATGATCAGAAAATGGTCGCCGGAGGAGATGATGAACATTCCAAAAGTGGGCCGACATATCGTATCGGAACTTTTTCATGGTGCTGCATACCACTTCTGGTACATATATCTGATCATCGGTCTCTACCTTTTTGTGCCGGTTATTGGTGTCTGGGCCCGCCAGGCGACCCAAAAGGAAATGTTCTTCTACCTGACCATCTGGTTTCTGCTCTCCTTTGGCAATTTCCCGCCCTTCGACAGGATCAACAATGAGATCGACCTCCGTTACTTTTCAGGATACATGGGTTTCATGGTACTCGGCTATGCCCTGAGCCGGATGCCGAATCTGGGCGGCCGATGGCCGGTCTGGCTGTTCATGGCCCTGATCGGCTCCATGGTAACGACAATATCCTCCCATCTGCTCACCCTCTCCCTGGACTCGTTTAAGGATACCTACTACAATTATCTGACACCCAATGTCATCATGGGCTCAGCCGGTCTTTTCCTGCTCTTCAGGAACATTCGCCTAAAAGGATCGCTTTGGAACAGGTTCGCAGCCATCATCAGCCGCCACAGTTACGGCATCTACCTTTCGCACATCTTTTTTCTCAGCATGCTGGAAAAATTCGGGATCAACAGTCGATTCATTCATCCCGCAGCAGGCATCCCCATAACGCTGATCCTGGTCACATTACTGTCGGTCGTAACCGTCCGGGCGATCGCCCGCCTTCCTTTCGGTTCCCGCATCTCAGGTTGATATGATGCACCGCAGTTGGCGCCTCTCTGTCAGGCTTACCGTAGATTTATGGCATGAGAAGGATCGTCAAATCCCTGTTCAGACGATGCGGGATGCTGCCACTGTTCGATGTGCTGCACTTTTGCGGAGACTTCCTGATGCACACGCCGCAGAACGCCTTCTTTCGCTTAAGATACCCCGGCCGGTCCATACCCCCGCTCAGATGGGTGCATGAAACCTACCGCTGTGATCTGGGGCGATACTGGGAGGATGGGCGGATGACGGCGGATGAAGTGATCGGACGTATCCGGCCATTTTTGAGCCAACATCCGGAAGGCTGGAATGTGCTCGACTGGGGATGCGGAACGGGTCGGATCACCCGTCACCTCCCGGATATGCCGGAGGTCGGTTCCGTTACAGGGGCGGATGTGCATGCCGGCATGATCGGGTGGAACCAATGGCATCTCTCGGGGATCCGGTTCATCCAACTGCCCGACACGCCACCGGTGCCGTTGCCTTCCGGCCAGTTTCACGTGGTCATCGGCATTTCCGTGCTGACACATATCCCGGCCGACAGGCAGCGGGTATGGCTGGATGAAATGCACAGGCTCCTGCACCCGGCGGGGGTGTTTCTCTTTACCACCCACGGATCGGCTTTCGATCGGCTGATGAACCGGACCGAGCGGGATCAACTCCACGAGACAGGCTGTATCACTCAATCCTACCCTGAGTCCGGCCACCGCATGATGACCACCTTGCACGACGCCCGGATCCTGTCGTCATGGCTTTCGGAATCCTTCGAGATCCTTTGTATGATCGAAGGGAAATCGGATACCGGAGCAGCAGGCGGTCAGGACCTCTGGATCCTGCGCCGTCGGTAAAAAGATTGAACCCGCTTCAGATGATCCTCTTTCAGGGCACGTCTATATTGCGTAATTTCGCAACCTATGAAGCTGTTCAACCTGTTCATTAAATACCGTCTCTGGATCGGCATCGCATCGCTTGCGGGTGCCATCCTGGTCAATGTCACCAGCGGTTTTTGGCCCTCCTTTGTCCTTTACCTGCTCGCGGTCATTCTTATTGTCACGCATTTCTTCATCGGTCCGCTGCGTCTGATCCAGGAATACCTTGAATCAGGCGACATCGAAGGCGCGGAAAAAATGCTGTCCACGATCTGGTTTCCGGACCTGCTCTATAAACCCATCCGATCGGTCTTTTACACGCTGAAAGGGAATATGGCCATGATGAAGCAGGATTTCGACTCCGCTGAAGTGCACATGAAGAAGAGCCTCTCACTCGGCTCTGCCATGAAGGAGACGGAAGGTGCCAATAAACTGCAGCTGGGCATGATGGCCATGCAAAAGGGAGACATGAAACAGGGGGAATCCTATATAAGGCAGGCCCTCAAGGCAGGGATCCCGGATAAGGAGAGTGCTGCGCTGGCTTACCTGCAAATGTGCCAGATCATGATCCAGAAACGCGAATTCAGGGCTGCGAAAGATTTCTTCCGGAAAGCCAAGGCGCAGAAACCAACGGCACAACAGGTCGTGGACCAGATCAAACAGATCGAAAAATACATCGCCCGCATGCCGGGATAAACGTTCGCGTTCGAAGAATTTTTAATTCGAACGCGGAGAAATGAGAAAAGGAGGAACACAGAGAAAGATCAGCTCTGCGTTCCTCCTTTTCTCATTTCTCTGCGCTGACATTCCAAACCCCGAACAGCTCCTCCACCTTCGCAAAGCGGAACTTAAAGATGTCTTCCAGCTGGCCGCGTATGAACAGCGCTACGGCGAAGTCGCCCAACGGCCCCAGCGGAGCCTTGTAATGTATGAGGTCTGTCATCTCCACACCACCTTCGATCTCCCGGAAATGGTGCTGGTGGTGCCATAATGCGTAGGGCCCGAACCGTTGTTCGTCAACGAAGAATCGCTTCGGCTGCACATGCGTGATCTCGGTCATCCAGAACATCGGGATGCCCAGCAGCGGCTTTACATTGTAGGTGATGACCTGCCCTGCGTACATCTCATCTCCAAACAGCGGATTGGTGAATTTCAGATTAAGGTATTCCGGCGTCATGACCGACAGGTTCTTCGGGTGTGAGAAGAAATCCCAGGCTTCATCCAGACTTACCGGCAAATTCTGCACTTTCTTCAGCATATGTACGCCCATATTCTCCTTTTTTCGATCATTAAACCCCGGAAGGGCCTCATTTGTTGGCTATCTTCGCACCCCGACATCACATGACTTCCAAACACTTGCACTCCCGTTCATCAGGAATCGCTCATGCGGCGGTGGTTCTGGGCATGTTGCTGCTGGTTGTTTCCTGTGGCCAGCCCATGCCCCCGTCGGGTGGTCCGCGAGACTCCCTGCCGCCGGTGCTTCAGCGAACCACGCCGGTTGATTCTACGCGCAATTTCACGGGCAACCGTATCACCCTGTCCTTCGATGAATATGTTCAGGTTGATAACCCTTTCGAAAAGGTCAGTTTCTCGCCGATCCCCAAGACCAAGCCGCTGATCGAGGCCCGGCTGCGGAACGTCAGCATCCGCATCAAGGATACCCTTGAGCCGAATACTACCTACAGCATCGACTTTGGTGATGCCATTCGCGACATCAATGAGAACAATCCTCTAAAGGGGTATGCTTATGTGTTTTCGACCGGGGCCGTGATCGATACGGCATCTATGAGCGGGCGGGTGATCTATGCGGAAACCGGGAAAACGGACAGCCTGATGCAGGTCATCCTGCACCGCGATATGGACGACTCGGCCGTATCCAAGACCAAACCCCGCTACATGACACGGACAGACGCCAGGGGTATCTTCAATTTCCGGTTCCTGGCCCCCGGCACCTACCGCATCTTCGCCATCAAAGACGCCGATGGCGGATTAAAATATGATCAGGCCTCAGAGTACTTCGGATTTGCAGACAGCGTCGTCTTCACCGGGGATACCAGGCCCATCACCCTCTATGCCTTCCAGACCGAATCGGATGATGCCCGTAAGCCGGCAGGCAGCAGCCAGCCTGCGCCGCGCAACAAAGACGACAAACGACTCAAGTTTTCGCTGAACCTGGAGGGGGAACGGCTCGACATCCTGGGAGAACTTGTCATGACCTTCGAAAGCAAACTGGCCACCTGGGACAGCACCAGGTTCCAGCTGACAGACGAGAAATTCAATCCCCTGCCCAGACCTTCACTGATGCCCGACAGCACGGTACGCAAACTAACCGTCAGGCATACCTGGTCGGCCGGCACAAAATACAGGATCATCCTGCAGAAGGATTTTGCACGCGACAGTGCCGGCAATAGTATCATGCGGGCAGATACATTGAAATTGGAGTCAAAGAAAGAAAGTGATTACGGCGCCCTGAATATCCGCGTAAAGGGACTGGACACTGCGCTTCGGCCCGTGCTGCTGATATATCGCGAGGATGTGCTGGAAAAGGCCCAGCCCCTGCGCCTTTCGCGATATACTTTCAAATTGTTCAGACCGGGGGACTATTCCATCCGCATCCTGTATGACACAAACGGTAACGGACGATGGGACACCGGTGACTACTGGAAGAAACGGCAGCCGGAACGGGTAAACAGCCGCAAGCAGAAACTGTCCATCCGGCCGAACTGGGACAATGAATTCGAGATCGACCTCGGCGACACGGGCAACTAGCGTAATTTTGCCGCATGCAATGCTCTTCTGAATTGTTGGAATCTGCTGTCAACGCCTTCAGCCGACTGCCCGGCATTGGCCGGAAGACGGCCCTTCGGCTGGTCTTGCACCTGCTCAAACAGGAAACGGAAGAGGTGAAGGCCTTCGGTGAAACGATCGCGCGCGTCCGGTCAGAGATCAGATTCTGCCGCATCTGCCACAATGTATCGGATGCCGAAACATGCAGCATCTGCAACAATCCTGCCCGCAGCAAATCACTCATCTGTGTGGTCGAAAGCATCCGGGATGTCATCGCCATAGAAAGTACCCAGCAATTTTCCGGCGCCTATCATGTCCTGGGTGGCGTCATTTCCCCGCTCGACGGCATCGGACCAGACCAGCTTCAGATCGACGGACTGGTATCCCGCGTGCAGGAGGGAGCTACGGAGGAACTCGTGTTCGCCCTGAGTCCGACCATCCAGGGTGATACCACCATTTACTATATCCAAAAAAAGATCGAGGGCCTGCCCGTGAGGGTCACAACGATCGCCAGGGGCATCGCCTTTGGCGGAGAGTTGGAATACGCTGATGAAATGACGCTCGCCCGGAGTTTACAAAACCGGTTGCCGGTAGAGCGTTATGTAATGCGCTGATACTATTGCGAATCGCCAAATTTTGTGGTAATTTTGCAGATGATGCGCAGGCGGATTTGTTTATTGTTCGGCCTGCGCCATGCCCCACGGGATGAATCGAACTAATAAACAGCGTCACACCCTTCGGTGTATCCTCTGTTTGGCGTAACATCTCCGTCCGGCGACCCATCACACCAGACCAAACAGACACAATGCAATCCATTCGAAAAGCCTTGCAGGAGCGCATCCTCGTCATCGACGGGGCCATGGGCACCATGATCCAGCGCTACCGCCTGACTGAAGCCGACTATCGGGGGGCGCGATTCGCTGATTGGCCCTCCGACCTGAAGGGAAACAACGACCTGCTCTGCATCACGCGTCCGGATATTATCGAGGCCATCCATCTCGAATACCTGGAAGCGGGTGCCGACATCATCGAAACAAATACCTTCAACGCCCAGGCCGTCTCCCTCGCTGATTACGACATGAGTCACCTGGCCCTGGAACTCAACGTTGCAGCGGTCTCCTGCGCAAGGGCGGCCGTAAAGACCTTCCTCGAACGCCACCCTGAAAAGGCCGGCGGACCCGGACCGTTCATCGCCGGCGCCATCGGGCCGATGAACAAGACCCTCTCCTTATCGCCCGACGTGAACAACCCGGGTTTTCGGTCGATCTCCTTCGACGAAGTGGCGGAAGCGTATCTGGAACAGGTGCAGGGACTGGTGGAGTCCGGCTCCGATCTCCTGCTCATCGAAACGATCTTCGATACCCTGAATGCCAAAGCGGCGATCTACGCCGTTAAAAAATACTTCCGGGAAAGCGGCCGGCCCGAACTCCCTTTGATGATCAGCGGAACGATCACCGATGCGTCTGGTCGAACCCTCAGCGGGCAGACCCTGGAGGCCTTCTACACCTCTGTTCAGCATGCCGATCCGCTAAGCGTGGGACTCAACTGCGCACTCGGTGCCGACCAGATGCGGCCCCATATCGAAGAGCTCTCGCAGATCGCCTCATGCTATACCTCCGCCTATCCGAATGCCGGATTGCCCAATGCGATGGGAGAGTACGACGAAACCCCGGAGCAGACAGCCCATCACATCGAAGACTGGGCGAAGGAAGGATACGTGAACATCGTCGGCGGCTGTTGCGGCACTACACCTGATCACATCAGACACATTGCCGAACATGTCCGTACCCTGAAACCCAGGCCACTGCCCGTCATTGAAAAAGAACTGATCTGAGGCATATAAGCCTCCCATTCAACGCATACCCACCATGTCTGCACCCAGCATCATCAAACCATACCTCCGGCTCTCCGGACTTGAACCCCTGGTCATCCGTCCGGAAACCAATTTTGTCAACGTCGGCGAACGCACCAATGTTACGGGCTCCAAAAAGTTCGCACGCCTCATCCGCGATGGCCTCTATGAAGAGGCGCTGACGGTCGCCCGGCAGCAGGTGGAAAGCGGTGCCCAGGTACTGGACGTCAACATGGACGATGCCCTGCTGGACGGAGAAACAGCCATGGTGACCTTCCTTAACCAGCTGCAAAGTGAGCCCGACATCGCCCGCATCCCGATCATGATCGACTCCTCGAAGTTTGCCATCATCGAAGCCGGCCTTAAATGTGTACAGGGTAAATGCATCGTGAACTCCATCTCCCTCAAGGAAGGCGAGGAGAAATTTCTGGAACAGGCGGTCATCTGCCGCAGCTACGGTGCCGCCGTCATTGTGATGGCCTTCGACGAACAGGGCCAGGCAGATGACCTGAAGCGCCGCGTGGAGATCGCCGACCGGGCTTATCGGATCCTCACGCAACAAGCCGGATTCCCGCCGCAGGATATCATCTTCGATCTGAACATCTTCGCGGTCGCCACCGGCCTGGAAGAACATAACAACTACGCAGTCGACTTCATCAAGGCGACCCGCACCATCAAGCAGAAGTATCCGCTCGTGAAGATCAGCGGAGGCGTCAGCAACCTGTCCTTTTCCTTCCGTGGGAACGACCACGTGCGGGAAGCCATGCACTCCGTATTTCTCTTCCATGCCATCCGCGCCGGGATGGACATGGGCATCGTGAATGCAGGCCAGCTGGTGGTTTATGACGAGATCGAACCGGAACTCCGCACACGCTGCGAGGATGTGATCCTCAACCGAAACAACGATAACAACGAAGCCACCGAAAGACTCATCGTCCTCGCCGAACAGGTCAAGGCCAAGGGAAAAGTGCAGGAACGCGATGAGTCCTGGCGGAAGGGTACTGTGCAGGAAAGGCTGAAACACGCGCTGGTCAATGGCATCACTGAATACATCGAAGCGGATACCGAAGAAGCCCGACAGCAGTATCCGCGCCCCCTCGACGTGATCGAAGGACCGCTGATGGACGGCATGAACTTCGTCGGCGACCTGTTCGGTGCCGGCAAAATGTTCCTGCCGCAGGTCGTCAAGAGCGCGCGCGTCATGAAAAAGAGTGTGGCAGTGCTGACACCCTACATCGAATTGGAAAAAGCCGAGGCCTCCTCCGCCGGCCGTATACTCCTGGCGACCGTCAAGGGTGATGTGCATGATATTGGAAAGAACATCGTCGGTGTAGTCCTTGGTTGTAACGGATATGAGATCATCGACCTCGGCGTGATGGTCCCCGCCGACCGGATCCTGGAAGAAGCCCAAAAAAGGGGCGTCGACATTATCGGACTGAGCGGCCTCATCACGCCCTCGCTGGATGAGATGGTGCATGTGGCCCGCGAGATGAAACGCCGCGGAATGACGCAGCCCCTGCTGATCGGTGGCGCCACCACCTCCAGAATGCACACGGCCGTCAAGATCGCCAGGGAGTACGACCATGGTGTTGTACACGTCCTCGATGCGTCACGAAGCGTCTCCGTCGCCGGCAATCTGCTCAACCTGGACCAGCGTCCGGAATTCCTGGGAGGCGTAAGTCGCGAATATGCACAACTGCGACAAGATTTTGAAGCCAGGAAGACCGTTAAACAATCGATCTCCTATAAGGAAGCGGTCTCCAACCGATTCAAACCTGACTGGAATAAATATGAACCCGCAACGCCCAGGTTCACCGGGGCGCAAAGCTTCCGCCGTGTAGATCTGGCCAAGCTGCGTCCGTACATCGACTGGTCACCATTCTTTATCGCCTGGGAATTGGGCGGGCATTTCCCCGACATCCTCACCGATACGGTGGTGGGTACCGAAGCCACAAAGCTATACCGGGATGCCGAAACCATGCTTTCCCGGATCATTTCCGAACAATGGCTGGAAGCCCATGCCGTCATTGGCTTCTGGCCGGCCAACGGACACGGCGGGGACACGGTGTCCCTGCTGGCTGAAAAAAATGGAGCGGAAAACGTCGTAACTCTTGAATTCCTTCGTCAACAGGCTAAAAAGGCATCCGGTCAGCCCAACCTCTCCCTGGCAGACTTCATTGCGCCGGCTGAATCGGCCAAGCAGGACTACCTGGGAGCATTCGCCGTGACCATCGCCGGTATAGAAGAACATATCCGGAAGTTCGAGGCGGATCACGATGATTACGGCAAGATCATGCTACAGGCACTGGCGGACAGACTGGCCGAAGCCCTGGCAGAATGGATGCACGAACAGGTCCGGAAAGAATACTGGGGATATGCGTCTGAAGAGTCGCTCTCAAACGACGAACTCATCCGTGAAAAATATAGTGGCATCAGACCTGCACCAGGCTATCCCGCTTGTCCGGATCACACGGAAAAATACAAGTTGTTCGATCTTTTGGACGCCACCGCGGCCATTGGCATCGGCCTGACCGAATCACTGGCCATGTATCCGGCCTCTTCTGTCTGCGGATGGTACTTCGCCCATCCGGAGGCGAAGTATTTCGGCGTCGGAAAGATCGGCAAAGACCAGCTGACGGATTATACCGTCCGCAAGGGAATGGATCCTGAAGAGATGGAACGCTGGCTGCGCCCGGTACTGGAGTGATCACTGCAACCCGGGATCAGACATCCAGGTCCAGATATACCGGACAGTGATCGCTGTGTTTGACGTCCGGATATATGGCCGCCGATCTGAGTCCCGCCGCAAGGGACTCTGTCACATTGATGTAGTCGATCCTCCAGCCCTTATTCTGGAGTCGCACCGTAGGAAAACGCTGGCTCCACCAGGTGAAGCGACCAGGGGAATCATCAAAATGTCGAAGCGAATCTTTCCATCCGCTGTCAAAGAAACGATCCATCCAGGCCCGCTCGCCGGGCAGAAATCCTGACGATTGCTTATTGCCCTTCGGATCGTGGATGTCTATTTCGCGATGGGCGATATTGTAGTCGCCACAAAGGATGACCTTGCTGCGCTCCCTGCGCAAGTCCGCCAGATAGGCATCTATCTCATCCAGCCACTGGTATTTATAACCCTGGCGCTCCTCCCCGGAAGTACCCGAAGGAAAATAGGCGTTGATGAGTCTGGTATCGCCAAAATCCAGCTGTATGACCCGGCCTTCTTCATCACTCTGTCCAAACCCATGGCCATACGTGACATGATCGGGCTTGCGCCGCGTGAATACCGCTACACCACTATATCCCCGCTTGCGCGCGCTGAACCAGTAGTCATGATATCCCAGTTCCTCAAAAGGTCTGATATCGATATTGTCGCGCTCGGCCTTGGTCTCCTGGATGCAGATCACATCCGCCGGATCCGTTGACAGCCACTCGATCAAACCCTTTTTGATGGCCGCACGAATTCCATTCACATTGTAACTGATGATCCTCATGTAGTAAAATTAACACTTCAACCCTATCTTTATTACATGAGTCCATGCTGAAGAAGTCCCAGATCAGTCCTGAAAAAGACACCATGTACATATATAACGTAACCAGCCTCGTACCGACCGACATTCACAGCGAATGGCTCGACTGGATGCGGACGGATCACATTCCCAGGGTGATCGCCACAGGTCTCTTCTCGCATCACCGGATCCTCCGCCTGAGGGATACCGATGAGTCTGATGGTGTGACCTATGCCGTGCAGTATTTCTGCAGCAGCCGGGAGGCTTATGACCTGTACCTGTCGAAACATTCGACTTCCCTGCGACGGGAAGCCACGGAAAAGTGGTCCGAAGGTGTGGTTTCATTTCGGACATTGATGGAAGTTATCAACTGAATGTGGAAAACAGGGTGGCTGAAAACCCTATGAAATCAGGGGTTTTGAGAATTTCCGACACGGAATTGAGTTCCGGCCGTTTCGGATTTCAGCCTGAAATGCAGTGATATCAAGGGTTTCAAGGCATTTCACTTTTCATTTATATATGAAGGTTTTTCATATGTGCGCTGGAATCATTGACTGGCGTGGATTACAGCGTTCACATCCGGTGGATTCATTAAATTTTGTCAAATGAAAAAAGCCTCTAAATTTGCCCGAACAGTCACTATTTAAATCACTCTACCATGAACAAATCAGATTTGATCGCCAAGATCGCGGAAGACGCCGAAATTTCGAAGAAGGAGGCCAATGACGCCCTCGATTCATTCATCCAGGCCGTTACCAAGACGCTGAAAGGCGGTGGTAAGGTTACCCTCGTGGGCTTCGGTACTTTCTCTGTCACCAAGCGTGCCGCCCGCAAAGGCCGCAACCCGCAAACCGGTGCTGAGATCAAGATCAAGGCCAAGAAGATCGCCAAATTCAAGGCTGGAAAGGAACTCTCCGAGAAGATCTAAGGGAATCCAATCCCTGATCAGAAGCAAATCACACAATGTGGTTTGCTTTTTTTATTTTTGCAGTACAACAAAATAAATCGACCATCATGGGAAGAGGTGATAAGAAAACCAAGAAAGGAAAAATTTTCAAGGGATCTTTCGGTAAGTCGCGTTCTGCGCGTCCGCACGTCGCCAAGCGCAACGCTGCAAAGGCTGCCGCTCCCGCATCGAACTGATTGATCAACCCGATCGTTTCTGACCGACCAAGGCTCCACCTCAGGGTGCGAGCCTTGTTAATTTCCAGCCTTCTCCATCCTGCAGATCATACCGGATGCGGTCGTGCAGGCGGCTGGGGCGGCCCTGCCAAAATTCCAGCATGACGGGTTTGAGACGATATCCACCCCAGTGCGGGGGCCTGTAGATCGGCGTGTCGCTGAAGCGTTCGGATATCTCGGCAATGTTGCGGTCGAGGATCTCGCGCGACTCAATGGTCTTTGACTGCGGGGAGGCCCAGGCACCGATCCGGCTACCTTCAGGCCGTGCGTTGAAATAGGTATCACTCTCTTCCGAACTGACCCGTTCACAAACACCTTCGATCCTGATCTGTCGCTCCAGTTCCTTCCAGAAGAAGAGCAGGCTTGCCTTGGGATGCTCTGTCAGTTCCCGGCCTTTACGGCTCTCATAGTTGGTATACCACACAAAGCCGTGATCGTCGTATCCCTTCAGCAACACGATCCGGCTTCCGGGAAATCCGGATGTTGAGAGGGTCGACAGGGTCATGGCATTGACTTCATCAATGTCTGCCTTGAGCGCTTCCGCCCACCATCTGTCGAACTGGCGGAAGGGATCCGAATGGACATCAGATTCCGAGAGGGATTCACGCATGTACTCACGACGGATCGAAGAAATGGATGCATCCTGATGCATGATATGTGGATTGAGGGGAATCTCGGCAATGATCTTAGCAAACACGGATGGGGCGTTTCAATTCACCAGTGTGCCTACTTTTTCTCCCATGATCACGCGCTTGAGGTTGCCGGGTTCGTTCATGTCGAATACGATGATGGGCAGGTTGTTTTCCTGGCATAGCGTGAAGGCTGTCATGTCCATGATCTTCAGGTTCCGGTCGATGCATTCACGGAAGCTGATGGTATCATACTTGGTGGCGTGGGGATCCTTCTCGGGATCGGCGGAGTACACACCATTCACCCGGGTACCTTTCAGGATGATATCGGCACCGATCTCGACCGCACGCAGGGATCCGGCCGTGTCGGTCGTAAAATACGGATTTCCGGTGCCAGCACCAAAGATCACGACCCGGCCTTTCTCGAGATGCCTGATCGCGCGGCGGCGGATATAGGCCTCCGCAACGCCTTCCATCTTGAGGGCGCTCATCAGCCGCGTATAGACGCTCAACTTTTCCAGCATCGCCTGCATGGCCATACCGTTGATCACTGTCGCCAGCATGCCCATGTAGTCGCCGTGTGCCCTTTCGATCCCGGTCTCGGACTCGTTCATCCCCCGGTAGATATTCCCACCGCCGATGACAATGGCCACTTCAACACCCGACTGTACTATGGATTTCACTTCCTGAGCGTATTGGCCGATTACGGCGGGATCCAGACCGAAGCTGTTCTGACCCATCAGTGATTCGCCCGACAATTTCAGCAGGACACGTTTATAGACTGGCTTCATGCTGCAAAGGTACGAAGAATTCGGCCTGGTCGGAGGGCTCAAAAACACAAGGCCGTCAGGGATATCCTGACGGCCTTGTGAAAGTATATGTGCAAGTCGGTGAATCTTTCGGAGATCAACCGAGTGCGATACGCTTGAATGAGAGTACTTTCAGATCCTTGTCGACGGATTTGAGATAATCTCCGACGGACTGGCCACCATCTTTCACGAAAGCCTGGGCGAGGAGTGTGCTTTCCTTGAAGAAGGCGTTGAGTTTCCCTTCGGCGATCTTGGCGATCATCTCCTGGGGTTTGCCGGCCATCTTGGGATCGTTCTGGATCTGATCGATAACGATGGACCTTTCGCGCTCGACCACTTCCGCAGGTACGGAAGCAGGATCTACTGCGACAGGGTTCATAGCGGCGATCTGCATAGCCACATCCTTACCTGCTTCTGACTGGGCGGCGTTCATGCCGACGAGCACACCCATACGATTGGCACCATGGATGTAAGAGGCCACAAATTCAGCGTCAATGCGCTCGAATTTGGTAACGCCGATCTTTTCGCCGATGCTCGCGAGCTTGTCGTTCACGAGGTCTGCCACTTTTACGCCGTTGATCTCAACCTGATTGAGCTCATCGACACTCTTGACGTTGGCGCCGATGGCGGCGTCGAGGATGGTCTGTGCGAAGGCGACGAAGTCGGCATTCTTGCTGACGAAGTCGGTTTCGCAACTGATGCAGAGGGCGATGCCCGTCTTGTTATCTGCGGTGGTCCTGGCCAGGATCACACCTTCCTTAGCGTCGCGGTCGCCACGCAGGGCGGCCACTTTCTGGCCTTTTTTACGCAGCCAGTCGACGGCGGCTTCCATGTCGCCATCTGTTTCGGTGAGGGCTTTACGGCAATCCATCATGCCGGCGCCGGTCATCTGGCGCAGTTTGTTGATATCTGCAGCGGTGATCGTTGACATAGCGTGTAAAGCGTCCCCGCCGGAGCGGGGACTTTTTTTATCGTTATGGTATGCGTTGTGGGATCGGTTGCGGATCGTTCAGACCCGGCCATCCGGTTATTTCTTCAGGGCCGGTCTGCGACCGCCGCCGCCGGGTCCTGCGACCCTGCGCTTGGGCTGAGCCTTGGCACCGGCTCCGCCTCCGCCTCCGCGGCGTGCTCCGCTGCGGTCTTCGTCCTCTTCGAGGGCGAAGCGCGGCGACTTGTCATCTCCATCTTCGTCTTCCTCACTCTCTTCCGAGCGCTCGGCCTGGCGTTCAGCGAGACCTTCTGCGATGGCGGCGGTGATATAGTTGGCGATGATGGCGATGGACTTGGTAGCGTCGTCGTTGGAGGGTACGGGGAAGTCTACCTTGTTCGGATCGCAGTTGGTGTCCACCATCCCGAAGGTGGTGATGCCCAGGCGCTTGGCTTCGGAGAGGGCGATGTGCTCATGTCCGATGTCGATGATGAACAATGCGGCCGGAACCCTGCCCAGCTGGGCGATACCACCGAGGACCTTATCCATCTTGTCGCGATCGCGGGCAAGCTGCAGGCGCTCCTTCTTCGTGATGTTATCGAAGCTGCCATCCGTCAGCATCTTCTCAATGCTCTGCATCTTCTTGACACTCTTGCGAACGGTGTTGAAGTTGGTGAGCATTCCACCCAGCCAGCGCTCTGTTACATAGGGCATGCCTACGCGCTTAGCGCACTCGGTGACGATCTCTTTGGCTTGCTTCTTGGTGCCGACAAACATGATCTTACGACCCTGCTTGGCGATGCTCTTCAACGCAGAGGCAGTTTCCTGCAGGCAGTCAACGGTCTTGTTCAGATCGATGATATGAATACCCTTCTTCTCCGCATAGATATACGGCAGCATTTTCGGATTCCACTTCTTACGCAGGTGACCGAAATGCACACCCGCTTCCAATAACTGCTGTTGTAATGAAGTGTTGCTTTCCATCTTGATGATTGTATGATGAAATGAATAAAGTTTGTATTAGCGCTTGCTGAACTGGTAGCTGCGGCGTGCCTTCTTCTTACCGAACTTCTTACGTTCGACGCCTCTCGGATCGCGACGGAGCAGACCGGCGGCCTTGAGCACCGGACGCCATTCGGCATTGATCTCGATCAACACACGGGAGATCCCGAGCTTGGCGGCTTCGGCCTGACCTTTCTTACCACCGCCGGTGGCGTTGATGACGACATCGAACTTGTCAGTGGCCTCGATCGCCTTTAACGGCATCTCCACCTGGTTCTGCAGATACACCTGCGGGAAGTATGCCTTGTAGTCGAGGTCGTTCACCTTGATGTTGCCTTCACCTTTCGTCATGAAAACCCTGGTAACGGCTTCCTTACGACGACCGACGGCATTTTTTTGCTTTTCCATCTATCTGTTTTTTGGAATCTTTTGAATCAGAATTTGAAAGGGACCGGCTGTTGTGCGCTGTGCGGATGTTCGCCACCTACGTACACGAAAAGCTTCTTGTACATCTGACGACCCAGGCGATTCTTCGGCAACATGCCCTTCACGGCGTGCTCGACGATCACTTCCGGACGACGTTTCATGACATCCTTTGCGATCGCGATCTTCTGGCCGCCGGGATAGCCGGATACCGTCTGGTATTCCTTCTCATCCATCTTGTTACCTGTGAAGACCATCTTCTCGCAGTTGATCACGATCACGTAATCTCCGCAGTCGACGTGAGGAGAATAGTAGGCCTTGTTTTTGCCACGCAACACATGTGCGATCTTGCTGCAAATCCGGCCCACAGTTTGATTGGTCCCGTCCACAACGAACCATTTGCGTTGCACGGAAGCTGCATTTGCATGCTTTGTGGTGAAATGTAGTTTACTCATAAAAAAATTTAAGGGGTTGTCCCCCGGTTCTCAATCACCGGCCGCCATCCCGGCAGGAGCCCCGCCGGATACTTCCCGGCAAGGGAGCGCAAAGGTACCTCATTCCATTGCGACTTACCAAGGATTTTCATCATTATTTTTTTAGGGACCCTTGCAAGTGGTTGATTTACAATAAATATTTTGACACATAATTTACATGCATCCTCAAAAGCCGCGCCCTTTCAGGGGTTGCGCCCATTTTTCCACGCAATTGGCTACTTTCAGGGCATGAGAAAGCTACTCCCTTTCCTACTCATCTCCCTGGTCTCCTGCCATTCGGAGAACACCCGGTTCCGGGCACTGGGTTCCACGGAGACCGGCATCACCTTCGAAAATCGCATCGATGACAAGGCGGAACTGAATATCCTCAACTACGAATACCTCTACAATGGCGGTGGCGTCGGCATTGGCGACCTGAACGGAGATTCGCTGCCGGACATCTTCTTCAGCGGAAACCGCGTGTCCAACAAGCTTTATCTCAACCGCGGAAACCTCCGATTTGATGATGTGACCGCAGCAGCCGGCGTCGGAGGATTCGGACGCTGGAGCAAGGGCGTCTCCTTTGTGGACATCAACCAGGACGGCAAAACCGATATCCACGTCTGCGCCGCCGTCCTGCCCGATGCCGCCGCCCGCCGGAACATGCTCTTCGTCAATCAGGGAAATGATCCGAAGACCGGAATTCCCTCCTTCCTGGACCTGGCCGGGGAATACGGACTCGCAGACACCTCCAGCACCCAGATGGCAGGGTTCTTTGACTACGACAACGACGGTGACCTAGATGTTTACCTGCTTGTCAATGACCTCGACGGCACCTATCCCAACGAATTCAGACCCATCCGGAAGGATGGCTCCTGGCCCAATACCGACAAGCTTCTGGAAAACAAGTTCGATACGGTGCTCGGTCATCCGGTATTCCATGACGTATCTCGCAAGGCCGGTATCCTGATCGAAGGACATGGCCTTGGACTGGCCATTGCAGACATCGATCAGGACGGATGGAAAGATATCTACGTCGGCAACGACTACCTGTCCAATAATATCCTCTACATCAACAATCGCAATGGCACCTTCACCGACCGTGCGGCCGATTACTTCCGGCATACCAGTCGCAATGCCATGGGCAACGATATTGCCGACATCAACAACGACGGACTGGCGGACATCATCGAAATGGACATGATGCCGGAAGACAATTACCGCCAGAAGATGATGTACAACGATATTTCCTATCAGACCTTTCAGAACTCGGACCGTTTCGGATACATTTACCAGTACCCACGCAACACGCTGCAACTCAACCGCGGACTGGCCGACAGCGGCGGCATTCCGCTATTCAGCGAGATCGCATACTACAGCGGCGTGGCCCATACCGACTGGAGCTGGGCCCCGCTGCTGGTGGATGCCGACAATGACGGATGGCGCGACCTGCTCGTCAGCAACGGACTGCCCAGGGATATGTCAGACCTGGACTTCATGGCCTACCGGAAAGACGCCGTGCAAAAAGTGCCACTGGCTGAAGTGCTGGAGAAGGTACCCGTCGTCAAGATCCCAAACTATGCATTCCGGAACAACGGCGACCTGACCTTCTCAAATGTCTCCCGCGACTGGGGATGGGATATGCCAACCTATTCCGCCGGCATGGCCACCGGTGATCTGGACGGCGACGGCGATCTGGATGTGGTCATCAACAACACGAACATGCCCGCAACCGTAATGGAAAACCGAACGGCCCAATCAGACAAGCCCGCTCACCACCTGCGCATCCGCCTGAAGGGAGCACCGGGCAACCTGCAGGGATGGGGCGCACGTATCGATATCCATCATGGCGGCATGCGACAGTCTGCGGAACATACCCCCTTCCGCGGCTACCTGTCGAGCGTAGAGGACATCCTCCATTTCGGACTGGGCGATCACGGGAAGATCGACAGCCTGATCATCCGGTGGCCTGATGGACGGATACAGCGCCTGCTGGATATTCCGGCCGATCAAACCCTCGATCTGGACATCAGAAAGGCGGCATCGGTAACGGAAACCACTCAGAAAAAGACCATGCCCTGGTTCAGTGAAGCCGGCGTCGCCTCCGGACTGGACATCCCGTTCCGGGAGATCGATTTCATCGATTTCAACATACAGCGGCTGCTGCCCCGCAAACTCACACGCTTCGGCCCCTCCCTGGCGGTAGGCGATCTCAATGGAGATGGTCTCGACGATCTCGTCACGGGCGGTGTCTCACCCTTCGCCGCAAGCCTGCACTTCCAACAGCCCGACGGACGCTTCATCCACCGCAAACTCCGGGATGACGAACAAGATCCGCAAGCCTGGGATGATGGCGGCATATCATTGTTCGATGCTGACAGCGATGGGGACCTTGACATGTACATTGCTGCCGGAGGTGCGGAAAATCCTCCGCAGTCGAAACACTATGTTGACCATTTCTACCGGAACGACGGAAAGGGCGCATTCACGGAGTTGCAACTAACGGTAACGAATAACCGAATTGCCAAAGGCTCCCTCGCAGCACATGATTATGACGGCGACGGCGATATCGATCTCTTCGTTGCCGGCCGAACGGTACCCGGGGCCTATCCGTCCGCCACCAGCAGCATGCTCTACCGGAATGACAGTCGCGACGGACAGATCGAATTCACCGACATCACGCAGGAAGCTGCGCCGGAACTCCAGATGATCGGAATGGTCAGCAGTGCGGTCTGGTCCGATGCTGACCTCGATGGTCGGGCAGACCTGCTGTTGGCGATGGACTGGGGACCGGTACGGATGCTGCGCAACGATGGCCGGAGGCTGACGCTCACTCCCACCAATATGGACGGACTGAACGGCTGGTGGAACAGCCTGACAGCGGCAGACATCGACAATGACGGAGACATGGATTATGTTGCCGGGAACTTCGGCATGAACGGCTACCTCAAGCCTTCGAAATCGGAGCCTGTGCATGCCTGGTTCCATGATTTCGACCGGAACGACCGGCCGGATGCGGTATTCAGTTCCTTCCTGCCAGCCCGCACCGGTGGTGAGCGGGCTGAGTTTCCCATCGCCGGACGCGATGAATTCATCCGGGAGATGAGTCCGATGAAGGCCCGCTTCACCAACTATGATGCGTATGCCCGATCGACGATCGAGGAGGTATTGATGCCGGACACCCTGGCCATCGCACAGAAATGGACCGCAACGCAGTTTCGGACGGGATGGTTCGAAAACAAGGGCGGGCTTCGGTTCAGCTTCCATCCACTCCCGGCGGAGGCCCAGTTCGCACCGGTTTACGGCCTGTTGGCCCGTGACCTCGACGGGGACGGATGGACCGATCTGGTGCTTAATGGCAATGACTACTCCATGTCCCCCATGTTGGGGAGATACGATGCTTTCCGGGGCCTTGTCCTCAAAGGTGGACCGGAAGGACGTTTCACGCCCCTCAGCCCGGCTGCATCCGGCTTTCATGTGCCCGGGGATGGAAAAGCGCTGGTCGATCTGCGGATCGGTGGACAGCATACGCTGCTGGCATCGGAGAACACCGGCTATCTGCGCGTGTTTCGGAACCTGAACAGTACCCTGAAACATACACCCCTGGATGCACGTGCCGCTGCAGCGTTGGTAACACTCGCCGACGGCAGGATACGAAGGGAGGAATTCGGGCGTGGTGCCGGTTTTCTATCCCAGACCGCCCGGTTGCTGCTGACGGGAAGCAACGTCAAGATCGTGGAGGTGACCGATGCCAAGGGTCGCTTAATTTTGCGTCTGCCATGATGACCAGTACCACCGCCAGCAGATGGCTCCTGCCGATCCTGCCGATCCTCTTGCTCGCTTGCGGAAGGCGCCACACAGATACTGCATTGCAGGGCGCCGAACTGCAACACAAACTGATGCAGGGACTCACCGAAGTGATCGTACACGACATCCTGAGTCCGCCGGTATCATCGAGGATCTATGCCTACACGACCCTGGCTTTTCACGAAGCCCTCAGGCCGTCGCATCCCGACATACCAGCCCTGGTGCAGAATTTCAATGGATTCGAACGAATGCCTCCGGCTCCTGATACGACCATCCTGGACGTCAGGCTCTCTGCAGCCTTGGCCTTCCTGACCGTAGCGGAACGGCTCGTTTTCAGCAAGGACAGTATCCGGACACTCCGGCAGTCCGTCCTGCAGGCCTTCGGGCATCTCTCCGCCGGGCACACAAAAGCATCGGAGATCTGGGGTAATCGGGTGGCACAGTGCATCCTGAAGCGCGCCGATGGCGACAACTATCGGCAGACCCGGAGCATGCCGCGTTTCAGTGTCTTTGGAGAAAACGGAAAATGGCAACAGACACCACCGGACTATGCAGATGCCACAGAGCCCCACTGGCCGCTGATCCGGCCTTTGAGAATGGATTCGGCCAGCCAGTGCCGTCCCGCTCCGCCACCACCTTACGATACACTCGAATCCTCAGCATACGGCCGCGAACTCAGGGAAGTATGGACCATCAGCCAGTCCCTGACACCCGCGATGGACAGCATCGCCCGTTTCTGGGATGACAACGCATTTGTTTCGAAACACGTTGGACACCTGACGATCGCCACCAAGAAACTAACCCCTGTCGGACACTGGATGGGCATCACAGAGATCCTTGCACGCCAGAACGGCCTGGATGAGGCCCGAACGTCCACGGCCTATGCCTTGACGGCCGCAGCGATCTTCGACGGATTCATTGCTTGCTGGGAAGAGAAATACCGGAGCAATATGGTTCGGCCCGTCACCGTCATCCGGGAGCGGTTCGAGTCCGAATGGTCTCCGCTGTTGCAAACGCCTTCATTTCCGGAATATACCAGTGGTCACAGTGTCATCACCTCGGCCGCCGCCACTGTGCTGACGGATATTTTCGGTAAAGAGCGATCCTTCACGGATACCACTGAAGTGAAATATCTGGGGATGCACCGGAGTTTCTCCTCCATCGAGGCGGCCGCAGACGAGGCCGGGATCAGCCGGCTCTACGGAGGTATTCACTTCAGGTCGGCCATTGTCAATGGAAAAGAACAGGGCCGAAAAGTTGGACGGCTCTTTACCCCGCTGCTGAAACAACCATAAGCCTGCATGAGAATGACCGGCACCTTAATTTTGCGTTGCTGAAAAATCTGAACACCCGATGAAGAAGTCCATCCTGGCCATGCTGGCGGCCGCAGCCATCTACCTGAGCGTCGCCCTGATGTTGCCCGAAGCGCGCGCATACTCGTTCCAGGCACCGTTGAATGTGCCGGCCCCTGCCATATTCAGGCTCATGACGGACACGGCCCTGACAGGCCGCTGGTGGCCCGAAGCAGGCCGGGAACCTGGCACATGGACCTGGGAGCAGGGGTCCTATCGGGTCAGTCAGACCTTCCTGAATCAGGTGAATCTCTCCGTTGATCGGAATGGGATCGGTTCCACCCTCATCATCTCTGCAGCTTCCTCGGGTCCCGGCACCTCGGTATTGTCCTTTAGTGTGCAGACTGCAGTCAGCTCAAGCATTGCCTGGCGTCCGTTGCAGGAACTGAGCCTAATGCGCCAGCGTCGCGAGCATGCCCGGTTGATGGACACCCTGACGCGCATCTTCGGAAACCCTGACCGGGTCTATGGGTTTCGCATAGAACACCAGAAGGTAAAGGATGCCACACTCCTGTCGTTGCGGCGGCAGTTCGATCACGACCCGAACCTGGCGGAGATCGCAGAGATGGTGGATTCCGTTCGAAGTCACATCCGTACCTTGGGCGGACGCGAAACCAATCTGCCCATGCTAAACGTATATCGTGCAGAAGACGGGGGTATTGAAGCCATGATCGCCATCGCTACCGACCGGGAACTCCGGGCTGATCCGCCATTTTCGCTGAAAAGAATGCTCCCGGGTGGAAAAATCCTGGTGGCTGAAGTGGGGGGTGGTCCACACCGGATCCAATCTTGCCTGGAAGCGGTGGATGCCTATGTGAAGGACCACCGGTTGCTGTCACCCGCCATGCCCTTTCAGCGCATGATCACCGAGCGGAAACCCGGCAGTGATACCTCAAAATGGGTCACGACCATCAACTATCCGGTTTTCTGATCCGGTCATATTTTATCTCCCAACCTGCCTGATCACCCGCAGGCTGTCATCGTTCATGGGCAGGATAAAGGCACTTCGCCCCAGGATCCCGATCGGTCGCACCCGTCCGGCTTGTCCAGGGATGCGGAGGCCGGGAATATCCGAGACCCTGAATGCACCACCCCCGACATTGATGAGCAATTGGCCATAGAAGGCGTCCTGACGACCAATTTCCACGTTGTTTGCATGAAAGTTACCCCAGACCAAGATATCGGGCAGGCTGTCTGCATTCGCCTGTAACAGCGTCAGGCTGCGGATCGTACTCCACTGTACCGCCGGTGGCAGCGCCATTGCCTTGAAACGTCCGTCACCCTCGTTCAGGAAGACCATACTTTCGAAGGTATTGGAAGTCAGTTGCATGGATGTGCCCAGTTTGGACGACCCGAAAAGTTCAGATATGTCGGACCTGGCAAAGTCTTCTGCATAGAGGAACCGCTTCTTCAGAGACGGCAGACTCTTCTCCAGCAGGGTCTTGCTGGCAAAGGGGATCTCCCGGCCTCCCACGTGATAGGTCAGCAACTGCTCCGAACGACCATTTTCGTCGAAGTCATGGACATACATCCTGACTGGTTCGTCGGGCCTTGGGCGGAGGCGGCTATTGAGGCCGAAATTTCCGGCGACGATGTCCTTGTCTCCATCCAGATCGAGGTCCGCTACAAGGAGCGATTGCCACCATCCCTTGAGAGGGCTTACCCGCTGGCGAACGAATGATCGGTCCTGACGCAAATAGATCTCAATGTCTCCCCAATGCGCGCTCAGCACCAGGTCCGCCCGGCCATCCCCATTCATATCTTTCCAAACCGCATCCGTGACCATGCCGGGCGATAACAGATCAGGGCACCAGGCCTCGGTAACGTCGCGGAAGCGACCTGAGCCGTCGTTGAGCAGCAGGAACGAGCGGGGCGCCTTCCCGTATTCCCAGGGGAGGGCCCTTCCGGCGATGAAAAGATCAGGATAACCATCACCATTCAGGTCTGTTGAAGCGACCCGGCTCTGGGTTGCAAAAATGCCCGTGAACGCATCTTGCCTGCGCTGCAGATTACCCCTGCCGTCGTTCAGGTAGAGCAATGGCTGCTGGTGCTCATCATTCCCGTAATATTCATTGCCACCGGTGGCAACCACCAGGTCCGGATCCCGATCCATATCCACATCCAGCCATAGGGCGTCGGCGTCCTCCCACATGGAGTCGCGGACCAGGGCCGGTTGCGGCGACAGGCGGAAACTACCATCCGACCTTTGCAGCCAAAGCGTTTTCCGCTCTCCCTTTGAGGCGCCGATC
Source organism: Chitinophagaceae bacterium (assembly GCA_021299955.1). GTDB lineage: Bacteria > Bacteroidota > Bacteroidia > Chitinophagales > Chitinophagaceae > Pollutibacter. The sequence continues at coordinate 32,887 of JAJTFQ010000011.1, forward strand.
CAGACATCTTCCAGCCCGTCACCATCGGCATCTCCGACGGCCGCTGCCGGGCCTTCTGCGGAGACCATCTGCGGCATCAGGGGTTCGCGGTCGAATTCGTTGAAGCGGTTCTCCCGATGAAGATGAAGCAATCCGGAGCCGCGGGTGATGTCCTCAAAGGGAGTGACACCCTGTAACTCTCCACTGGTACGGATCTTACTGAAATCAAAAGCCGGCAGACCGCTGCGATAGGTAAGGGAGATGCGTGGACCGGCCTTCAGGTCAACCGGCTGGCAGGTATTGTCCGGCCATACCAGCACGGCAGCATCCGGTCGAAGTCCCTCAAGACCTGCATGCAACGGGATATCCATGCTGGAGAGGAACCCCCGCACAGGCTGCTTTTCGTGATAAATGACCTGGCCGCCCGCAAATATGACCAAACGTGCACCGATCGCGGAGGGATTTACCTCAGGACCTTTCAGGTCGACCGAAAGAAAGCCGCCGGAACGGTCAGTCCCATTGGTATTATTGCGATAGACGAGGACGGGGTCATCGATATTGTTCACGACCAGATCCAGGTCACCATCATTATCAAGATCTGCATACACAGAACCGTTGGAAAACGTATTGGCATTCCCCTCCACCCGGTCCGAAATGTCTTCGAAAGCCGTGCCCCCCTTGTTTTGGAAGAATCGGTTGGGGATCTTGATCTCCGGGAATTTCCGGATCAGGGCGAGATCCTTGTCTTCAAGGGCGTTGTCGCGAAGTTTACGCTGCATTTCCTCGCCGGATACGAAGGAGATGTAATCGATGTCGTTCATCCGCTTCGGAATTCCGTTCGAGACAAACAGATCACGTTGCCCGTCGTTATCGAAGTCAACAAGCAGGGCGGCCCAGCTCCAGTCAGTAGCATGGATACCCGCGAACTGGCCGATCTCCCGGAAACGGCCGTCGCCCCGGTTCAGCTGGAGGTTATTGCGGGCATACTGATGGGCATATCCGTAGCTGATCTTCTGCCTGTAAATATTGTAATCATCTTCGGAAAGGGAACGTCTCAGCAGCTCGGGGTCATACGGCAGCATGTCCATGGACACGATGTCGGGCCAGGCGTCATTGTTGATGTCGGCCGCATCCACACCCATGCTGAACTGACTGGTATGTCCCAACCTCGCGGAGGCTTCCTCCCGGAAGGTGCCATCTCCCTGGTTCATGTAGAGGTAGTCGTTCTCGTGAAAGTCATTCCCTACATAGATATCCGGTCTGCCATCGAGATCGACGTCTGTCACGACGACACCAAGGCCATATCCGATGCGGGTGCTGCGTATGCCGGCCGATCTTGAAATATCCCGGTAACGGACGCGGAGGTTTCCGGCATCGTCCCGATCTGTTTCGCAAGTGTACAGTCGCTGTCCTGCGAGGCTGTCGAAGGTCCCCTCAAACTGGGCGCGGGGCATGTAGTTGCCATCGTGATTCACGGAGTGATTGAGCAGGAACAGGTCGAGATCTCCATCCGCATCATGATCAAAAAAGGTCGCCTGGGTGGAGAATCCCGAAAAATCCAGTCCATAGGCCGCGGCCTCGTCCCGGAAGACCGGAATGCCGTTCTTGTCGGGCCCTTTGTTGATCAGCAGCCTGTTGTGGCCCCGCAAGCCCTTATATTGCCCCACCTGGCAGACATAGATGTCAGTCCATCCATCTGCGTTGATGTCCACCACGGACACGCCTGTGCTCCACGCACTGTCAGCCGGGATTCCGGAGGCATCACTCACATCCTGGAACTTCATATCTCCCCGATTGATGTATAGCCTGTCCCTTCCCTGGCTCGACGCAAAATACAGGTCGATGCGGCCGTCCCGGTTGAAATCTCCCGCCCCGATGCCGGCGCCATTGTAAAAATACATGTAGGAGAACAGATTGAAATCCGGCGTCGGCCTCATGCGGTTTTCGAAATCCAGGCCGGTGCGCTCGTGGTCGAGGGCAGTGAAAGGAGACGGGGATGACGTGCGATCCCCGCAGGAATACAGTACCCCCGCACAACAGACAGAAAAAAGAATATGGAGCAACTTGTTCATGGATCAGATTTGGAGACCGGATTTCGCCGGGCGGGGCTTCCCGTCGTCTGCCGGTAGAGCTTCGGGCGTTCATTGTTCTGAACGAAAAGCATGGCCGGACCTTTAGGGGTTCGGATGGGCAGGATATGCCTGGACTGGCCGTTTTCCGAAAGGCCCGCTATGCGCGATGGAACAACGCTGAAGGATCCCTGCCCCTGATTGATCGCCACATGTCCCGCGGAAGCGTCAATGCGGCAGAACTGTGGCAGGAGGTCGAAGTAGTTGCCTGCCGCCAGCAGATCAACACGTCCGTCCTGGTTAACATCTGTCAGCCGGATGGCCCGGACAGACGACAGTTGCATGAGATCGGGCAGCGGAATGGTCCTGAACCGTCCCTTGCCGTCATTCAGGGCCACCATGGAGGCGGCAGTACTGACCTCCCACCGGATGGCTGAATCGATGCGTTCTTCAAAGAGTTCCTGAACAGTGCGGTCTGCATAGTCGCGGTTGCGCAGATTGGCTTTCTTCAGGCCCGGGATCTGCTCCACCATGTCTTTTTTCATGAATACTGGCATGTCACGCCCGGCGATACGCCGCGTCATCACCTTATCGATGGCGCCGTTGCCATCGAAATCATGCACCCAAAGTCTGACCGGATGTTCTGCATCCGGCTGCAGGTAGAAATTCAGGCCCAGGTTGCCCAGCACAAGGTCTGTATCGCCATCGCCGTCGATATCACCCGCCGTCAGGCCCTGCCACCAACCAGACAGTTGTTCCAGTCCATTCTCCATCAGTCGATAGACTCCGTCTTTTCTGGTGAATATCCTGGGCGCAGACCATTCTCCGACAACGATCAGCTCGGGTTTCCCATCACCGTTGAGGTCGGCCTCCACCGCATCGGTCACCATGCCCGCATGCTGCAGTTCAGGATCCTGAGCGGCGGTGACATCCATAAAAGACCCGTCCGGCTGTCCGGCGAACAGCCTGCTTTCGGGCCGTGCGCCATACTGCTGGGGCACGCTTCGGTTGCCAATGAATATGTCGATCCTACCATCTTCATTAACATCCACCGGGAGCGCCACTCCGCAATTGTGATGGGATAGCGGCAGGGCACCCGCCCTGAGCTTGAAATCGCCCTTCCCGTCGTTGTAAAAAATGTGGTCCTGATATTCCTCTGATGAGGCCGGGGCGAAGTTTCCGCCACCCCCCGTGAACAGATCCGGGTCACCGTCTCCATCAAGATCGGCGAAGAAGGCCGTGTTTACATCCTGAAAAGCGAAACGTTCGAAATCCTTCACGGAAGCCTTCCTGAAGCCGGCGGAGGATTGCAGATACAACACAGATGGACGATTCCGGGAGCCTCCGATGAATATATCCTCCAGTCCGTCTGCATTGACATCGGCCACGGCCGCCGCCGGACCTGACTTCGAAAGCATGAAGGGCACATTCCGCTCCTCGTAGAAATCGACATACGTATCTTCCACGGCAGCTTCGAAAGACGAATCCGCGATCACGAACATGGGCGAGAGGGGCTGCACACCTGAAAATGCGAAGGGCTTCGCCGTAAGGGAATCCCATTTGACAAGATGCCGGATGCCGTGCTTTGGTTTCAGGATCGTAGAACAGGTCCTGTCGGGCCAGATGACCTGCACGGAATCTACGTTTCGTCCGCCCAGGCCGAATGTCTGCCGGTATTCTACCGAAGACTGGAAACCCCGGCTGGGTATAACTTCTCGAAGCAATACCCGGTCGCCGCTGAACAAACGGACAGACGTACCGATACCCCAGGGGTTCTGTCCCCGGTATCGGATGTCGAAGGAGATGAAACCTCCGGATGACCCATCGCTCTTCGACTCATTGCGATAGACCAGTGCGGGCTGGTTGACATTACTGATGAGCAGGTCGAGGTCGCCATCCGCATCAAGGTCTGCATAAGATGCCCCGTTGGAGAAGGTGGGCCGGTCAAGTCCCCAGTTTCGACCCTCATCAGTGAACTTCAGGCCGCCGGCATTTCTGAACGCCTTGTTTGGAATGGGTACCGAAGGCATTTTTTCGATCACCTTATCTACCGACTCCCGGAAACCATTGGCGGCCATCTGCTTGACGACGTCATTTGCGAAAAAGTCGATGAAATCCTGATCAGTCACATCACGGTAGATCCCATTGCACACGATGATGTCTGACCACGCGTCGTTGTCGGCGTCGAAGATAAGGGCTCCCCAGCTCCAGTCGCTCGCGGCAACGCCGCTGTAGAAGGCCGTCTCGCGAAACTGCCCGTCGCCATCGTTGAACTGCAGGGCGTTCTGCGTGAACTGGTTGTAGAATCCCGATCTCTTTTTCAGGTCGAACACCTCCCAGCCTTCGAAAGTGGTATTGGTCTTCAGCCGATAGTCATCGCCGGGCAGCATATCTGTGGTGAAGATATCCGGGCGTCCGTCGTTATTGATGTCTGCCATGTCCGCCCCCATCGACGAGAAGCTGATGTGCTGCATCCGCTCTTCCAGTTCATCACGGAAGGTTCCGTTACGCTGATTGATGTAGAGATAATCCTTTTCAAAAAAATCATTGGAAACATAGATATCAGGATAGCCGTCGTTATTGACATCCCCCACAGTCACCCCAAGTCCGAAACTGATGATGCTGCCATAGATGCCGGCCTCACGATTGACTTCATGATATCTCCCGTTGTCATTCCGATAGAGATGATCCCCACCTCCTTTGAGCATATCCGGAAAATCGGAGGCGCTGTCGGGAATGGCGCGCATGTTCGCGTAGTTGAGCGTATTGACGGGAATGGGACTGTTATTCACCAGGAAACAATCCAGGTCGCCGTCAAGGTCATAATCAAAGAAAGAGGCATGGGTGGTATACCCATCGTTATCGAGTCCGTATTCTGAGGCCCTTTCTGTGAATGTCAGATCATGATTGTTGATGAAGAGTTGGTTCTTTCGCAACGAACGATCCAGCATCTGTCCGGCATTGCATACGTAGATATCCAGCCATCCGTCGGCATTTATGTCCACGAACACTACGCCGGTGCTCCATTCGGGTTTGTCGTCAAAGCCGGCCTTTTTCGAGATGTCTTCGAAATGAAAATCACCCAGGTTTCGGAAAAGCTTGTTGGCGCCCTGGTTAGCGGTGAAGAATACCTCCGGCAGTCCGTCATTGTCCAGATCTCCCGTCGCTACCCCACCGCCATTGTAGAAATTCCGGTACTTGAAAACATTGAAATCGCTGGTCTCCTTGAGGGTGTTGGTGAAATCGATGCCTGTATGCTCCATCTCTCTGAAGAGTGGGGTCCCCGCCTGCTTTCGATCGCAAGCCGTAATTATGAGCGACAGCATGATCAATGATGCAACAAACCTCAACATGGGATATAAATGTAGGACAATAAAGGATTGTTGAGTCGGGCGACAGATTTATGCATGGGCAATGCAGGCATAGGCTGCGACGTCTGCATGGGAACCTTCCCCAAAAAAACAGGCCGACTCGGTGAGTCGGCCTGTGTAAGATATCTGAACGGAGAGGATCAGTAACCGAAGTTCTGCTTCAGGTTCGGGTTGGAAGACAATGAAACCGTCGGGATCGGGAATACGACCTTGAAGTCAGCGGATGCGCTCGGACGCTCTTCGACCGGTGCGTTGAACACACCAAATCGGATCATATCCGGGCGACGATGTCCTTCCATGTAGAGTTCGCGGCCACGCTCAGCGAGCAGGGCGGTCAGGCTGATGGAAGACAGTGCACCCACACGGCGCCTGGTACGCAGACCGTTAACGATCGCCAGCGGGGTCTCGGCATCTGTACCACCGCGCAGGATGGCTTCAGCCTTCATCAGGCGAACATCGGAGAAACGGAAGAAGGGGAATTCGTTCTCAGAGCCCCATGCGCCGTCGTTGATGTCTGTGGGGCGGAGCGGGAACTTATTGAAGCGAATACCGGTCGACTCATTGTTGAAGGTCAGGGAAGCCCTGCGGGTGAAGACCAGTGGATTGCCGGAGCGATCCTTGAGCGGACCGACGGGATCACCGATGCGGGCGGAGCGGCCTGCGGGCGGGATCGGGCCGAATACCTGTCCGACGATCATGCCAGCCGTAGCACCTACAGAGCGGGAATAGTTGAGGGTAGCGATGGAATCGCGCCTGCGCACATCTGTGTCTTCGAAGCTGTCATAGAACTGGGAGAGGGCTACGAAACCATTCCAGCCATCGGGCACCTGGTTGTAGTGCCATGACTGGGAGCTCTGCCAGCGAAGGCCTGCTCCGTTGCCTGCCACCGCATCACCGCCGTTGTGACGTACGAAGATGTTCTCGCTGGACTTGGAACCGTTATCCCATGTGAAGTTATCCCAGTAGTAGGTGTCGATGTCCAGGAGCGGGTTGGCATCGATGAGATTACAGTACTGGATGACCTTGTCCATATCGGCCTTGGCGAAGGTATAGGGACCGGCTGGCTTGGTCGGATCCTGCTTGTAGACGGCCTTGTTCAGGTAAGCCTTGGCGAGCAGGGCCCATGCGGCTTCCTTGGTGGCCTGGCGACGGTTGTTGCCATTGAATGCAGGCAGGTTGGCCACACACTCTTCGAGTTCCTTGATGATCTCATCGATGGCCTGGGAACGGGTGAATACAGCGGGGATCTCCTTGGCTGCGGCGGTAGCCGGACGGGTTTGCACCTGACCGAACAGGTCGCAGGTGAGATAGCGGAAGTACGCTCGCAGGAACTGACCCTGGGCCTTGTTGGCGCCGGTGGCGGTTTCTGCAATGAGCGTGGTCTGGAACAAGGCACCGTTCATCTGGTTCCAGGTGTCACGCACCTGGTTGTGGTCACCATCCCATGTGTGGAGGTGCAGGCGGCGCCAGGTACCGAGGTCATCCCAGTCAGTACCGCGCGTGGGGCCCATCACGATATCCGTGGTGTGCTCCTGCATGGCGAACCAGTTGCCCTGTCCGCCGGTGAGGCCGTTGAGTTGTTCATATACCGCAGCGAGAGAGGGCGGCGTGGGAGCGCCTCCGGTGGTGACGGGTGCGATCTGATTGGGTTCGCCCAGCTTCGGATCAAGCTTGCTGCAGGCTGACAGACCGATCACGCCGGCTGCCGCTACAAGTTGAATCGTATTCTTTATGGTTCTCATAACATTCCTTGTTTGCTCGTTCGTGAATTAGAATCCTACGTTGACACCCATGGTGACCATACGCGGACGGGGGAACTGGGTATAGTCGAAACCTCTCGACGGGATGCCGTTGATGCTCTTGTCGACGTTGACTTCCGGATCTACGCCGGAGTAGTTGGAGAACAGGGCAAGGTTCTGTCCGGAGAGATAGGCGGACAATGTGCGGACACCCTTGATACCTTTCACGTCGAAGTTGTAGTTGAGGTTCAGGTTGGAGAGCCGGATGAAGTCACCCTTTTCGAGGAATCGGGTCGAAGGACCGTTTCCGTTGAAGGGATTTTCATTGCTGTTGAACACGTCATAGGTAACGTTGCGGGAGTTCTTCAGTGAACCCATCAGGAACTGGGCGTTGGCCGTGTTGTTGTACACATAGTGACCAGTGATGGCGTTCAGGAAGACACTGAGGTTCCAGCGACCATAGCTGAAGTTGTTGGTCAGACCAGCGAAGTACTTGGGTAGTGCGGATCCTGCGAGTTTGCTCTGGGAGTTGTCTTCGTAGCGACCGATACCATTGCCGTCAAAGCCCTGGAAGACCGGGAGATACCATGAGAAGATGGGAGCACCGTTGGAGAGCACCTGAGCGAAAGAACCTGTCAGACCCTGACCGCTTACCTCACCCGTATTGATCTGGATGGGCAGCCCGGTGATGTTGTTGTTCACAGTGGTCATGTTATAGTTGACATCCCACTTGAACATGGCGCCTTCGATCACTTTGTAGTTCAGATTCAGTTCAATACCACGGTTGGTGACCTTACCGGGGAGGTTGATCCACCAGTAGCTGGTCGGAGCGAAACCACCGGGGGTCGGCGCGAAGAACAGCATGTTCTCACGCATATTGTCGTAGTAGTCGAACGTCAGGCTGAAACGACCATCTTTGGTACCGAGATCGACACCGATACCGGTGGTTGTGACTTCCTCCCATTTCAGGTCGGGGTTGCCCTGCTGGATGAAGCGGGTGACCGGCGTTCCGCCACGCACCGCATAAACCTGCTGCAGGTTGAGGGCTGCGTAAGCACCGAGGTTGTCCTGGCTACCGAGCTTACCCCAGTTGGCGCGGATGGCAAAGTTGCCGAGTACCTTGCCCAGGGTGTTCTTAGCCCAGCTTTCTTCCATCACATCCCACTTGAAAGCGAGGGCGGGGAAGGTACCATAGCGGTTGTTCTCACCGAACTTGGAAGAACCGTCCGTACGCAGGGTGGCGGTCAGGAAGTAACGGTCGTTGAACGTGTAGTTGACCCGGCCGAATACGGATTGCAGTTCGTTGTTGCTATATCCGGGGACGAAATCAATGTAGTTCTTGAAATTATTGAAATCCTTTACGTATATATCGCTCGGCTTGGCTACAGCAGTACCCAGACCCCAGCCTGCCTTACCTGTATACTTGGTTTCGAAACCCTGGAAGGAGTATCCCACCACGGCATTCAGGGCATGCTTGCCGAAGTTTTGGTCATAGGTCAGGTACTGCTCGAACAACCTGGAAGAGGACGTGAGGTTCTGACGCGTAGTGCGACCATTGTTCGCGTTAGCGGATCCGTTGATCTGAACGCCAAAAACGTTGAGGTCACCGATACCGTAGACGCCATCTGGCAGACGGGGATCGGTGAAGGAGGTACGCTCAGCTTCAGACTGGTCGATACCAACCACGGCCTTGTAAGAAAGGTTCTTCGTGATCTGGTAGGAAGCGGAGAGATTACCGAGTAAGCGATTCACGACATCATTGTCCGTGAAGTAATCGAGCATTTGAACGGCATTACGCTGTCCGTCCGAAGTGAAGTATGACCCATCTGAGTTGCGGACAGGAGCCGTGGGATTCGCCTTCAGGGCCACACCGAGCAGACTTCCCTGGAAGCCTGCGTTGTTGGTAATGGGCGCATAGGTATTCCTGGCATTGGAGTAGGTCATGTTTTTTTCGATGGTCAGCTTGTCGTTCAGCAGCTTCTTGGTCATGTTGGCACGTGCGGTCAGGCGCTTCAGATTGGTATTATTGATGATACCATTCTGATCGTCGTACGAGCCGCTGAGGCGTGCGGTGGTACCCTTGTTGCTGTAACCCCAGCTGATGTTGTAGTTCTGAGAGAGCGCCGTGCGGAAGATCTGGTCCTGCCAGTCTGTATTCGCACCGAAATCGATGGCCTTGATGGCATCCTGAGCACCCAGCGGATCTGCGCCACCGGCAATGTTGGCGCGCTTGGCACCTACCAGGAAGTCCTCAGAGCTCAGCAGATCATACCTGCGCGCGGTGGAGGCGATGGTGGTGTTGGCGGTGAAGTTCAGCTGGCCTTTCTTGCCACCGCGACCTTGCTTGGTGGTAATGATGATGACACCATTTGCACCGCGGGATCCATAGATAGCGGCTGCAGATGCATCTTTCAGTACTGTGATGCTTTCGATATCACTGGGGTTCAGGAACATCAGCGGATTTTTGGGGGTCGTACCACCTTCAGCACCGCTGGCGGAACCGAGGGTACCACCCTGCAGCAGGGGCACACCATCCACTACATACAGCGGCTCTTGGGCACCACTAATGGAACCCGTACCACGGATGTTGATGTTGGCAGCAGCGCCGGGTTCACCCGAGGCGGGCGTTACCAGTACACCGGGCGCACGTCCCTGAAGCATCTGATCAGGGGTAGCGATCTGTCCCTTGTTAAAATCCTTCTCTCCGATGCGGGCGACAGAACCGGTCAGGTCCTTCACACGACGGGTACCATAACCTACGACCACCACATCCGTCATGGATTGAGTGGCAGCGGAAAGACTGGCATTTACCTTGTTGGAGGACGGAATGGACACTTCAAGGGTACCGAATCCGACAGAGGTGATCACCAGCGTCCGGGCATTGGCCGGAACTGAGATGGAGAAACTTCCATCGGCGTTGGTGGTACCGCCCGTATTGGTGCCTTTAGCCACAACGGACGCTCCGGAAACCGGCGTACCATCCTTGGCGTCCGTCACCCGGCCGGAGACAGTCTTGGTCTGAGCGAATGTTACCTGGAATGCCATCAGCATCACAGCAGGTAAGATCGCCCGCATGAATCGTCTTAGAGTCATAAACAGTGGGTTTTTGAATTTTTAGCCAATCGTTAAATATGTAAGAATTACACCTTTTGGGAAAAAGAAAAAAATAACCCCTGGCAGGGTTTACAGATCATAGAAGAAATCGACACACATCGGTTCATGGACAAGCTAATTATGGCAACGGCGGACTTGATAACGTATAATGACAATGCAAGTATATTAAACGCTGCACATTTTCATCATGATCTGATTGCATACAAAACTTTTTAAAAATAGATAAAATGTTGTATTTCAGTAATTTATTGAATTTTAGGCTAAAAAATTCTTTTTTGCAAACGTTTGCGATAATGTTTTCTGTTGATAATTTTTTAGCTTCAGTACCATGAAATCAAGGTCCACACTCAAGCATATCGCAGAACACCTGCATCTCAGTATCTCAACGGTATCGCGGGCATTGAAGGATCATCCGGACATCGCGGCACATACCAAACAGAAAGTGAGGGAGCTCGCAGAACTGCTTGAATACGAGCCGAATGCATTTGCCATCCAATTAAGGACGAACGCCAGTAAGGTCATTGGCGTCATTGTCCCCGAAATTTCGGGTTACTTCTACCATTCCTTCATCGCAGGACTGGAGGATGAGGCGAGATCCTGGGGATATTCCCTGATGATCCTGCAATCGGGGAACGACCCCGAAGTGGAGGCCGCCAATCTGCGATTGTGTCGCATGAACAGGGCAGCCGGGATCCTCGTGGCATCGACAAGCGGTACCAAAGATCTTGCGCCCTTCGAACGGACCGACGCGGCGGGCATACCGGTCGTATTTTTCGATAAAGTGCCGGAAAGCAGGCAATTTCCGAAGGTCAGCATGGCCGACGCAGAGGCGGGATTCCTTGGAGCGGACACGCTGATCCGAAAGGGACGCAAACGGATCCTGGCCCTGTTCGGAGATCATGCCCTGTCCATCACCAGGAAAAGACTCAAGGCTTTTCAGGGCACCTTCCAGCGACATGCGGCAGATGGCCATTTGACCATACGTCATGCAAGAAGCCAGCAGGAAGCCCGCCAGATCACTTTTGAGGCCCTGGCTGACCAGACTTATAATGCCGTCTTCGCCATGAGCGACGAGATCCTCGCCGGGGCGATGAAGGCGATCATGCAGCATAGATTAAGGATACCGGAAGACATCGGCGTGCTGGCCATCAGTACGGGCTTGATACCCGGACTGTACGAACCGGAGATCAGCTACATAGAAACGAGCGGAGAAACGCTGGGCAAGCGGTCGTTCGAGATCCTGCACAAATGCATGTCCAAAGCAACACCCCTTGGAGAGTTTCTGGTGCCATCGACCCTCGTAGAGAAGGGATCCGTCTGATGCCATGGTATGCCGGACATACCGGCCACTTCAGAAGTCAATTCCCACCAGGGTCTTCTTCCGGATGCGGGCATAGGCTTCCGCATCAAAAGAATAAAGCCTTCCGGGGCGGTGTGGCACGTCCTGCTCCAGTTCGCCCAGATCCTTGAGCAGCCCGGTAGCAAAGAGTTTCTTTCGGAAATTTCTCCGGTCCATCTTCGCATCGAGGATGGCCTCGAAGATGTTCTGCAGTTCCCGCAGGGAGAACTTCTCCTCCATGAGGTTAAAAATGATGGGCTCCTCCTGAACCTTCTTCTGAAGGGTTCTGAGGCAGGTATCCAGGATCTCGCGGTGATCGAAAGCCATCTCCCGGATCTCGCGGACCGGGTGCCAGTGCAGTTCGTTTTCCAGCAGCTTGAGCTGGTGGTCCCTTACATTGATCAGTGAAAAGTAGGCCGTCGTGATGACCCGGCCCGCCGGATGCCGCCCAAGGTGACCGAAGGTGTGCACCTGCTCCAGAAAAACATCCTCCAGGCCTGTACGACCGCGGAGCACCCGGTAGGAAGCCCCATCCAGATCTTCGTCCGGACGCAGCAGGTCGCCCAGCAGCGACCATTTTCCCTTGAATTCAGGCAGATCGCAGTTGATGAGCAGCACTTTCAGCTGGTCTTCATCGAAACCGAAGATCACACAGTCGACGGAAATGGCGAAGTGAAACTCAGGACGCAATTCGAGCGGCGTGGTGTTGATATTGGGTCTGTTTCTGACGGTTGGCATGAAGGGCAAATCGTTTTAGTAGGAACGGCTGAGGGGGTCTGATAATTTGATTCAAATATATGAAGCTACATCATACGGACAAGTCGACTCGCTTGCCGAGAACCGAACCCCTGGCGCATGCTATCTTTACAACCAATTATTCGATATATGCCGGACATGAAGCAACAACGTCACTGGGAGGAACGCACACATCAGTGGCTGCTGAAAACGGAGTTTCGGAACGCATCCGAAGCGGAGATTTCTGAACTGAAGGACATCCTCAGATTTCATGAACACAGATACTACGTACTCAACGAACCTTTGATATCCGACACGGAATACGACCGGTTGTACAAAATGCTCGAGGCGGCTGAACGCAACGATCCGACAATCATCACCCCGGATTCTCCGACCCAGCGTGTCGGGTCTGGTCTTACGGCGAGTTTCCATAGCGTGTCGCACCTCGTACCCATGCTGTCGCTGGAGAACTCATACAATGCGGAGGACCTGCTGGAATGGGATCGAAAGGCGAGGGAGCTGAGTGGCCGGGAAACCATTGAATATTGCGTCGAACCCAAATTCGATGGCGCCAGCATATCACTCATCTTCGAAGGAGATCGGTTCACAAGGGGTGCGACCCGGGGCGACGGCGTGCAAGGAGATGATATCACTGCCAACCTCAGGCGGATCCGCTCGCTGCCACTATCCGCCGGTTTCGCAGGGCTCGGGATCCGCCAGATCGAAATCCGGGGGGAAGTGTTGATGACGAAGGCCCATTTCAAGCAGTACAATGACCTGCTGGCCGAACAGAATCTTCCGCCCCTTGCGAATCCGCGCAACGCCGCTGCCGGCACCCTTCGGTTGAAGGATCCGGCAGAAGTGGGCAGAAGGAATCTCGAGGCGTTCCTGTACCATGTCAGCTACACGCTGACAGATCCCGGGCAGGACCTCCCGCCTGCTCTGCAGACGCATTCAGGCAGCCTGGATCTCCTCTGGGATCTCGGTTTCAGGAGTCCGAAGAAAGAAAAGCGGGTATTCCAGGGCATCCGCGCCGTGATCGATCATTGCCTTGATTTCGAACAGCATCGCGATGATCTCCCTTACGAGATCGATGGTATCGTCATTAAGGTGAATGAGATCGCGCTGCAGGAAAAGCTCGGCATGACCACCCATCATCCGAGGTGGGCCATTGCATTCAAGTTCAAAGCCAGGCAGGCGATCAGCCTGCTGCGAAACGTAGAGTTTCAGGTCGGACGTACCGGCAGTGTTACACCGGTCGCAAAGATCGACCCGGTACCCATTGGTGGCGTGACCGTCAGCTCCATCTCGCTGCACAACCAGGACTTCATCCGCGAGAAAAACATCCGACTCGGTGATCGCGTGCTGGTGGAACGCGCCGGGGATGTGATCCCTTATATCGTCAGATCCCTGACCGAACAGCGTACCGGCGCCGAAACTGATATTCGTTTTCCGACGTCGTGTCCGTCCTGCGGACATGACCTGATCAAACCGGTGGATGAAGCGGTTTGGAGATGCCCCAATATCAGCTGTCACGCCCAGGTGGTGGAGCGTATCATTCATTTCACCAGCAAGGATGCGATGGACATCCGTGGCCTGGGAGAAGCGAACATCCGAAAATTCCACGAACTGGGTTGGCTGCCCGACATCCCTTCTATTTATACGTTGCCATATGCAGAGATGCAGCAGCTTGAGGGCATGGGCAGCAGATCCGTTGCGAAACTCCAGGAGGCCATTGAGCGATCCAAATATCAACCCCTGCACCGGCTGATCAATGCCCTGGGCATCCGGTATGTCGGAGAAACGACGGCGAAGGGGATTGCCCGGCGGGTGAGCCATTTGCTCGAACTCGCGGCCTTTACACGGGAAGATCTGCAACAGATCGAGGATGTAGGGGTGAAGGTGGCCGACAGCCTGTTCTCCTTCTTCCAGGATCCCGCACAACAGGATACACTACGCAGACTCGAAGCGCTGGGCGTTAACCTGTCCAGCGGAAGACAGGAAGCGGTTTCCGGCAGCCTGAGTGGCAAAAGTTTCCTCTTTACCGGTACACTCTCCAAAATGAAACGATCAGAGGCAGAAACGCTCGTGGAGTCGATGGGCGGGAAGCTGCTGTCCGGCGTCAGCAGCAAGCTCGACTACCTCGTGGTTGGAGAGGATGCAGGCTCCAAATTGGAGAAAGCCAGAAAAATAGGTACCATTCACATCATGGATGAAGACGCCTTTCTGATCCTTGCCGGCAAATCCTGAGGACGAACGGGTTACCCGGGTCGGAAATTTCTGTAAAAGTTTGGAATTAAGTATATTGGGTATCAAATTATCCGCCTAATGATTAAGAAAATGACCGGGGAGGTCTGGAAATCCTTTCAGTTCCCCGGATGGAAGGAGCTTCGAAAGAAGTACGCCGTCTCCAGCAACGGGAGGATCGCCAGCTACACCGAAGATCTGCACGCCGATGGAAAACTCCTCAATGGTTCACTGACAACGGGCTACCGAAGCCTGAACCTGCATCGTGCGAAAAGTAAAAGCACGCTGTATGTCCACCGGGAAGTTGCCCGGCATTTTCACAAAAAAACCTCTCCAAAACAGAAGTTCGTCATTCACCTCAACCACGACAAGCTGGACAATCGTGCCCGCAACCTGAAATGGGCCACGCAGCAGGAAGTCGCTGAACACCAGCAGCAGTCACCCGCGAAACTAGCCTACAAAGAAGTGCAGGCTTCCCGTACAAAGGGTTTGAAACTCAGCCTTTCTCAGGTGCGCACCATCAAAAAGTCACTGGGTGACCCGAAGCGGAAACTGACCTACCGACAACTCGCTGATAAGTATGGTGTAAGTGAAATGACACTCTACCGGATCCGCAGTGGTGAAAACTGGGGTGCCGTCTGATGCCGTCACCAACTCCCATCTCCCATAATACCATCCGTGCCACATCCATCCACCCTGGCCTTTCTCCGGAATCTGGCCGTCCATAACGACAAATCCTGGTTCGATGCGCATCGCAGCGACTACGAAACCGCCCGCAACCATCACATTGAATTCATCTCCGAACTGATCGACGGGATCTCCGTTTTCGACCAGGATATAGCAGGACAGACAGCCCGGTCAACGCTTTTCAGGATCAACCGGGATGTCCGCTTCTCAAAAAACAAGGCTCCTTACAAAACGAATTTCGGCGCATCCCTCGCCAGGGGGGGCAGAAAATCCACTCTGGCCGGTTACTATTTTCACCTGGAACCCGGCGCTTCCTTTGTTGGCGGAGGTATGTGGATGCCCTCTCCTCAGGATCTGGCCAAGGTCAGACAGGAGATCGACTATTGCCTCGATGAATTCCGGGAGATCGTGGAGTCCACATCATTCGTCGGGCAGTTTGGTGGATTGTCCGAAGGAGCTGACATGCGGCTGCAGCGTGTCCCCAGGGGTTATGAAGCCGAGAACCCCGCAGCACACTATCTTCGATTCAAGAGTTTCGTGGCCATGAAACCCCTACCCGACGCGGTGCTTTTGTCGGCTGATGCGTTAAGAGAATCGATCGATGCATGCAAGGCATTGCATCCGCTGCTACAATTCCTAAATCGTGCGGTATCAGAATAAATAAATGCAAAGACGCCCCGAATGCTACTCCGGGGCGTCTTTGTTAGTTCGCCAATGGGACCTCCCATCAGAGCAATCCGTTCGCTGCCAGGTATTCCGCGATCTGCACGGCATTGGTAGCTGCTCCCTTCCTCAGGTTGTCGCTCACGATCCACAGGTTAAGCGTATTCGGTTGTGACTCATCCCTTCGAATGCGTCCGACGAAGGTGTCGTCCTTGTCATGCGCATCCTTCGGCATGGGATATTGCTGGCGGGCCGGATCGTCGACCACGACAACACCCGGTGCCCCGGAGAGGATTTCGCGTACTTCCGCCAGATCAAAATCGTGTTCGAATTCGATGTTCACGCTTTCGCTGTGACCACCCATCACCGGGATCCGGACCGTGGTGGCGGTCACGCGGATCGAATCATCGCCCATGATCTTCTTTGTCTCGTTGGTCATCTTCATCTCCTCCTTAGTATATCCGTTGTCGAGGAACACGTCGATCTGGGGGATGACATTCAGATCGATGGGATAGGCATAGGCCATCGGATAACTTTCTTCGGAACCGGCGACGGCCTTGCGACGTTCACCCATCAGCTGGTCGACGGCCTTCTTACCCGTGCCGGTCACGCTCTGATAGGTTGACACGACCACGCGGCGAATGCCATAGCGCTTGTGCAGGGGATTCAGTACCACCACCATCTGTATGGTGGAACAGTTTGGATTGGCGATGATCTTATCCTCGGGTGTGAGGGTATGGGCATTGATCTCGGGTACCACGAGTTTCTTGGTGGGATCCATGCGCCAGGCGGAGGAATTGTCGATAACCGTGATACCGGCGGCGGCGAATTGCGGGGCGAGTTCCAGGGAGGTGCTGCCTCCTGCCGAGAAGATGGCCACATCGGGCCTGGCGGCGATGGCATCCGCAAAACCGACAACAGCAAAGGATTTACCCTTGAATTCAACGGTCTTGCCCACGGAACGCTCGGAAGCCACCGGGATCAGTTCGTCCACAGGGAAATTTCGCTCTGCGAGCACCTGCAACATTTTTGTACCCACCAGACCGGTGGCGCCTACGACTGCTACTTTCATGCTTTTTTCTTTCTTAAGGGGTTTGATGATGGTTGTAAAACAAAAAGCCTCCCGGTATCGGAAGGCTTTTACTTATGTGAATACATACTAAAAGTACTAACCTTCCAGCCGGGCGGAATGTTTTTTGCACTTCTTTGTATGTTTTTTCGTCAGGTTCATTGGTGGTATAAAGTTAACGGGACTGTGTTTTTCCGCCAAATAAATGTTATTCGACCTTGGAAGGAGGCCGCTCCTGAAGATAGCTTGCAGGTATGAAATGCTGGATGATCCTGGTCGTGGCCACACTGCGTTGCTGTTCCGTGTGCTGCCAGCCGGTGCAAAGATTTGAAGTGGTGATGACGGAGATCATGGCTGATCCGCTACCCGTGGTCGGACTTCCGGCAGCAGAATACATCGAGCTGAAAAACAGGTCGAAACGCCCGCTGCGGCTCGATGGTTGCAGGATCACCGACGGCTCGACCAGCGGGATCATCGGATCGGGGATCATATTGCCGCCCGACAGCTTGCTCGTCCTTTGTTCAAGAACATTTGCGCCCTTATTCGCCAGCTTCGGGCGCGCGGTCGGTCTGAATACCTTTCCTTCCATCGACAATGATGAAGATGAGATCGTGCTGCTGTCTCCCGAAGGCGCAGTCATCCATGCCCTGAGATTTGAAGCGGCGAACTACCGGAATCCGCTGAAGGAAGCCGGCGGATGGTCGCTGGAGATGATCGATCCGGGATTTCCATGTCATGGTTCCGATAACTGGGCGGCCAGTGTCTCACCAGTGGGAGGCACTCCGGGAAGGAACAACAGCGTCAACGGCGTCCGCTCTGATATGATGCCACCCGGGCCGGTACGCACCTGGTCGGTTGACAGCCTCACGGTGGTTGTGTTGTTTGACGAGGGGCTCGACAGCCTGACCGCCGCACGGACGAATGCATACACACTGCAGGATGGCGCACCGCTTGTCGTCCGGGCCCTTGCCATGCCTCCGTTCTTTGACCGGGTGACATTGATGTTTGACCGGCCGCTGCGTAGGGACATCGTCTATGCACTCACGGTCAGGGATCTCCGCGACTGCCAGGGCAATGCGATCTCCACGCCCGTCGTACTGAAAACAGGAAGGCCGGGGCCCGCAGTCAGCGGGCAGTTGAGGATCAATGAACTACTCTTCAATCCGCGACCGGGCGGGGCAGACTATGTAGAGTTGATCAATCTCGGTCCGGGTATCCTGGATGCGGTCGCCCTGCAGATCGGAAATGCACAGAACGGGGGTGTGGCGGCCAACCTGAAACCACTGGATCCAAACCCGCGGCTCATATTTCCGGGTGACCACATCGTTTGCAGCACGGATCCGGGTGCCGTCATGCGGGATTATTTCGTGAGGGAACGTGCATGGCTTTGGAAGATGAGTGTCCTGCCGTCCTTCCCGGATGATGCGGGATGCGTGGTGGTGCTGGATCACATGGGCAGGGAACTCGATAGATTCAACTAGGATGAAGACCTTCACTTTCCGCTGCTTGGAGAAAGAGAGGGC
>JAJTFQ010000068.1:0-12061 GCA_021299955.1 Chitinophagaceae bacterium
GGTCGGTCAGTCCGGCCTCAGCCAGCCAGGCGCGTTCCGAAATGCCGAGGAACCTGGGCGCTACCTTCAACACCCGTCGAGAAATGAATTCGAGGTCTACCCCCACCCCAAGGTCCTGACTGACGATGACGGCCGCCATATCGGCGCTGTGGGTGATGGAAAAATGACGGCTCCCATCCTCCAAAAACGGCCTGCCATGTTCCGTAAGCCGAAGTGCGGCATACGGGAAAGAAGGATCTGCCTGTGAGAGCAGGAACCTCCCTGCCAGGTGATGCAAATGACGACGAGGATGCGCAAAAGATAAAGCATCCGGAATCCGCTCCATGAACCAGTCTTCGGATTCAACTATCCGCCAGACCATGAGTATGGTATTGCCATCCGGCCATGAAGTATGATAATGGAGGGGCATGCGTTTCAATTCGCAATTTCGGTTTATCTTGTTGAATTTTATCGAAGACGTATATATATGATCCTTTCAGACAAGCGCATACTGGAAGAGATGGGCAAGGGCACCATCCTTATACAGCCGTATGATCGTTCCTGCCTGGGCAGCAATTCGTACGACGTACACCTCGGAAAATACCTCGCCACTTACGAGGAACACCTGCTGGACGCCCGAAAACACAATACCATCCGCCACTTCGAAATTCCTGAGGACGGATATGTGCTATATCCCGATCTCTTTTATCTCGGTGTGACCGAAGAATACACCGAAACCCACGAACATGTGCCGTTTCTTGAAGGGAAGTCATCAACGGGCCGGCTGGGCATAGACATCCATGCCACAGCGGGGAAAGGGGATGTTGGATTCTGCGGGCACTGGACACTGGAGATCTCCGTGAAGCAACCGGTGCGGATCTATCACGGCATGCCCATCGGTCAGCTCATTTATTTTCCGGTGGATGGTGAGATCGAAGTCAAATACAACCGAAAGCAAAACGCCAAATACAGCGGGCAGGCCAACCGGCCAGTCGAAAGTATGATGTGGAAGAACCGTTTTTGATCTCGGTCATCGACGCGGCAAATGATCCCGGATCTGAGGAATTTCTGTGGGATTGATCCGATACTCCGACTGCCGTCCATCCTGTTCGCTCCGCTCCTTTATGATGAGTTCTCCGGTCCGGTCGGGGAATACCAGTTGATATTTCCGGTTGATGGCACGAATGACATCACTGCGTTTACGTTTCTGCATGTCGAGCGTCTTGTTCGCCACCCCCAGGATGCGGTTGACCTCCTGCGTACTCGTGGTCCTGCCCGGTTCCAGTCCGTGCTGCCCCAGCAAACAGATCAACGACCATTCTACCGCATCAAAGAGATCAGGATCAAAGCTCCTGGGTACTTCCTCCACACTCCGCATCGTCTCCCTGGGGATGTTTTCCACCTGTCGAATGTCTGTGTCTTGCCTGAGCGGCTCACCAGGATCCCGGTTCATGGGTGCACCGGAGCCGGACCGTCTTCGCTTCCATACCCAGGCCACGAAAAAGGCCGTCGTCAGGCCACCGGCCACCAGGTATGCCAGCAGGCCAAAAGGAGATTCGAATGGGAGGTATACTGTCCGGGGGGTATCGACAAAGTCGCTGGCAGATAATGCGATGGAATCCAGCTTTCCGGTATGTGCATCACCAATGAAAAAGCGGCCGGCATCGTACCACATGTAGTGGTTCCCTTCCATCGTAAGCAGTTCGGCCCGGAGGCTGTCGTTCACGATGGTCCGGACCCGGTTGCGCAGGAAATTCCAGTATTCTATTCCGCCGTTGGTCTGCAAGAGCAGGCCGGAATCCAGCGATACCAACACCCGCAGAATATCATTGGATACTTCGATCTTCGGTGCCGTACCGATCGGAAACCATCGCAGGTCATTCAGCCTTAGGTAATGTGTCGTATCAGCCCATCTGATCGGATCATTCAGGACCGCCTCGTTGCCTCTTAAGGTCCGGAGTACAAATAGTCGTTCTTCACCCGCATCCAGCCACATGAAACTATGCGGATCTCCGTTGGTCACCGGTAACTCTCGCTCCAGGGGAACGATATGCCATTCACTCATCCCTTCGTTGTACGCACGCAACTGACCATTCCATCTCCAGTAGCCGTATCCTCCGAAATTATACAGTCGGTCGTTCAGCGTGAAGCCCAGCGCATTGATGTTGTAACCGAAGTGTGTGGTCCTGTCCATCCGACGAAACAATACCGAATCCCCGCCGGACGCCTCCGTGATCCTGTAAATGATTCCGGTTGCCGAGATGTGCGCATACAGCCCATCGCTTTTCTTGTATAGATCGTAAAGATGGTTGGTGTGCATCGGCACACCGATGTCGATGTTTCCCCTTTGCTTGCGCATGATGGTCTGTATCTGGAAAACCGACCTGGAGGAAAGCAGCCTGCGCATCATCGGACTATTCGGCTGCATGATCATGGAATCCGGTGTCTGGCCAAAACCAGGAATCCCAAAACCAAAGGCCAATAAGATTGGAAACAGACGCAGAAATTGCATGATGTGGCAAAGGTAGAAAAGGACGAGGCAAGTATGCCATCCACAAGCAGGGAATGTGCAAAATTAAAATATAAGTGACTCACCTATTTTAATATTGAATAACAATTCATTAGGAGGTTTTGTACAAAAAAATGAAACCTAAAAAAATCACCTTTTTCACCCCCGTACCTTTGAAGCTTTGCCCCGGGTGCGTGAACTTCACATCCAGTCGTTGATAACCTATCAGAGAAGGACATTGGGGAGGCCGGGAGCTTCCCCGTATTTATTTGTGGGTGCAAGAGAAATGCCTGTGTATCTCAGATGTCGTTATCCCTGGCCCAAAGGGCCAGCAGGGCGGATACCACCAGCCCATAGGATCTGGCGCCCTCTTCCTGACCATTGAGCCTGAGGAATCGGTCGTACCACCAGTCGGTCAGTTCTTCCAACTTGGTCCGGTAACGGATCCTGAACGCCCTCAACGTTTCCAAATCCTTCCGGGCCAATGGTGCTAAGCTTTCAAAGTGGCGCCTGGCTGCCATGCTATCCGAACGATAAAGGGCCGCGTTTGCATAAAGGAACATATCGAAATAGGCAGAGTACCGCATCAGGCTGTCGTTCGATGCACGAGCCGCGAGGAAACCCGTCAGGTTGGCCTCCTGTTCGCGTGCAAAGCCGAGCTGGTGCCCCATTTCATGAGCCACCACGAAGGGATGCAGCACGGCTGGCACGGCATCGTTCAGCTGCGCTTCACCGGTGAAAGGATTGAAATAACCGGAGTATCCCAGGTAGTTGCCCATGACACCGAAGATCGAGCGCTTGACGGAGATGGGACCGGGTGCAGGCAGCAGTCCCCGATGCGACAGGGTCTCATACCCACGGCGGGCGGCGCCAACCAGGCTGTCGAATGCCGGCGGGGGCAAATGTGCCCGGCGGATCAACACGTAGGCGTTGGTCTTTTCCAGCAGACGGGCTGTCAACGACCGCAGATGGATCGTATCCCCTGCCGATAACTTCAATCCGATCCGGTATTCCGCCGGAAGCCGGCTGTAATTCAGCCCCCAACCCAGCTGGAACCCGACATAGACCCAGCAAATGACGGAGAGGATGGACTGCCACCTCACCATCCGCCTGCGGCAGATCAGCAGGAAGAGGCGTTGCAGCAGAAAGACAATGGCAGCAATATAGATCAGATCCCCAAAGCTCACCGACCACCAGCCCGTGAAAATCCGGAGGATTGATCCCATCCGTGGATAGAAAGATCGGCCGTATATCTTTTCCACCAACTCCGGAAACCATGTGCATACATGCAGGGTCAGTGCCAGCAATACCGGCCACCAAGGGAACCCGGTCCAAAACTTACCATTCGTTCGAAGCGGCATCCTGCAATTTACGTCCACTTGAATAAAGACGATGCCGCCTGGGCTTGGCCTGCCCGAACTTCCTGAAAGGTTTAAGGGGATATTGACCGGGAGTTTTTCAAATGTGGAAAAAATCATACCTTTGCCCACCTCAAATAGCAGACACATGTCCGGCCACAGGAATTACGACATAGCATTCGTGGGTCTGAAACCGGGTGAACATGTTTTTGAATATGAGGTGGATGACAAGTTCTTTGCGGAGCGACCTCAGGAGGAGTTCTCCTCCATCAGGGCGCGGGTGAAGATGGTACTCGACAAACACACGGGTTTCATGCTCCTGCGTTTTGAGATCGGAGGCGAAGCGGATATGAGCTGCGACAGGTGCGGAAACCCCTTGACCATTGTGTTGTGGGATGAGTTCCGGCTCGTGGTCAAGATGGCTGACGACCCGGACAGGCTGAACGAGATGGATGAAGACCCCGATGTCTTCTATATCTCCAGGACCGAAAGCCACCTCAACGTGGAAGACTGGTTGTACGAGTTCACCCTGCTCAGCATCCCGGCCCAGCGCTTTTGCCCCGCCGGAGCAGATGGAGAACCCGCGTGTGATCCGAAGGCGCTGGCCCTGCTTCGTAAGATGGAGGAACAGGCGGAGGAACAGGAAATGAAACCCGACATTTGGAAAGGACTCGATAAATTCAGGAATTCATAAATCAGAGATAATGCCAAATCCCAAACGCAGACACTCGCAACAGCGCAGTGCGAAGAGAAGGACCCATTACAAGGTGGATCCCGTAACCCTCAGCAAAGACAGCACCACGGGTGAACTGCATGTACGTCACCGTGCCCATGTCAGCGAAGGAAAGTTGTTCTACAAGGGCAAAGTGGTGGCCGAGAAGTCGCCCATCAATTGATCCGACAACATATGGTATCCGGCTATGGGACGGCATTTGTCGTCCCATGGTTGTTTGTAATGTAACCCCAAGCTCCCGACAAGATGAAGATCGGTTTGGACATGCTGGGTGGAGATTACGCTCCACTGGAGGCCGTAAAGGGCGTACTGCGGTACCTCGAAGCGGGTGGCCGGGCAGACCGTCTGGTGCTGTTGGGTGATGAAGCCGTGATCAACGGACTGCTCCGTGAACACGGCATCCCGGCCGATGGCCTTACCATCGTGCATGCACCCGAGGCCATCGACATGCACGAACATCCCACCAAGGCACTGAAAGAGAAGAGATCCTCTTCCATTGCCATTGGCTTTGGTTTGCTGGCTACCGGCAAGATCGATGCCATCATCAGCGCCGGTAACACGGGTGCCATGCTGGTAGGTGCCATGTTCAGCATCAAGCCGCTGCCCGGCGTGTTAAGACCTACCATCGGTGCCTACATGCCCCGTGAGAACGGCAGCCTCGGATTTCTGCTGGACGCCGGCATCAATGCGGATTGTAAACCGGAACACCTGGTACAGTTCGCCACCCTCGGTACACTTTTTGTAAAACATATCCTCGGAATTCCGGACCCCTGCGTTGGCCTGGTCAACATCGGCGAAGAAGAAGGAAAAGGAAACCTCCTGGCCCAGGCAGCCTATCCCCTGCTAAAAGCTTCCCCCGATATCCGGTTTGTCGGCAACATCGAGGGGCGTGACATCCTGATGGATAAGGCAGATGTCATGGTCTGCGAGGGCTTCACCGGAAATGTCGTGCTGAAGCTGGCGGAAAGCGTGTATGATATCGTTAAACGCCGGAATATCCGAGATGACTACTTCGACACCTTCAATTACGAATCCTACGGAGGCGTGCCTGTACTGGGTGTAGAGAAGCCTGTCATCATCGGACATGGCATCTCCGGCGCCGAAGCGTTCCATAACATGATCCTCATGGCCGAACGCATGATCGACAACGATCTGCCGGGACTGATCCGCGAAGCATTCGCCCCCGCGGTGGAGTCCTGAGTCCTCTGATCGTGAGCCGGATACGCTGATCGTATATCCCATAAATGACCGATCCCCTGTACGCAGGTCCTTGGACCTTCATACAGGGGATCGGTCATTTTCACCACAGAGGATCAGAGATCCGTGATCAGCTTATGCTTAGGCACGAGCGACTTCATCACCACCCAGGCGATGAGGTAGGCCACGGCACAGAAGGTGAACATGATCGTGTAGCCGGTTTCTATATGTCCCAGGGCCTTGTAATGATCGAACAACCGACCACCGACCTTGGTGACGATCACCCCACCAATGCCGCCGGCCATACCGCCAATGCCGACCACGGAGCCGACAGCCTTTTTGGGGAACATATCGCTCACCGTGGTGAAGATGTTTGCACTCCAGGCCTGATGTGCGGAGGCACCGACACCGATCAGCAAAACAGGCATCCAGTAACTGATCGATCCCAGGGGTTGAGCAGCCAGCACCACCAGGGGGATGAAGGCGATCAGGAGCATGGCCCGCATCCTTCCGTCATAAGGCTTGTAGCCTTTGTTCATGAAGTACACGGGGAAGAAACCACCGCCAATGCTGCCGAACATGGTCATACTGTAAAGGACCGACAATGGCAGCATGATCTGTGTGCCGGTCATCTGATATTGATCTTTTAAATAGGCAGGAAGCCAGAACAAAAAGAACCACCACACCCCGTCGGTCATGAACTTTCCGAAGAAGAAAGCCCATGTCTGGCGATAGTTCAGCAGCTTGTACCAGGAGACCTTATCGCTGCCGCTGGGATTGGCCAGGGCGTCTTCCGCATGATCCTGGTTGATGTACTCCAATTCCTCTTTGGACAGGCGTTTCTGGTTGTCTGGGGTATCATAATACAACCACCAGAAGATTAGCCAGAGGAAACCCACGGCACCGATAACGATGAAGGCGGCCTCCCAGCCCCAGTTCGCAGCCATCCAGGGCACGCTGAGCGGTGCGAGGATGGCGCCCACATTGGTGCCGGAATTGAAGATGCCCGTGGCGAAGGAACGTTCTTTCTTGGGGAAGTATTCGGCCGTGGCCTTGATGGCAGCCGGGAAGTTACCAGCCTCACCCACTGCGAGTACCGCACGGGCAAACATAAATCCGATCACAGAAACCGGAACGGCCACAATGCCAAACCAACCAAAGACCGGCAGCAAAAACTCCCCGATGGGCACGGCCAGAGCATGGATGATGGCGCCTACACTCCACAGGATGATGGCCCAGCTGTAGCTGCGCTTGGTACCGAGCTTGTCGACGATCCGTCCGGCCAGCAGCAGGGCGATTGCGTAGGTGAACTGAAAGGTGGCGGCGATGTCTGCATACTGGCTGTTGGTCCATCCATAGATGTCCTCCAGCGTGGGTTTCAGGAGGCTCAATACCTGCCGGTCGAGGTAGTTGACCGTCGTCGCAAAAAACAGCAGACTACAGATCGTCCACCTGTACTTTCCAATGGCTTGCTTCATCGTGAATGGTTGGTGCCCGAAAGGGCGGTTAAGGGTATGTCGCGGATCGTCAGCCGCGGACGGATGCAATCGTTTCAAGAACGGTGCGGGTTTCAGCCTCCATCGTGGCATAGTCGCGTGCCTCCATGAGTTTTTTGCTGATGAGCTTACTGCCCATGCCCACAGCGCATACACCGGCCTTGTACCAGGAAGCGATACTGTCCCGGGTGGTATCCACCCCGCCGGTAGGCATGAACAGGAGTTTGGGGAAGATTTCCTTGATGGTGGTCAGAAATTCGGTACCCAGCATGTTGCCCGGGAAAAGCTTGATGAAGCCAATGCCTGCATTCTCCGCAGCAATGATCTCGGTGGGGGTCATGCAGCCGGGGGCATAAAAGATATCGTTCGCAACGCAATGGGCGGCAACATCCGGCACGAAACCCGGACTGACCAGAAAGTCGGCACCGGCCGACAGATAGTCTTCTGCCTGACGCATGTTCTTGATCGTACCGACGCCGAGCAGCAGTCCGGGCATCTCTGCATTCCGGAGGGCGACCATCGATCTGAAATTAGCCAGGGCCGCTTCTCCCCTGTTCGTGTATTCCACGGCCTTGATGCCTGCCTTGTAGATGGCCTTCAGTGTATCCAGACTGACTTCCTCACTTGGGTTGAAATAAAGCGGAAGGATACCCTGCGCAATGATGGCATCCGTTATCCGTCGTACGTTGCTCATATGTTGGATGTTCTGTTGAGATAAATATAAGATGAAGCCGGGATTGAATCTTCATCCCGGCTTCGAACTTTTTAGATCCTGACTTTGACGACCAGCTTCTTGATCGATCCTTCACCGATCATCGGAGCGTGCACATCTTCCGGAAAAAAGATGGCGAACTGGCCGGCCTGGAGCTGGAAGAAGGTATGCGGTGCATCATGAAAGAACTGCACGTCCTTCTCATCCTGAAAATCTCCATTGGGCTGATGGCAGTCGCCACGGGGCCTCCAGCCGATCGTTTCAGTCCCGCGGATGCAGAGCTGGATGTCGATGTTGCGGTTATGACATTCAAACTTGGCCGTGGCGGCCTCGGTGGTCTTGCCCGGGGCGGTGCTGATGATGGCCTTCAGTCCGTCCGCAATATCAGATTTACCATCCGCCTCGTTGTCCAGATCGGTGATGGAGATCCATGCAAAAGCGTCCGCCAGCAAGGGATGCAAAGATGCATATCTTGAGGCATTGGCCATTGAGTCTATGATCATGGGTCGTTTATTTTCGGTTATGCATTAACGTTAGTATGTGCCGTCATTCCTCAGCGCTGTACGCGGCCGCTGCCATCGCCCTTCATCAGGTCCTTGACCTCACCGAGGGTGGCATGGTTCAGGTCGCCGGGAATGGTATGCTTGATGGCGCTGGCAGCCACACCGAATTCAGCGGCGTCGGGCATCGACATGCCGGTGACCAGTCCGTAGATCAGGCCGCTGGCAAAGGAGTCGCCACTGCCGACGCGGTCGATGATACGCACCTGATACTTCTTGGTATGATAGAATTCGCTGCCGTCAAACACCAGGGCGCTCCAGCCGTTATCGCTGGCGCTGTGGCTTTCGCGCAGGGAGGAGGCGATGAATTTGAAGCCGAATTTCTCCTTCATTTGGCGGAATACGTCCTTGTAACCATCGAGGTCCAGTTCGCCCTTCGTGACATCCGTGTGGGCGGCCTTGAAGCCGAGGGTGGTGTCTGCATCCTCTTCGTTGCCGATGCACACATCCACGTTCATGCAGAGCCGGGTCATGACCTCGCGGGCCTTCTCCTTGCTCCAGAGTTTTTTACGGTAGTTCAGGTCGATGCTGGTGGTGATGCCTTTGGCGCGGGCAGCCTTGAGGGCCACCTCGGTCAGGTGTGCAGCCTTATCGCTCAGTGCAGGCGTGATGCCGGTCGTGTGGAACCAGGCGGCACCGTCGAGGATGGCATCCCAGTCGAACTCCTCAGGGTTCACATCGGCGATGGAAGCGCCGGCGCGATCGTACACAACCTGTGAGGCGCGCATGCTGGCACCTGTCTCCAGGAAATAGATCCCCAGGCGGTCGCCGCCGCGGGCGATGAAACGAGTATCTACTCCGTAACGGCGGAGGTGGTTAATGGCACTCTGACCGATCGGATTGTTGGGGACCTTGGTGACAAAGGTGCCATTGAGGCCATAGTTGCACAGGGCTGCGGCCACGTTGGCCTCACCACCGCCATAGGTCACATCAAAGGTATCGGCCTGCACGAATCGCTTGTAGTCGGGGGTTGACAGCCTGAGCATGATCTCGCCCAGTGTCACTACTTTCTTGGACATGTCTGTTATGAGTTTGGGTTAAGGAATGATGGGTTTACTGAATGTTATCTGGCGGCTCCGGCCTCATCGGCTTCCGGCCATCCGAAGTAGTCGCGTACGTTACGATAGCAGATGTCCTGCATCATACTGCCGATCCACCCGATATCATCGGGAAGTTCGCCATTCTCTACTTCTTCGCCGAAGATATTGCAAAGAATGCGTCGGAAGTACTCGTGACGAGGGAAGGACAGGAAACTGCGGCTGTCCGTCAGCATACCGACGAAACGACTAATCAGCCCCATGTTGCTCAGGGCATTCATTTGCCTGATCATGCCATCCTTCTGGTCAAGGAACCACCAGCCGGAGCCCCACTGCACCTTGCCTACGGATGATCCGTCGTTGTAGTTGCCGATCATGGTGGCCATGAGTTCGTTATCGGCCGGATTGAGGTTGTAGAGGATGGTCTTGGCGAGTTTATCCTGCCCGTCGAGCCTGTCGAGGAACCTTACCAGCGACCTGCCCTGCTCAAAGTCGCCAATGCTGTCCCAGCCGGTATCCGGACCCAGCTTACGCAACATGCGCGTGTTGTTGTTGCGCAGGGCGCCAAGGTGGTACTGCTGCACGAATCCTCGTTCCCAGTCCCACTCGGCGAAGGTGATCAGCATGGCCGATTTGAATTTTCGGTTATCCGAGACCGTTAGTGCATGGCCCGCCCTGATCTTATCGAAAATGTTGCGGATCTCGGCATCGGTATAATCTTCGGCATAGATGTGTTCCATACCATGATCGCTGACCTTGCAGCCGTTATGCACAAAATAGTCGTGCCGGCTGCGGAGTGCATCGAGATATTGATCGAAGGTGGATATGGATGTGTCCGCCGCCTTTTCGAGGAGCGAGAGGTAGGCGTTGAAGACAACGGGGTCGTCGACGTTCATGGCCTTGTCGGGCCGGAAAGCAGGTAGCACTTTGATGCGCCACCCGTCTGCATGAATGCGCTGATGGTGTTCAAGGTTGTCGACCGGATCATCCGTGGTGCAGAGTACCCTGACATCCATGCGCTCCAACAACCGGCGCACCCGGAAATCAGGCGTTTGCAGGAGTTCAGCGGTCTGATCGTAGATGCGGTCGGCATTGCCGGCATTGAGCACTTCGCGGATGCCGAAATAACGCTGCAGTTCCAGATGTGTCCAATGGTAGAGCGGGTTGCGCATCGTGTAGGGCACCGTTTCAGCCCATTTGCGGAACTTGTCGCGGTCAGAGGCTGCGCCCGTGATGAACTCCTCGGGGATGCCGTTGATGCGCATGGCGCGCCACTGGTAATGGTCGCCGTTGAGCCATATACCGGTGATGTTGTCGAAGGTCTTGTCATCGGCCATCTCCTGGGGAGGCAGGTGGTTATGATAGTCGATGATGGGCATGTCCCGCGCGAACTCATGATAAAGGCGCACGGCGGTTTTGTTGGTCAGCAGGAAGTTTTCGTCGAGAAAGGGTTTCATTACGATTTCAGTTATAAGGATCTAGAAATGCCCAGTTCCAGCCCCCTGAGCTCTGCGAGTCCCCGCAGACGGCCGATGGCCGTGTAACCGGGATTGGTTCGCTTATGCAGGTCGTCCAGCATCTGGTGTCCATGGTCGGGGCGCATCGGAATGGACATGTCGCGTTTGCGCATGACCGTCAGTACTTCCTTCACGACGGCGTACATGTCTACATCGCCGGTCAGGTGGTCATCTTCAAAGAAATCCCCGTCGTCGTTGCGGCGGGTGCTTCGAAGATGCAGGAAGTTGATCCGGTCTCCGAAACGGGCCACCATGGCAGGCAGGTCGTTGTCCGCGCGCACGCCGAAGGAGCCGGTGCAGAAGCAGAGACCATTGTGCAGGGAGGGCACGGCAGCGAATAACTGTTCGAGATCAGATGCACCACGCACGACCCGGGGCAATCCGAGGATGGGATAGGGAGGATCATCGGGGTGGATGACCATGAACACGCCGGCTGACTCGGCTACGGGCACCACTTCACGCAGGAAATCAATGAGATGACCTCTCAGTCCCTGCTCATCGATGCCTTCATACTGTGCCAGGGCCTCGCCGAACTGTTCGATGGTGAAACTCTCCTCGCTGCCCGGGAGTCCGGCAATGATGTTCCGCTGCAGCAACAGACGGGCATCGGCATCCATGTCGGCAAAACGCTGTGCGGCCCGGGCATACTCATCTTCGGTGTATTCCTTGTCCGCACCGGCCCGCTTTAATATGAACAGGTCGAAGGCCATGAAGGCCGCCTTTTCAAAGCGCAGGGCCCGGCTTCCGTCGGGCATGCCAAAGGACAGGTCCGTGCGGGTCCAGTCCAGCACGGGCATGAAGTTGTATGTCACGATCCGGATGTCGCAGGCCGCGAGGTTCCGGATCGACTGACAGTAGTTTTCGATGCAGCGCCGAAAATCGCCCCGACGTGTCTTGATCGACTCATGCACGGGCACGCTTTCCACCACATCCCAGGTAAGTCCCGCGGCTTCGATGATCGTC
>JAJTFQ010000068.1:12082-15325 GCA_021299955.1 Chitinophagaceae bacterium
GACCGTCCACACCTCGCCATTGGGGATGTGGTGCAGGGCGGTAACGACCCCCGTGCATCCGGCCTGCCGGATGTCCGACAGGCTCACGGGATCGTTGGGACCAAACCACCGCATGGTCTGGATCATCATGGGTTGAACGTTGTTTTTCGTCATATCACTCATCTTTCCATTCACATTTATTAGTTTCAGTCCATATCGCGGTACGTATCATCGATCCACCTCATCGATAGCCCATTCCCTCGCCATTATTGAACAAGGCATAGCCGGGTTTTTCGAGGTAGCCGGGGACATCCGACAACTGCGACTGTGCCTTCGCCTCCGAGACCGGTGTACTGAAGGGCATTTTGCCTTGCGGATAAAAACGCCCGGTCAACACATCAAGTATGGCTTCCGGCGTGCAGCCGAAAGTCGCCAGCACGGATCGTATGCCTTTGGGATCTTGATCGGCATATACTTCATCGATCACCCAGGGATTGGTATAGTTCACGATCAGATGCGTCGGCTTCATGGCTGACAAGCGATCGACCCGGGCCACATCGATCCGGTTCTTTGAGAGGGACAACATCAACGGCAGGCTGTCCGACTCGAAAAGTGAGCGGGCACCCGGTATCAGCCAGACGACGATCTGGTCGGCTTCCGCCGGATCCTTTACGAAGGTGACCGGCAGTCCGTGACCTTCGGGCGCGTGGATATTTGCCGGGGCGTTCGCACCACGACCGGCCGGCATGATCTCCATGTAGATCCGGGTACCAGCCGAGAGGGGCAGGGCTTTACCGTGATTGCGCAATAAAACGACGGATTTTCGGAAAGCCTCTTCTGCCCGCTGCCTGAAATCCGGGCGACCGACGGTCTTAACGGCCTGTTCCACATTCACATAAGGATCCTCGAAAAGGCCGAGGCGGAATTTCTCGGTCAGCAGGCGTTCCACGGAGGCGTCCACCAGTTTCAGGTCCACCATGCCACTACGCAGGGTCTGCAGCAGTTGGGAAGGGTCCGCCGTACCGGAGTATAGGTTTACCCCGGCTTCGAGCGATCTCTTATACCGCTCCTGAATGCTGAGGTGTTCGACCCCCCAGGGCATCATTTCGATGGGACCGGTATCGGAATTGATGATCCCTTTGAAGCCCAGCTCGCCGCGCAGCAATTCCTGCAATACGCCCTTGTTGTAGGCATAGGCGACCTTTTCGTATTTCGTATCGTTGGGGATGGAGTAATAGGGCATGATGGCCGAGGTGCCTGCACGGATGGCCTCCCGGAAAGGGATCAGGTTGTTGCGGAACATCCCACCGGGAAAGATCTCCTGCTTTCCCCAGGAGAAATGCGGATCATGGCCGCCTTCGGTGGCACCGCCTCCCGGGAAATGCTTGGTGGTGAGGGCGACCGATCCCTTACCCAGCGCAGGGCCCTGAAAACCGCGAACCACTTCATACATCATCTTTCCTACCCATTCGGCATCCTCTCCGAACGTGCCTTCCACACGCTGCCAGCGCGGCTCGGTGGCCAGGTCGGCCATGTACATGTAACCCTTGCGGAGGCCTACGGCGGCCCATTCCTGACGGGCCATACCGGCAAAATCCCGGATCAGCGCCAGGTCGCGGGTGGCAGAGAGGCCCAGTTCGCCCGGCCAGGCGGTGAAATCGGTCCGGCCTACACTCAGGCCGATGGAGGCATCGCGGGTGATGTGATTGCGCGGGTTGGAGGCCACGATGGCCGGGATGCCCAGGGGTTGCGCCTCACAGAGCGCCTGAAGGTTGTTGGACCATTCTGCGATCAACCGGGCCGGGGCATTCGCCCGCAGGATAAAATGACGCAAATGAAAAGTACTGACACCCTTCGTAGTGCCTGCCGCCGACATATTCCGGAATGGCAGCGGCTTTTTGGTGAACATATTCATGCTGTCCACCAGGTCCTGTTCATTGAAACCGCTCCCGATCGGGCCTGCCGCCCGGTTCCTTTCGAAAGCCCAGTCGTTCTCCATCCGGGTGGTGGAGATCAGCATGAAACCTGCCTTCTGCTCGAGCGTCATGCGAGACCGCAAGTCACGTGCACGGACTTCCGGAGTCAGTCGCCAATCCTCGTATGGATCCAGCCGGCCATTGCGATTGAGGTCCTTGAACTGCAGCTTCCCCACCGAAACCAGCGGTACGCTGCGATGCCCAAGCACAGGCTGCGCCGGTAAAGCCGGCTGTGCCTGCAAGCCACCGGCGAGGGCCAGGAGGACGGTGAGCAGCAAAGAGATGAAAGGTCTCATGCGGTTGGGGTCTTTGAAGCACATAAAAATATACGTTTTAGTTATCAATGTCCACGAAAACAATGAAATCGATTGCGTAAACAACACTGATCCGATTGGGCTGTCGCGGCTGGACCATCACATGGATCACAATTGTAAAAATCAAGGCTTCAACCGAGAATAGAGAAAATCCGATCGATAAACTTCGAAAACGTTTGCGTTGGATTTTCGTAATCCTCGATAAATTTTACTTTAACATTGTATCCAAACCTCATCGAAAATGTCAAAAGTGAGTTTACGGGATCTGGCGAAGACGCTGGACGTTTCCATTTCGACCGTTTCAAAGGCGTTGCGTAACAGTTACGAGATCAGCGCGGAGACGAGGGAACGGGTGATGGAGGCCGCACGGCACTTGGGTTATCACCCAAATCCGTATGCCGGTTCACTCCGGCATCACAAGAGCAAGACCATCGCCCTGCTGGTGCCGGAACTGACGAACAATTTCTTCATCCAGGCCATTAGCGGTGCGGAGTCTGTAGCACAGGAGCGCGACTACCACATCCTGATCTACAACACCCATGAGCAATATCAGAAAGAAGAAAGCATCATCGGACACCTGGGCAACGGGCGGGTCGACGGCGTGATCATGTCGCTCACCAGTGAAACCGGACGGTACGACCATCTGAACGATCTGATCCAATCGGGGATCCCGATCGTATTCTTCGACCGTATCGCCCACGAGATCGAAACGGCCAAGATCACAACAGATGATTTCACGAGCGCCTTCAACGGAACTGAACACCTGATCCGTCAGGGTTGCCGAGATATTGCATTCCTTTCGCTGTCAGACTCGCTATCGATCGACAATAAGAGGAAACAGGGATATCTGGAGGCCCTGAACAAACATGACCTGAATCTTCCGGCCTCCCGCATTGTACGGTGCGAGGGGGATGATGCCGGTAACCATACCCGGATCCGGGAACTCCTGCAGGCGGAAAAGCGGCCGGACGCCA
>JAJTFQ010000069.1 GCA_021299955.1 Chitinophagaceae bacterium
GCTGCCAAGAAAGCAGCTGCTCCCGCAAAGGCTGCTGCTCCGGTGAAAGCCGCTGCGCCGAAAAAGGCCGCCGCCTCCAAGAAAGCCGCCAAGAAAGCCTGATGACCCTGACCTGTCATATGAGTCCCGCTCCGGCGGGATTTTTTTTTGCTATATGATGCTAGATGAGTTGCTTCCCGTTGATCATCCGTTGTATGGATCTCCGGCTCGCAAATGAAGACGAAATCCATGAATACAGCATCCGCGGCCTTCAAGAACCACTTTCAATATTTGAGCAGTTCATTTAACTTTGTAAAGCATGTGGATGCCTGAAACAGGCAGATGAGGACCGCGCTACCATTTCATCAAGCAAATTATGCTGAACTCTTTCAAGAAGATCCTGATCCTGGCACCACATACCGATGACGGAGAGTTCGGATGTGGCGGTACCATAGCCAGGCTCGTACAAGAGGGCTACGAAGTTTTTTATTGCGCATTTTCGGCCTGCGAACAGTCCGTTCTGCCTCAATTCCCGAAGGATATCCTCATCACGGAAGTGCGCCAGGCAACAGAGGCGCTTGGCATCAAACCCGAAAATCTGATCCTGTTCAAATACAATGTGCGCACATTCAACTATCACCGGCAATCTATCCTGGATGATCTGATCATGTTGAAACGGGACATCAACCCGGACCTCATCATGACGCCGTCGATCCATGATATACACCAGGATCATTCCACCATTACCAATGAGGCACTGCGGGCCTTCAAGTTCAACTCGATCCTCTCGTACGAACTTCCGTGGAACAATCTGAATTTCACCACCAGCACATTCGTGTTCCTTGAAGAAGGACATCTGCAGAAGAAGATAGAGGCCCTGAGCAAGTATCAGTCGCAGGCACATCGTTCTTATGCAAATGAAGAGTTCATTCGCGCCCTCGCCCGTACCCGCGGAGTCCAGGTCAACACCCGCTATGCAGAAGTATTTGAAATCATCAGATGGGTGCTGCCATGATCAATGTATTCGTTACCGGAGCCGGTGCGCCCGGCGGCCCGGGCATCATCAAGGCGCTCGCCCTTGAACCAACATATCACATCATCACCGGAGATACAGACCCACTGGCTGCCGGCAGATTCCTTGGGCATCCCTTCCACCGGCTGCCCAAGGCTACGGATGAGGATTACATCCCCTTTATGCTCGACCTGTGCCGTAGGGAAAAGATCAGGGTGCTGTTTCCGTTGGTGACGATGGAATTGTTCAAATACGCCCGTCACCTCGCTGAGTTCAGATCGGCCGGCACGGAGGTGATCGTTTCCGAACAGGTCTACCTGGACATTTCCAACAACAAACGAAAACTGCTGGAGCACCTCCGGGATCATCAGGTGCCGATCCCTGAATTCCACGTGGTCAGACATGCGACGGAATTGACGGACGCTTGCCGCGCACTGGGCTATCCCACACGTAACGTGGTCATGAAACCGAGCGTGTCAAACGGATCCCGGGGCGTACGGATCATTTCAGAAAGCCGGAACGACTTCGATCTGCTCTTCAACGAGAAGCCGGGTTCACTCTATGCATCGCTGGACAGTCTGAACGGGATGTTGCAGGGCCGGGAGATCCCGGAACTCCTGATCACTGAATACCTGCCTGGCGAAGAGTTCACGATCGACACGATCGTATCGAAGGGAGAGGCCAGGCTCATCATTCCGCGCCGCCGCACCCGAATGATCGGCGGTATCTCGGTCCGGGGCGAATTCGTGCAACACCAAGACATCATTGAATATTCCAGACAGGTGATATCGACCATGACACTGGATGGTCCGATCGGACTTCAGGTCAAGGCGGACCATGAGGGCCGGTTCAGGATCCTGGAGATCAATCCCCGGATACAGGGCACTTCGGTGGCGGCATTGGGAACCGGTGTCAACCTGCCGGTACTCGCCGTGAAGAATGCGCTCGGAAGCTTCAGGGCGGAGGACATCAGCATCAAATGGGATGTCGGGTTCGTCAGATACTACACCGAACTCTACTATGACATCGATATATGAACTGACGAAGACATACAGATACTTCGTTTTCGATCTGGATGACACACTCATCCCGGAACGAAGCTATCTCTTCAGCGCCTATCGCAGGATCGCAGAAGCATCCAAAGCCCCCCCGGCCCTCGTTTCTGACATGTATGCGTTCCTCGCCGGAGGATTTGACCGCGGGGCACGCCATGGCCTTTTTGATGAATTTCTCCGGGCATATCCAATGACAGGCCTGAACATCAAGGAGATGCTCTCCATGCTCAGAACCGTGAACGTCGACGGAGGACTGGACCTTACCCCGGATGCCCGACAGATCCTGGAGATTCTTCAAAAACAACAGCTTTCCTATTCGATCATCACCAACGGAAACCCGGATCAGCAGCGCAACAAGGCGGACCAGATCAAATGGATGGATCTGCACCGGCCGGAAATGATCATCTATGCGGCGGAACATGGGTCCAAGCCATCCCCCGATGCCTTCTTCAAACTCAGGTCATCGATATCCCGAGATCCAATGATCTACATCGGTGACAGCGAAGTGGATGAACAATTTGCCCGAAATGCAGGCGTGGACTTCCTCAACATCCGAAGGATACGCGGCACCGAGGGAGATGCTTCGCGCACGGATCGTGCTGACTGAGATCCCGGATGCGCATGCCGGTGAAGCCGCCGGCGAGAGGAAATGCCCACCATGCCATATCAGGGATGATCCCCGCGAATTTTCCATGGCCGGTCAACGACCGATGACGCTGATTTAAGGATCCTCGGCCGTACTTTTAGGACAGAAATTCCCTTCGGGGCTTGTGGTAAGATCAATAAAATGTACATGGACAATTACGCCATCGCCGATCAGTTCACCCTGTTGTCCAAACTGATGGACATCCACGGAGACAATGGTTTCCGGGCCAAGTCGTATGCAACGGCCGCCTATAACATAGAGCAGCTGCCGGTACAGTTGACGGAGACAGCCCGCGGTGAGATGGCGCAGTTAAAGGGCATCGGAGACTCCACGGCGAGAAAGATCGCCGAGATCCTCGACACCGGCCGGATGAAGGTGCTGGACGAACTCATCCAAAAGACACCGCCCGGCGTTGTGGCCATGCTACAAGTGAAAGGGCTCGGGCCCAAGAAGATATCAACGATCTGGAAGGAAATGGGGATCGAAAGCATCGGCGAACTCCTGTATGCCTGCCAGGAAAACCGACTGCTGCTCTACAAAGGCTTCGGTGCCAAGACCCAACAGAATGTCCGGGAGGCCATCGAATTCCTGCTCAGGCATCAGGATCGGTTCCTGTATGCCGAACTGGAGGACTTCGCGGAGGGGCTGTCTGCCCGTCTGACTTCACAGTGGCCCACTCATCGATCGGAGCCGTCAGGGGCTTTCCGCAGGCAGTGTCCGGAGATGGACAAGCTCGAATTTGTCACCACCATCCCCCTGAAAGAGCTGGAGACGGCATTCAGGGCTTCAGACAACGATCACTTCTCCCCGACCGGCGAACACATGCTGGAATGGAAAGGTGCCGAACAGGTTCCCGTCGTGTTCCACTTCACACCGGCCGCATCCTTCGGCACCACGTTATTCCGTACCAGCGCTTCGGCTGAGTTCCTGGAGGCCTGGTCAGCCGGGGGGCGGCCGATGCCGGTCACCGAAACGGAGTCCGAAATCTTTTACGGGGCCGGCATGATCACCATCCCACCTTGCCTGCGGGAGTCAGCGGCCGTCATCGGCCTGGCAGGCAGTGGGGATCTTCCCACACTGATCGTTCCGGAAGACATCCGGGGCATCATTCATACGCACAGCAACTGGAGTGATGGCAGCCATACGCTGGAAGAGATGGCAGCCGGCTGCATGGCAAAGGGCTACGAATACCTGGTGATCAGCGACCACAGCCGGGCGGCACAGTATGCCGGCGGCCTGAGTATCGAACGCATCCGGGAGCAACACGCCGCGATCGAAGCGCTCAATCGGAAACTGGCGCCATTCCGCATCTTCAAAAGTATCGAATGTGATATCCTGGGGGATGGCGCCCTGGACTACCCGGACGATGTGCTGGAAAGTTTCGACCTGGTCATCGCCTCGGTGCATTCGAATCTGAAGATGTCGGAAGAGAAATCCATGTCGAGACTGCTGAGGGCCATCGAGCATCCCTGTACGACGATCCTCGGTCATCCGACCGGGAGGCTGCTCCTGAGCAGGCCCGGTTATCCGATCGACCACCTGAAGATCATCGAAGCCTGCGCCGCTCATGGTGTGGTGATCGAGATCAACGCACATCCGCGGAGGCTGGATCTTGACTGGACATGGATCCCGGCCGCGATGGAAAAAGGTGTGATGCTGTCTGTCGACCCGGATGCGCACGCTGTAGAAGGTTTCGAGGATGTAAGGTATGGCGTACTGGCGGCCCAGAAGGGCGGATTGACCAGGGAATACAATCTGAGCAGTCTGTCACTGGAATCGTTCAGCGATTGGCTGGCTCAGCGCCGATCACGCAGGGGGTGAGTGGCTGCGACAGCGATCATTTATGCACCCAATGCCGGATCGGCCTGTGGCAGTCGAATTCGGAAGGTTGTTCCACTGCCCGTCTCGGTTTCGAAATCGATCGTCCCCTTCTGCTGTTCGACGATGCTTTTGCACATGGCCAGTCCCAATCCCGTGCCTGAGGATTTTGTGGTGAAATTCGGGGAGAAAATACTCGCGCGGAGGGTTTCCGGAATACCGGTACCATTGTCGGAGATCGAGATCACCACATCGCGGTCCGACCTTGATTCCGAGATGCGGACGATGCCCTCCCGTCGTTCCGGAATGGCTTCCACCGCATTCAGCAGCAGATTGGAGAAGAGCCGGTTCATCTGCGTCCGGTCGGCATGTACGATCAATGGTGCGTCTTCCAGCGACAGTTCGATGCGAACGGATTCGTTCATCGCGTGGAGATCGCTCACGGACCGGATGGTATCATGGAGGTCGAAATCCTCCTGCCTGGCACTCCCGATGTTGGCAAATTCAGAGAAATCGGCAGCGATACGGCTGAGGTGTTCGATCTGCTCGATCAGTGTGGCCGAGACCCGGGCTGCCAGTTGTGGCACCTGCGGGGCATCCTGGACGATGGCCTTCTGGAGGTACTGGATGCTGAGCTTCATGGGCGTCAGCGGATTCTTGATCTCATGCGCCACCTGCCGGGCCATTTCCCGCCAGGCGCCTTCACGCTCCGTACGCGCCAGTGCGGCAGCGCTCTCCTCCAGTTTTCTGACCATCCGGTTGTATTGTGCAACCAGTACTCCGATCTCATCCTTCCGATGCCAAACGATCTCTTCGTTGTGACGACCCAGGCTGATCTCCATCATTTTCCGGCCGATCCAGGTGAATGACCGGGTCAGACGCTGGGTCAGGAGCACGGAGATGATGCCGCCGATCAGGAATACGAAGGTGTTGAGATTGATCAGTGCGACCAGGAAACTCGAGATCTCTTGTTTCAAACCGCGGGTGGAGGCAAAGTAGGGGATATTGACATAGGCGCGCAACTCGCCCTGACGATTACGGAAGGGGGTATAGATACTGATATACTCGAGCTGCCCGTAGCGTTCCTTTTGAACGAACTGTACCCTTCTCCGGCGCTTCATCTGCCAGTAGGCGACCGGATCCATCTTGCGGCTGAGGATACCTTCGTTGTACACAAAGGGCTGTGAGGATATTCTCAGGTCTCCCTGCTCGTCGTACAGATTGACATCTGCCTCATGGATCTCCGAGAGTTCGGAGATCACCCGCAGCATGGTCTCGTCGTGGGTGGAGTCATTCAACCATCGCCCATCGGGCGGAAGTCCCGCATTCCGCAGCCTTTCGTGGAGCTCGTCGGACAGCACCTGCAGGGTTCGTCCCAGTTTTTCCCGGTTGTTCCGTTCATACCTGTTGATGAACAGGACGATGGTCACGGCACCGATCACCAGGAAGGTGAAGATGCTGATGAAGATGATCGTGCCCTGGATCTGCTGTCCGATGCCGATGCCGATCCGGTCTGACCGACCTCCCCGCTCCTGCCCCAGACGCAGCGAGAAACTGGCCAACTGGAAGATACCCACCAGGAGCAGAGAGGCGCAGAAGATATAGGCAAACAGGGTGATGCCCTCGAGCATGATGTTCCGTTTACGGGCAACGAGCACGACCTTGTCAGAAGCCGCGCGAAACCAGAGGACATCATGGTCGCCTTCTTTTCGGAACTCGAACTCTTCGGAGGGTATGTCCGGGGGGTCGAGGGACACCGGGAATGGGTATTCGTTTCGGTGCATCCTTAACCTCAGGCTATCATAAACGGCATAGGAATAGCCTGTGAGTCCATCTCCGCCCGACTCCCCGGCTGACCGGACGAGTTCGGGGTAAAGTGCTTCTTCCCTGAACTCCCTGGGGGTGGACAGCATGTAGAACACAGCCAAGGGCCGCTCGGCACTATCGGTCACCATCCGCCTGAAAATATAGCTGAAGCTCGTCATGTCGCTGGAGAAGTAGCGCATCCCCGGAACCGAGGTCTTCTCCGCATTCATCGTATAGATGGTGTTGAGCGTATCAAAGGTCAGGCGGTCAGTGGCAGAGAGTGGCAGCCCGCTGCTGTCGAACATGAAAAGTCTGGTCTCGAACTTGTTCCGATAGCCCCTGAAACTGGCTTCGATGAGACTATCCTTCAGCCGGGCAGAGGCCTCGTCCTGACGGAAACGCGGGAGGTTTTCGCGCAGGAAAGTATTGGGTATCCCGAAGGTGGCGATGTTGATCAGAAAATCGCTGGAGGGATCTGTCTGCATGGCCAGTTTTTCAGCAGCAGCCCTTCGGAATCCGCGTTCGCGGGTCCGGTTTTCAGTGAAGATCACCAGGGTGATCGATACCGAGAAGAACAGAAGCCAGAATACGGTGGCGCCACCGGAAATACGGCTGTCGGCGCGCATCTCCCGCGGTTTTGTCAGCCAGAGATATACCTGCAGCCAGAGAAGCAGTCCGACGCCGAAGCCCACCAATCGATTCTCGACGAAGAGCAGGATAAAGGTCAGACCGACGGCTGCGGATAGCAGGGCTTTGACGGGGACGGAGAGCCTGAGCGGACCGGTCATAAAGGCATAAAGCAGGTGGCTCAGGATGAAGTATCCCATGGATACGCAACCCATCACGAAAAAGCCCACTGCGGTATAGGCGTCGAGTTTAAAGAAACTGGTGACCTCGTACGATATGGCGGAGTCTGCGATCAGGCTTCGGATGGTGTTGCCGGCAGACCATGTAGCGAACACGAGTGCACCCGAAAAGATGATCGACAAGGGCATGCGGATGCGTCGGTCGCGCACCACCATACCCGGCGCCTTGCCATGGGTCAGCGACCGGACGAAAAGCATGATCCATGCAAAGAGCAACGCATTGATCAACACATCGCCCAGCGATTTGAGAATGGGACTGGATCCATAGATCACCGGATTGAAGAGCTCGTAGCGCCTGAAATCGATGGGAATAGGAAAAAAATAACTGGCCCCGCGCAGCGTCAGTATGGACGTTAGCAGAAAGAGGATGGACTTACGCGTGCCGAAATGGCGATGCACGCCCATCGCCACCAGGTGAAGCCAGAAGAGGATGAAGATCGTGCCGATCAATCGCAGGAGCATGCCTGGCCACCCACTACCGGGTTCGCCGGCTTCACGTATGGGTTCGAAACGATACAGGACCTTGCCATCAGTATTGAGGACAGGCATGCCCCTGACATCATCGGTGATCCTGAAATAGCGTTCCGCGCCCGGAGCCCCGGCGAAACCTTTCCGGAGGTAGTCGTTTTCGATGAAATAATCCCAGCGAATGGGTATCAGCGCGCATACCAGGGCACGACGCCCTCCGACGATCAACTCCCGGCGGATGCAGTCGAAATGCCCATTGGGCAACTTCACGAGGCCGCCACCCGGTGGGGCTGCGGCGAGGCTATCACCCGGGATCGACTGCTGTGTATTCCAGCCCACGAGCCGGTGGCCTCCATCGGCCCGGACATCATAAATGAACACGCCGTATGCTCGGACCGTGAGATCCTGCACGTCCTGCTCCGTTTCTGCATCCCGGAGATAGCGACCGATGCGGGCCGTGTCATCCAGGAGCAGGGCCAGATCTTTTTCCGATCGTTCGATATGCCTTTGCAGCAGGCGACGGACACCCTGCGGGGATTCGTTGAAGGACAGATAATTGCTGAAAACGAATGACAAGGTGAACAACCATGCCGAAATGATCAGCAGATAGGCATGTCTGTAAACGGTATCGGAAAGGAATTTTTTCAACGGCCAGCGTCCCTTTGTGTCTGAAGTTCGTGAAAATTACGGTAACGGGAACGCTCCGTGTTTTCAAGCCTGACGCGCAGCCTTGATCCGGTTCCATATCTCATCCATCTCCTCCAGGCTCATATCGGCCAGGGCTTTGCCTTCCGTCATCGCCATTCCTTCCATTTGCGTGAACCGGTCCATGAACTTCCGGTTGGTCCTTTCCAGGGCCATCTCGGCATCCACGCCGATGAACCGGCTGTAATTTACGAGCGAGAACATCAGATCGCCGAACTCTTCCTCCACCTGCTCCCGGGCGGATTGGTATCCGGGGCTTTCTTTGTCCAGCGCTCCCGCATGATCCAGCGCCTCCATCAGTTCCGCCTCTTCCTCCTTCACCTTTTCCCAAACCTGACGGCTGTCATCCCATTCGAATCCCACCTGTCGGGCCTTTTCCTGCAGTCGCATGGCCTTTACCATCGCGGGGAGCGCCTTGGGTACGCCTGAGAGAACAGATGTCTTTCCCTCCTTCATCTTCAACTTCTCCCAGTTGCGTTTGACATCTTCCTCATCGTTGACCTTTACGTCGCCGTAAATATGTGGGTGCCGGTGGATCAGTTTTTCACAGATGCCATCGATCACTTCCTTCAGGGTGAACCGGCCCGCCTCACTGCCGATGCGGGCATAGAATACGATGTGCAGCAACAAGTCTCCCAGCTCCTCTCTGATCCCTTTCCAGTCGCCTTCGAGGATGGCATCGGCCAGCTCGTAGGTCTCTTCAATGGTATGATGACGCAGGCTGTCCACGGTCTGCTTCCTGTCCCAGGGACACTGCTCGCGCAATTCATCCATGATGCCTACCAGTCGCATGAATGCGGCGTCGGGCCTGCTGTCCTGATTCGTCATAACGTATATGTATAACCGAAAATAAATGGAGGCCGGACGATCCGTTGAGCGGCCTGCCTCAAAAGTAAAGGGCTTGGCCGAGATGATGAAAATAAACTCCGACCGGATCAGGACTTTCGGACATACACCAGGGTTCCGCCCTTGATGATGTCGATCAACCGGCGGTTGACTTTAGGCGGGGTGATGAAACATCCTTTTGAATAAGCGACAGGTGCCTCATAGTCATGGAATACGATGGCCCGCCGCCGGGCATTGTCATTCACCCCCCATTCCAGACCATCGATACGCATGGCATAGCCGAAACGTCCG
This sequence comes from Chitinophagaceae bacterium, assembly GCA_021299955.1. Taxonomy (GTDB): domain Bacteria; phylum Bacteroidota; class Bacteroidia; order Chitinophagales; family Chitinophagaceae; genus Pollutibacter. The sequence goes on from JAJTFQ010000069.1 coordinate 9,493, forward strand.
TGGTAGCTTTCTCCGGTACGGAAGGCGCCAACGCAAGATTTCCCGGTTTCGGGGATATTGCTGAAGTCGGATGGAAAGATCTTACCGCTCTTCATGGCATGGCTCACCCTGGAGCGGAGGATCACCGCCTTTTTCTTCATATCGACCACAAAGAGTCGCTCCGCGAATAGCGAACGATCGTAGTCGATGACCACGACATGCCGGCGATTGGGCACCCTAAACTCGAGTGCAGCCGCTTCCGCCAATGCGATGACAGCAACATCGGGCGTCGTGGCATCCCGATGACGGGAGGGTGGTCTGACGGGCGATTTGACCGGAATGGGTCGGGGCTTGAGGGTCACTTCAGGGCGACGGCATGAAGACGCCCCGCTGAGTAATGCTGCGACAAGCAGGATCTTGAGGTATTGATCGTACATGGTGTTCAGGTTGCCTGCAATTTTATACAATCGCGGGCACATGAACTGTTAAAATTACAAGACCCGCCTGGCGGTAGCCTGAGGCGGGTCTTTGCATGTTTGATAGCTGACAGATCAGAAATTGATCTCCATGCTATTCTTACCGATATTGATGTTCCGTGCTTGTCCGGAGATCTCCACGGACACACCATTGATGATGAAGCGATAGGCCTGTCCTGAACTTTTCCCCTTACCGATCTGACCGATGGGAGAAACTGCGGGTGCTTCTCCTTCGTCACTGGAAGCGGCCTTGGCCTTGCGTCCGCGCTTGGAGCCGGCACCGAAGGACATGCCTGCATCCCGGAACTTCTTCTTGTAGTTGTTGACGGAGGCTACGGTGACCCCGTACTTTTCTGCGATCTCTTCCGGCTTGACGCCTTCCTGGAGCATCGTCTTGATCTGCTCCATATCTTCAACTGATACTTTTTTTCTGGCCATTGATTTTTGTATATATCTGCAAAAATAAATAAAAATCATCAGTTAACCCATACATTTCGCACACACGGACGGGGGCCCGTTTCATGTGCAGGATGAGCACTTATGATTTTCATCAGGAAGCCGCAAGCCGCCTGGCGGGTGCTTATCTTTACGATACCGAAAATACACCAACACACATGAAAGTCAAGGACAGGATCATCATCGTCACCGGAGCCGGCAGCGGTATGGGAAGGGCACTTACATCTCAGTTGCTATCTAAGGGAGCGACCGTGGTCGCGATCGACCGCAACGCCATCACCCTGGAGGAGACGCGTGCCCTGGCCACCACCGGGACTGAGCGACTGCTGACGCGCGTGGTGGACATCACGGACCGGCAGGCACTCGTTGCCTTGCGGACGGAATTGTCTGCCGGCGCAAGCGGAGTGGACGGCATCATTAACAACGCAGGCATCATCCAGCCCTTCGTGCCCGTATCCATGCTGGATGACGCCGTGATCGAGCGTGTCATGCAGGTCAATTTCTACGGAACGCTCAATATGGTTCGCACATTCCTCCCCCATCTGTTAACCCGACCGCAGGCGCACATCGTCAACGTATCCAGCATGGGAGGGTTCCTTCCCGTACCCGGGCAAACCATCTATGGTGCGTCGAAGGCGGCGGTGAAACTCTTTACAGAGGGCCTGCATGCAGAGTTGGCTGACACGGCTGTGCGGGTGACCCTGGTGTTGCCCGGAGCGGTCGACACAAATATCACCCGAAATTCGGGGGTCGAGATGCCACCACCTGACCCTTCCGCACCTCCGATCCCGATGATCTCGGCAGAAAAAGCCGCCGGCATGATCATCGATGCGATGGAGGCAGATCGATACCGGGTGCTCGTAGGACAGGATGCACGGTTCATGGACTTCATCTATCGACTGCATCCGGAGCGTGCCGCAAAATTCATTCGCGAAAAGCTGAGGGGGCTGCTGAAGAAGCCCTGATATCAACGACATCCAGGTTACCAGCTCCAGGTGTAAGGCTTCTTTATATTTTCATCGTATTTTGAGGCAAAGCGCTTCATGATGAAAAAATCTTGCGGTCTGACTTCTGTTCTGATACTCACCCAATGTTTACGGATACTGTTCAGGACACGAGTATGCTTTATACTATGTAGTCTGCTGGGATCCAGTTTTGTGTTGAATGCTCAGCCGCCCCGGACCGGGCCGTTCCTACATGGAGGCAAGCTGATCATCATTGGTGGCGGCACGATCCCGGACACTATTTATCATCTTTTTGCCAGATCCATAGGCGGAAAGGTTCGGGAAGTGGTTGTCATCCCAACTGCCACCGGTGATGATGAATACATTGCAGCGGGCGGACATTTGAAGAAATTCAGTGAACGCGGCTTCACCAACCTGCATACGATCCATACCCGAGACCGGACAAAGGCAGATGACAAGGCCTTTTTGGAATCACTCAAACGAGCCAACGGACTCTTTTTCGGCGGAGGCGATCAGCAACGACTCGCCGATGCGTATGCGGACACTCGTTTGCATGCTGAAATGAAGGCACTGCTCGACCGCGGCGGTGTGATCATGGGCACTTCAGCCGGCGCCTCGATCATGGGCTCCCTGCTGCTGGGCGGGGATCACCGGGCAAGTCCGCAGAAACCCGTCACGCTGCCCGCGGGAGATTCATATGTATTGATTTACGACCGGGTGGATTGGAACCGCCAGGAAACAACGTGGGGGGCAGTTTACAGGCCGTTCATCATGCTGAGGCAAGGGCAGCGATATGATCTTGGAAAACATGAATTACTGAAATAAATATAAATTGATTGTTTCAACCGTAACGAATTTGTATGATACAATGGAACTCGAATGAGGTACCGGAACCACCATACATCGCCTCCATATTCAATTATTTTTTGTCAGACGATCTGGAAGGCTATCAGGCATACGATGAACTGACCCTTGAACTGGCGAAGCAGATGCCAGGATTCCTCGGATATGAAAGTTTCAAGCATGACGGGCGGGGTTCGTTCATCAGTTATTGGAGAGATATGGACGCGATCAGATCATGGGCCTTACATCCGGATCACATCGAAGCAAAAAAGAGAGGGAAATCGCATTGGTATCGATATTATCACAGTACGATTGCGGAAGTGACGTCGATGCATATGCATATGCATAAGCTGTAGCCTGCTGATCAAAGAGTTGGTGTACTTTTGCACCATGACGTCAACCTCTTTTTCCATCTCGGATGCGCTCTCTCATTTACAGATCAAAGCCTTGAATACTATGCAAGAGTCCTCTTTGGAGGTCAATGCATCACATAACGACGTTGTTTTACTGGCAGATACCGGCTCCGGAAAGACCCTGGCTTTTTTACTTCCTATTGCACAATTACTGGATAAGACTAAAACTGTTTGTCAGGCATTGATCGTCGTATCCACGCGCGAACTGGCATTGCAGATAGAACAGGTGTTCAGGAACATGGGCACAGGGTTCAAGATCACCTGTTGCTATGGCGGGCACTTACGGGAAACGGAGGAAAATAATCTGAAGCAGGCCCCGGCGCTGATCGTGGGAACCCCGGGGCGGTTGGCCGACCATCTCCGAAGGGGGAATATCGTTACCAGTCATATCGAAACCCTGGTGTTGGATGAATTTGATAAATCCCTCGAACAGGGCTTTGAAGCAGAAATGTCTTTCATCATATCATCTCTTCCTGCCCTGAAGAAACGCATCCTGACATCTGCAACAGAAGCCGTGGAAATACCAGATTTTGTAGGCTTGAAAGATCCAATTGAACTCAATTTTCTGACCGGGAAGAAGTCTGAGGCATTGGCCGTTCAGATGGTTCGGAGTGATGATGCAGACAAGTCAACCACCCTGTTCAACCTCATTTGCAGATTGGGAAATCGCTCTACCATTGTATTTTGTAACCAACGGGAATTTGTTGAGCAGGTCAGCCGGTTTCTGAAAGAGAAGGGGATCGTCAATGTGTTTTATCACGGTGCCATGGAACAGGATGATCGAGACATTGCATTGTGCAAATTCAGGAACGGCACGTCAAACTTGTTGGTCACAACTGATCTTGCAGCCCGTGGCCTGGACATTCCAAATATCCGTTACATTATCCATTATCAGCTGCCCAGTTCCCATGAAGCTTATATTCATCGCAATGGTCGTACCGCCAGAATGGAAGCCAGTGGAACAGCCATACTAATACTGGCTCCACAAGAAACAGTCCCGGCTTATATTGAACCGGCTCCATCAGAAATTGAATTGACCGACAACGCATCATTACCAGATAAGCCTAACTGGACGACTTTTTATATCAGTGCCGGTAAGAAGAACAAGGTCAATAAAATTGATATTGTAGGTTTCTTGACCAACAAGGGTCGTTTGAAAAAAGATGATATTGGATTGATCGAAGTCAAAGACTTCATCTCTTTCGTGGCCATTCGAAAAGCCAATGCCGGGGCGGCTTTGCAGCTGATCAAAGACGAGCGGATCAAGAATAAGAAGGTTAAGATCGATATTGCCAGGTGAATTTCGGAATCGATTGGCTGGAGAAACAAAGACTCGGTCCATATCGCGTGCCAAAGGCTGGATTACCTCCGGTGATCCAGAGTGCTTCGTTGCTGATAATACGCTGCCCTTTTATATTGAGTAATTGTCCATTTTTTCAAGAAACAGTAAAAAGCAAGCAGCCCCTATTCGCATATTTCATATTCGCGCCATCAGGGCTTTTTGATGGATCCTTCCCTCTGCCTCTTTAGTCGGCAGGTTGCTGAACCGATGCTTCGTAGTTTACCAAAGACGTGTTGGAACTTTAGCCATGCTCGCTTTTGAAAGCAGGTTTTCAACGCCTGCCATGAAATACGCCCCTTCAACGTTGATGGTCGGGGTCAAATAAACCCGACACATTTTGTCGGGTTTATTTTTGGACGAGTTTGAGAAACAGGATCACATTCCCGTAAGCAGTAAGAAATTGGAGTATGCCTTCCCTTTGGACGTATCCATACCGGATAACGATCCAGTTCTGATCCGTTGATGGACCCCCATTTTTCTTATTGACATATTGCCAGCGGGATAACTATTCTGGTACTTTCCAAAAAAGTTTGGGGTTATTCGTTTTAAAGGTGACCCAGGAGGATCCGGTAGCTTTACTTTTATCCTCCACTTTGTCAGGTGTTTGTTCGTGATAGTCCAGGGGGAGCAATGTGATGTACTTATAGGTTTTTCCACCTGCAACGGTCTCCATGTCATACTCGCTACTGGCCGGGCATTCAAGCATGTATAGGTTTTTTGCCATGTAGCCTTCCAGATAATTTTCTTTTGTTTGCGCTGTCTGATTATTCCAATTCGCATCAGGATTCAGGATAAGCGGTTTGTCATTGATAAGCCGTTCACGTACCTCCTCAATGCCCAGTAACTCCCCTTTTTCATTCATTACATAGGCATTGAAGGTGGGATCCATCCAGAGCCATTTCCCCAATGATCCGGAGTAAACCATATTTATGACATGACAGTCCGGATCGACCTTGAGGCTATCCTTTGGCAAACAGGTTACGATCCTGGATTTAAAGCCCAAGGCCAGATAGCATTCATTAAGTACAATGGCAAGCCCCCTGCAGTTCAGTCCCCTGTCAGATTGCTTGCAGACTTCGATCATACTAGCGGCATTCTTGACTTCCGGATTCCCGTTTTCCCCGTTATGCGGAACCATGTTGTGCACCCAGCGCAACAAGTTGATGAATTTCAGCACATCTGTACCCTTGCCGGCAATACTGTCCAGATCGTACTTTCTCCTTAATGAAACCAAATTCGGATCATTGCCTGATTGATAGGTAAAGACAGGCAAAGGTCTTTTATCATGAATATTGTAATTGCCCGCTTTCTTTAAAATATGGAGAAAATCCCCAGTATTCCTAAGTTGCTTGTTAAGCTCAATGAATTCCCTTTCATTCCGGATATTGTCCAGATCTGTATCCGCCTGTACATGCCTGTAGTTATTGTAGCCTGCTTCGATCGATTTTTTCAGATTGGTGATTGCAGCGGCCTTGTTGTTCAGGAGCGAATGGATGCAACAGAGATTGTAATAAATGTTCTGAAGTGTGAAAGAAGCTTCCTCTATCTTCTTCTCCTGGTCTGTTTGTCCAAAAAGCATGGTGCTGCTCAAGAAGCCTATTAAAAAAAACAGTGTCCTTGTCATATTGCTATTTTTATTTGATTTTCACCAACATCTATTTGATAAATACATCCCCGAAATTCGCGGTAGCAAAAACCTTTGTTGGGCCCTTGCCTAAAGTCAATCTTTTACTCGATTCCATTTCCAGATCCCTGCGGTCAACCCGGATCCTCCCATATCCTGTTTTCAGATCCAGTTTGCAGTCGGATATCGGGTTGTCTAGCTGGAATTCTATATCGCCATGGTTTGACCTCAGCGATACCATTTCGAGTCCGCTGAGATTTATTCCTTTTATATCGCCATGATTTGTGGTGCTCTCGATATTCCCGTGGATGCGATCAAGGAATATATCCCCATAGTTGGTGCCCAATACAGCAGTCCCTTTTACTGATCGTGCTTTGATGTCGCCATAGGCGGTCTTGATGAGAAACCTGTTGTCCCTCATTTCCTTGATCTCGATGTCCCCATAACTTGCAGTGACTTCAATAGCGATATTTTCGGGTACTTCAAAGGTCATACTGCTTGCCAGTTTGGTGAAACTTACGCCTACATTCACGGTCGATTTTTGTTCCACTTGGATCGTAAGTACCGAATCAACCTTTTGAAACCCAACCTCACATTGACTTTTCCCAACAAAAATCCCCTTGGCCCGATAACTATAGGAGTAGGTCATGCTCACATTATTGCGCTGATCACCTACGACCATTATTTTGTTGGCGATCCTTCCGGCGAATATCAATTTTTTGACGCCATTGAAAATGGTGTCAATATAAAGGCTGTCATGAAATGATCTCCATTTTCCGGAAGTGGCTTCATTGGCCTGAATTTCAGGGGCGACAATGGTATCGGATATATCCTGGATGACAGGTAAAGTGATGATTTTATGTTCAGTTTGCGGAATGGGACTCTCCTGGAAATCATCCACTGGTTGAAGGTCTGTTGGATACCCATCATTAGGAAGGGAAATGGTGTCATTTTTGAATTTCTCCTTTTCTCCAGGTTGAGGTGCCAGTGGCGGTTTTGTAGGGTTGGTGATCGCCTTTTCTAACTGATATATTGGAATTATGCTTTTTTCAGCGTCCTTATCCGCTGAAGTGATGTAAATGGCTCCCAGGATAGTGATGGCCAACATAGAAGTGATGGTTGTGATTTTCATGATCATTGGGCGTGTTGATACACCAGTTCCTGCTGATACGGCTGATGCAGCATCTAGCCAACCGGACACTTCGTTGACTCCAGTCTCCGGCGGGGTATTTCTTATCTCTTCAAATAATGTTTGCAATGCTTCATCATTCATGGCATCGAATTTTTATATTCTGCATTGTTTTTTAATATCTCAAGGAGCTTTTTCCTGCCTCGGGATAAAGATTGTCTTATAGCCTCTTCGGATTTCTTCTGATGGTCGGCGATCTCCCGTACGGAGAATCCGACCATCTCAAAGAAGACCAGTGCGTCTCGTTGGTCTGCATGTAATAAGGACAGCGCTTTGTACAGAAAATCCATCTCTGATCGTCTGGTAGCTTCAGGCAACTGAAAGTGATCTGACTCAGGCAGTTCATCAAGCTCCATAAGCTTTGCCTTCCTTCTGAAATTGGCAAGTACACGAGTGGCGATCCCAAATAAAAAGAACAAGAATTTATCTGCTTCTTGTGACTGGTCCAGTTTTG
>JAJTFQ010000070.1 GCA_021299955.1 Chitinophagaceae bacterium
CTTTGCAGTATAAATCGAATCGTATGTCGAAGACAGTGCTTCATAAGGCGGATAATCGCGGAAAGGCAGACCATGGCTGGCTGAAAAGTTTCCACACCTTCAGCTTTGCCGGTTACCACGATCCTCAAAGAATGCATTTCGGGGCGCTGCGGGTACTGAACGACGATACCGTTCACGGAGGGATGGGCTTCGGGACGCATCCGCACGACAACATGGAGATCATCAGCATCCCCCTGGAGGGAGATCTGCAGCACCGCGACAGTATGGGCAACGTGGCCGTCATCAAAAAAGGCGATATCCAGGTGATGAGTGCGGGCACCGGAATCCAACACAGCGAATACAATAAAAATGCCGACGAAGCCGTCAAATTCCTGCAGATCTGGATATTCCCCAACAAACGCAACGTGACGCCGAGATACGATCAGATGACCATCCGGGAGGAAGACAAGCGCGACGTATTGCTGCAGGTCTTGTCTCCGGATCCAAATGATGCAGGCGTATGGATCCATCAGGATGCATGGTTCCACATTGGCAACTGCTCCGCCGGCAAAACCCTTGAATACTCCATGAAAAAAACCGGAAACGGTGTGTATGCTTTCGTGCTGTCCGGATCTTTTCACATCGAAGGATTCGAACTCGACAGCCGCGATGGACTGGGCATCTGGGATACCGAAGGATTTACGCTTAGATCGAACAGCGACGGATCAGAGATCCTGCTGATGGAAGTGCCGATGCGCTGATCCTCAACGATGTCGGGCTTTTCGATAAATGAAAAGGCGGACGCGAGTGATCTCACGTCCGCCTTTTTCATATCCCTGATGCGTTCTATCAGGCCGTCGGCTGCAAGGCATCGATCTCCGGGAGATTGCCGAACAGCTCCTCTTCAGTGAACTCGTGGTTGTTGAGTTTGCCATCGAAATAATCTGCGTACGCCTGCATATCCACGAAACCATGTCCACACATGTTGAACAGAATGGTGCGGCTTCGATCAGGCCATCTTTCAGCAGCTGACTGCACAAGACACTGGCGCCGTGATAACGTAAACCACCGGCATGGATCGCCGCCGGACGGAAATTATGACCGAGCGTGTACATCGGCAGTAAAGGCGTGTAGCCGGCGGTATCGCCAAAATCATACATGAACTTACCCTTCGTCAGCTTCGGACAAGAAGCCGGCTCTACTGCAACCGCGCGAACGTTCTTGCCATGCATCAGGTTGTGACGCAGGAAGGGGAAAGCAATCCCTGCGAAGTTTGAACCTCCTCCCAGCGGGGCGATCACCACATCCGGGAAGTCTCCGGCGATCTCCAACTGCTTTTCTGCCTCCTGACCAATGATGGTCTGATGCATCAACACATGGTTCAATACAGATCCCAGCGCATATTTTGTATGAGGATCCTGGGCGGCCATCTCGATCGCTTCGGAGATGGCAATACCCAGACTGCCCGTTGAATTTGGATCCTGTGCCAGGATATTCCGTCCCGCCTGCGTGCGATTGCTCGGGGATGCATAGACGTTCGCCCCGAAGGTGTTCATCATGATCTTGCGATATGGCTTCTGATCATAACTGATCTTCACCATGTATACATCGCACTCGATGCCAAACTGCTGACAGGCGAAGCTTAATGCCGTGCCCCACTGACCCGCACCCGTTTCCGTCGTGATCTTCTTGACACCCTCCTGCATGTTGTAATAGGCCTGAGGTACGGCCGTATTTGGCTTATGGGAACCGCTGGGGCTTACACCCTCATACTTGTAATAGATCTTTACCGGTGCATCCAGCAACTTTTCCAAACCCGTGGCCCTGAACAAGGGTGACGGACGCCAGATCCGATAGATATCCCGAACCTGATCCGGTATGTCTACATATCTGTCAGCAGAAACCTCCTGCTTGATCAACTCCATGGGAAACAAGGGAGCCAGATCCTCCGGACCCACCGGCTGTTTGGTGCCGGGATGCAGCGGAGGAAGCGGCTTGTTGGGCATGTCGGCTACAATGTTGTACCACTGCCGGGGCATTTCCGATTCGTTCAGAAAGATCTTCTTGGTCATGATCGCTGGGTTTGGAATGATAAAGAATATCTACAATTTAAGTAAGAACTTAGAATCATGTCAAACATGTTTAGAGTTTTTTTGATATGATTTCAAGGAATTAAGCAGGAATCAATAGATATAATCATCAACTGAGATCAGTAGTGATGGACAAATGCTCCCAGCACCTTTTCAGCAGTATAGTCCTGAATATCTGCCATCGTCAGTTTCTTAGCCCAGGCCATGCATATCCCGACCGCCGGGCACCGGCTTGCCCGTGTGATCATTCCCGGTGATGATCACCGAATCCCGATCTTCCCCGATCAGTGAAAGATTGGTCTTCCAGGAAGGGATCACCAGTTTCTCCCGATAGATCCCTTTCCTGATATGGATCTTCACCCGCTTTTCGCCCAGGTCACGGCAGGCCTGGACAGCCTCCTGGATGGTACGATGATCTCCGGAGCCATCCTGTGCCACGGTCAACTCCACGGGATGCGCCTTCTGCGCATGGATCATCAGCGGAGATAATGCAAAAAGAAGGGAAAGCGTCCATAGCCGAAAAGTGAAGTCGATCATCGTCAGGAGGAATTTCATTACCCGTCAATTTCAGCATTTTCCGCATGCTTGTGCGAGGAAATCATGCAATCGTTCCCGGGTGGCCATCCCTGAATGAATAGACTGCTAACAGATCAGGAAACCCATGGGATCTGTTCCGAAACCTTGTCCGGCTTGGCATATCGGTAGCGTGCCAGGGCGCTGACCCGGCCGTAGGCGTCCAGACCCGTGCTGACGAGGGAATCCGCACGGCTGATATCGATGAAGCCATCGGCGGATACCAGCGATGGGTCAAGCTGAGCCTGCAATACCCGACCGATCACAAAAAATGTCCCGTTCATCGGGATCGGATTGACCTGCACCAGCTCAAGGGCATAGCGTATGAGGCTTTCCCGGACATAAGGCACCGAAAGCCCGTCAACCCATTCCTCCGTAAGACCGGTCTCGGTAAACTCACTGACTCCGTCCGGATACTTGGCACTGCACTGATGTGCACGTGCAAGTATCTCAGGATGAACATGATTGATGGTATAAAATCCGCTCCGCTCAATGTTACCCAGGGTGTGGGGGGCAGCCTCGCGGGGCCGATTGACAAAACCAACCAGTGCCGGATCCGCACCGAGATGAACAATATTGCTGAATAAACCCAGGTTACTCACCCCCTGCGCATCCACGGTGGCGATCAGGTTCAGCGGCTTGAAACCACTGATCGAATTCAGGAAATTGGCGCGGTAGAATCGCTCCCAGCCACCCATCTCGGCGATCGTGTAGGTCTTGTGATCTGTCATTTCTCTCCAACAACCTGAAAGATGCCTGGTTCAATGCAAAGAACCGATGCCTCAGGCTTTTGAAAGGATCTCCGTTATGGCCTGTCCCTTTCCGTCCGGCGTGGTATAAAAAGGACGACCCTCCACTTCGTAGTTCAGATCCGCAGGAATCCCCAGCGCCTGATAGATCGTCTGATGCAACTGGTCGACCTTCACCGGCTTCTCGATGGTCTTGCAGGGGCGTTCATCTGCCGTCTTTCCATATGCATATCCCTTGCGGATACCACCACCAAACATTAGCACGGAGCACCCGTCGGTGAAATGCCTGTGCATGCCATAATGCTTCAATTCCGTGATGATATCAGGCTGACGAACCTGTTCCTGTACCTTCAATTCCGGCCGTCCCTCCACCATCATATCCCGGCTGAATTCACTCGCCAGAATGATGAGCGTGCGATCCAGCCGACCACTTTTTTCGAGGTCCAGGATGAGCTGAGCCACCGGCGCATCGATCAGTTTTTTCATGTCGGCCATGCGGGTATGCCCGTTCTCGTGCGTATCAAACCCAAAAAAGGGCACGTATTCCGTGGTGACACTGATGAAACGCGCACCCCGTTCTGCCAGACGCTTGGCCATCAGACAACCCAGGCCGAACTTACCGGTATTATACACATCATAGGAAGACTTAGGTTCCCGGCTGAGGTCAAAAGCCTCGGCCTCCGGAGATTTCAACAACCGGTACGACTGCTCCATGGATCGGATCAGCGATTCCCGCTGGTAATCACTGCCATGAGCGCCCAGGGGACTATTGTCCACCAACTCCTTGTAGAGACGGTTCCTGCGTTCGAACCGCTTGATATCCATGCCGGCCGGAGGGAGCACACTTTCCAGGCCGATGGAGGGATCCGGGATCATAAAGGGTCCGTATTCGCTGCCCAGGAATCCGGCCGAATGGAAGGCCTTCAACTCCTCCCCCTCACCGACCGTGAACCGCTGCCCAATGTCAATGAAAGCCGGGATCACAGGGTTCATCGGCCCCTTCTCCTTTGCGATCCATGCGCCAATATGCGGCGCGAGTACCGACTGCGGCGGCTCGTAGCAGGTATGCCAGTGATATTGATGACGGGTGTGCAGGATATGACCCAGATCTGCGGCCACATAGGAGCGGATCAACGTCCCGCGATCCATCACCTTCCCGATCGATGACAGCCCTTCGGAAAACCGGATGCCATCCAGTGCCGTTGGAATGGAAGGAAACGTGCTCAGCACCCGGTTGGCCTCCAATCCCGTCTCAAACGGCGTATAGGCCTTGGGATCGAAGGTCTCCGTATGCGCCATCCCGCCGGCCATCCACAACAGGATGACCGTGTCGGCAGTAGCGTCGACCGGCTTTTTGGATCCGCAACCGCTCAAGAATGCCGGTATGGGCGAACCGGCCGCCATTGTTGCCAGCGCCGCAGCCGTACCACTGCCCAGAAAACGCCTGCGACTCCAGTCCCTGTTCATCGATGCCATGGTTTAGTTTCTTATTAAGTGTTTGTTTATCAATTTATTAACTGAAACTCAGGGTGAAGGGACATACTCCAGAAGAAATCCTCTGCCTGATCGATGCGCTAGGGTTTGCCCAGGGTCCTTTCCAAAAGATCGGACTACCGATGGGTGGGGATCCGCCCAAACATCCTTCGATAGGCTTCCGAGATCAGGGTTCGGGCATCTGGGTGGCGAACCGACCAGGCTCCCGCGGCCGTTTTGATGGTTTCGTGGAAAAGTCCGCCATTCGTCAGTTCCAGGGCCTGTAACAGACTGGCCTGTGAAACACGTCCGGTAGATACGTTCTCGCGGGTGGGCCTGCCGAGGGATCGCTGGAAAGGGTCGTTCATCACCATAGAAGCCCTCGTGAACGGCGCACAATACTGAATGCCGCTGGGCAGCCGCTTCTTCGCGATCATGGAATCCGCATACAACGGATGCAGGGTCATGCCCACGGCATCCGCAAACTGTTCGGCACTCATCCGCCGCCTCAGCATCCCGCGGAAAACGAAATCCTTCGACATCACCGCTTCGGGGTCCGATAATGTCACCGACGGCAGTTGGTAGGTACGGGAAACCAGTATCTGGCGCAGTAAACGCTTGACATCCGATCCGTTCTGAGCAAAATCCCAGGCCATCCAATCCAGCAGATCCTGGCTCCAGGGCCGATTATCCATCGCATCGACAGGCTCAACGATCCCCCTGCCCATGACCTGGGCCCATATCCGATTCACGAGGGTCCGATAAAGTCGTCCGTTCGACGGCTGGACCGTCAGTGCGGCCAACTGCTTCAACCGGGCTGCACGATCGGCCGTGCTGTCGATGGTGCCCAATGCCGGATAAAGCATGCGCTGTCCTGCCATTCGACCCGTGGGCTTGTCACAACGATAAATCTGCAGCATCGAATCAGCAAAGAGATTGGCAAAGGAATAAGCATCGTCCAGCTTCCAGTCGCTGATGAAACTGTCATGGCAGGAGGCACATTTCAGATTCAATCCGAAGAATACCTGCGAGACATTCTGTGCTGCCTGCATTTCGACGCGCTGACTGGCATTGACCTCCCCGCGCCAGCGGATACCGCGAATGAATCCTTCCGAACTGCTGTCGGCATCGATCAACTCACGGACAAAGCGATCGTATGGCTTATTGTTCTGTAAAGAAGCATATAGCCAGCGCGTAATGTCATAACGTCCGCGCGTGATGTAGCCCGGCCCACTATAGTCATTCCGTAGCAAGTCGTTCCAGAAGGTCAGCCAATGCTGCGCATAATCGTGATCCCTCGACAGAAGTTCGTCCACCAGACGCTCCCGCTTTCCGGGATCAGGATCGGCCACAAACCGATCCAGACTATCGGGGTTTGGCAACAGACCGATGATATCGAGACTCACCCGGCGATAGTAGGTCCGGTCATCGACCGACTCTGGCCATTCGACACCCTTCTTTTTGAAATAGGCGTCTGCGAACAGATCGATCGGCTGATCCAGTCCCGGCTTCGCCGGCGGGATCGCCGGCAGTCTGGGCTCCAAGGATGCCACACGATACAAACTGCGCAGCGGACCGGTCGGCCAGGGTGCACCCATTTTTATCCATTGACGCAAAACATCGATCTCTTCGGCCGTCAGTGGCTTGCCCTTGACCGGCATCGCCTCCTTGTGACCCCGCGGAAGCGTCACGCGACGGATCATTTCACTCTCCTCAGGCTTTCCGGCCACGAGCACCGGCCCGTGTTCCCCGCCTTCGAAGATGGCATCTTTGGAATCCAACCGGAGCATGCCCTTTACCTTACCCGCACCATGGCAGGAATAACAACTATGTGCCAGGATAGATCGGACACGCAGATTCAATCCCTGCACCTGATCCTCTGACAACGGCGTTTTCAGCGAGGCCAAAAAGACACCATGCGGCACCTGTTCGTCTCCCGCACCCTCCTCCACTTCGGAAGAGCCGGACAAACCCGCGGTCAGATAACCTTCGCCATGGGTGATCTCGCCTCCGAGATGTCCGGTGACAACCACATTGAAAACAGTGATGATCAGCATGATGAATCCCAGCCCGGGACGTTGCATCCGGTAGGCTGCCATCGTGATGACGGAAAAAAGGGCAGTGAAGATGCCCGTCCAGCGGTGGGTAGACACCTGTTCTTCACCATATTCCCCTGAAGATGCCAGGGCCAACCCGAAGACCACACTGAGTATGGAAGCAACCATCCCGCTGATCACCAGCAGTTGAACCGCCTGTCGGTAGACCTCTGTTTTTCGCCGGCGATCCATGAGTTCAAAGGCCAGTGCAGCGATGAGCAGCACAATGGGAAAGTGAATGATCATCGGATGCAGTCGACCCAGCAAAGAGATGGGAGCAGAAACCTGATCCTGTGCCTGAACAAAGATGGGACTCAGCAGGATCATCAGGGCAAACATGATCCTTCCGGTTGACGACAGCGAGGATTGGGGGGAATGATGTTGGGAGGGCGCGATTTGCTGCATGTTGGTGGTATGTGACAAGCGATCGATTCATCGATCCCGCGGGATCGATCGCCATCTAAAATAAGCAATTCGCCGCATCAAAAGATAAGGTGATCGGGAGGCCCTTCCTTCGTATCTTTTGGACGTCAACACATCCATCTTCCACAGGTTATGAAGAAACTCGGAATTCCAGCGCTCCTGCTCCTCGCAAATGTCCTGATCAGTCAGGCTACAGAACTCGGCATCAACAGCAAATGGCAGAACGATACGCTGAACATTTACATTTCAACTCAGGGAAAGGATACATTCGATGGTACCAAAGCCAGACCAGTAGCCAGTTTCAGACGTGCACAGGAAATATCCAGGAACAAGGCTCCCAATGTTCCCGTCAATGTGATCTTCGCAGCCGGCACCTATTATCTCCCGGAAACGATCAAATTTGACAGCACAGATAACAGACCTGCCCTGTGTTTCATGGCCGAACGGGAAGGATCGGTGGTCATCAGCGGTGGCAGCAAGATCCGGCCTAAATGGACGGAGATCTCCAAAGGCCTCTATGTCGCCGAGGTTCCTGCCGGCACAGCACTCGATCAGCTCTACGTCAATGGAGTCCGTCAGCGTATGGCCCGATTTCCAAATGCCGTGGCCGGTAAGAATGTCTTCGATACCTGGAACCTGCGGCACGACATGAAAAAGGACAGCCTCAACGATCCCCTGCAACCCGAACGCATTGCGAGCTGGAAAGATCCAAAAGGCGCCTACATACATGCCATGCACCAGTCGCTCTGGGGCGATATGCACTGGCTGGTGAAGGGAAAATATCCCAATGGATCGCTGATTGAGGAAGGTGGTTGGCAGAACAACAGACCATCCCCAAAACATCCCGCATACCGGATGGTGGAGAATGTTTTCGAGGAACTGGATGCACCGGGAGAGTGGTTCCTGGATGCCGAAGCCCGACGTTTGTACTTCATGCCGGAAACGGGCACCGACCTGTCCAGGGCAAAGATCGAGATCGTAAGACTTCCCCATCTGTTCGAATTCAACGGCTCTATGACCCGGCCGGTGAAAAACATCACCCTGAAAGGATTTGTATTCCGGCATACCAGTCGCACGTTCATGCAGAACCGCGAACCGCTCCTGCGTTCCGACTGGACCACCTATCGCGGCGGAGCCATCATCTTCAACGGAGCAGAAGACTGTCGGATCCTCGATGCGGAATTCGACCAGGTCGGAGGGAATGCCGTCTTCGTCAACAACTACAACCGAAACATCCTCATTAGAGGATGCTACATCCACGATGCCGGAGCCAACGGGGTGGCCTTCGTGGGAGACCCGGAATCTGTCAGAAGCCCATTATTCAGATATGGGGCACAGAACTTTGCGTCGATCGACCGGACGCCCGGCCCCAAAACCCGCAATTTCCCGCAAAACTGTCTTGTAGAAGACTGCCTCATCACCCGGACCGGACGGGTGGAAAAACAGACATCTCCCGTGCAGATCTCCATGGCGCACCGCATCACCGTTCGGGATTGTTCGATCTACGACGTACCAAGGGCGGGGATCAACATCAGCGAAGGAACCTTCGGCGGTCATCTCATCGAAGGATGTGATGTGTTCAACACCGTCCTGGAAACCGGTGACCACGGCAGTTTCAATTCCTGGGGACGCGACCGCTACTGGACACCGGATATCAAGCAGACGGTCCCGGAAGTGAAAGCGGATCCGGGACTACCGTTCCTGGACATGCTTGATTCCAACACGATCCGGCAGAACCGCTGGCGCTGCGACCATGGTTGGGACATTGACCTCGACGACGGCTCGTCCTGGTACCGGATCTATGACAACCTGCTCCTGAATGGAGGACTCAAAATGCGGGAAGGTTATAACCGCATGGCCACCAATAATATCATCATCAACAATGGGTTGCACCCCCATGTCTGGTACCCGAACAGCGGAGATGTTTTCACCCAAAACATCGTTTTCACAGCCCACAGGCCGGCCATTATGGATGCCGCCATCGACAAAAAAGGCAAATGGGGACTGGAAGTCGATCGCAACTTCTTCATGTCCAACGAAAATGATCGCCATAAATTCAGCCAAAATAATTGCGACAGCCTATCGGTCGTCCTGGATCCCGCATTCATCGACGCAGCAGGGGGAGATTTTAGATTGACAGCGGAAGGATTATCGAAAGCCACAGGATTCCGGAACTTTCCGATGGATCGCTACGGGGTGAAAAAACCATCCCTGAAGAAGATCGCCAAACAACCGGAGATCCCCGCTTTGAAGATTCGAAAAGATGCAAACGTCAAACTACCTGCCATCTCAGCAACCTGGTATGGCATCACGCTGTCTGAACCCATCGGGAATGATCTGTCTGCATATGGCGTCTCACTTGGAGAACAGGGCATAGGTTTGGAAAACATCCCGACCGGAAGCCGACCGGAAATGTGGGGATTCAAAAAGGGAGACCTGCTGCTCGCCGTCAATGGGCAGAAACTCTCCAAAGTGACGGATTTTGCTAAATACCTGTCCGACAAGGGTTTCGAACAGACCCATCGCTTTCTGATCATCAGAAATCAACAACCCATGACGATCATCGTATCAGAGACACTGGAAAAGATCCAATGAGGCGATGGATCATCAAACCCGATGATGATCGGCACGCCATTGGCGGATGGACTCCTTGATCTGCTTCACTGTCATGGATTGGTCAACTGCCTGACGGGCCAGTTCCGGAAACTCCTCATCTGAAGCAAACCGGAGTGCAATGATCTGTCCAAGCCGCAATCGGCTATCCAGCGGCTTGCCGGTCAGAATGAAATGCCGGAGCGATTCCTCGGCACGTATGGCCCGATCCTGAACTTTCAGGGCATAGGTTCTGACCAAGACACCAAGTATGAAGGCAATGATGAACAACAATGCGTCAATCAAAGACTGCTGAAACCCGGAAGGGTCGCTGTTGAACAGACGAATAAGCGTCCATATCAGCCCTCCGGTGATCAATGGTGTGGCGATGTAATGATACAGTGGATGATAACGCGCGTGATTCTTGAATTGCTGTTCTGCCATGTGACTGGTGTTTATGATATCTGCAAAGGTACACTGGATATGGATGCTTTGAAGATGTAGCCTGCCTTCTCAATGAAGGCCGTTCAGCGAAAATAAGAAAGGGGAGCCGAGGCTCCCCTTTCTTACATATGCTAAGCATGGGTCAATTCTGGCCTGTCTTCGGTCCTACATCCCACCACATTCTGCCTTGCAACAGATCGGATTCCTGCTCCGTATATCCCTGACGCTTGATCGCATCCAGGTAATTGGCGTTGTTGGTGTTCCGCTCACTGAGCGGAAGCGAGAACCTGCGCCACATCTTACCTGCCGTGACATTGCCCGGATAGGATATCAGGGCACCGGTCGGAGATTTCCAGTTGGCGTAATTGAAGACAGGATACTTGGTCCTGCGCCAGTTGGAATAGACCTCATAGTCATCGCCCAGCATCGATACCCATTTCTGGGTAGAAATGGTCTGCAGCCGGGTTTCGAAATTGCCGGAAGTCGGATAGGCATTTGCCAGCAGATAGGCATCCACCTCAGCCGTGGGGATGTTCCCGGAATGTGGGGCGATGGAAGGAAAGAGCGCCCACTGAGCCATGGCCGCGCGGACACCATTGTCATACGCCTGCTTTTCGGTCGTGCCGACATTCCAACCCCTCAGCGCAGCCTCCGCCAGGAGCAGATAGGCTTCGGCTGGGCCCATGGTGATGATCGGTGCACCACGGTCGATGTAAAGGAGCGAAGGCTCGGAATAAGTATCGAAATCGCCCGGCCTGGTATTGATACTGCCGTTGACCATGCCCTTTTGAGTGGCGGGTGTGTTGTTCGGTGTATAAGTACCTCCAGACGGAACCCATACCACGGATATCACCTTCAAACGGGGATCTGCCGTCGCCTTCAGGTGATCGATGAACTTCCCCGACCACTTGCTGCCTTCGACATTATCGCCGCCCGGACTTGCAAAGTCACCAGAGATCATCGTCACGGAACGCGGGTTGAACTGCCCGGTCACATTGGCATATTTGATATAGGCAATATCGGTATTGGCCGTCATCACGCCACCCTGTGCAGCCTTTTCAACCCATGTTTTGGCGGTTGCGGATTCAATATCCGACAGCCGCATGCCCAGGCGCATCATCAGCGTGTAGCCGAACTTCTTCCATTTGGCCACATCTCCCTTGAAATAAGGATCCGCATTACCGAACACATTCGGCTTGGCAGGATCCATCGAACGCAGGGCAGCATCCAACTCGTTCAACATCGCCAGGTAGATGTTTTTCTGCGTGTCATACTTAGGCTTGAGGTTGTCCAGTCCCTTCATGGCTTCGCTGTAGGGCATATCGCCAATGATGTCCGTCTGCGCGTGAAAAGCCAGGATCCTCAAGATCTCACAGGCCGCTTTCTTGTTGACATCATCCGGATTTTTCAGGATCGCAGACAACTTCAACAGCCTGTTCCACTGCAAACTGTAAATGTCAAACGTGGCTGCGGTGCCATTGAAATTGTAAAACTTGTCTCCCACCGCAGGCACTTCCTTGTAGGTGGAAAAATACTGGAGACCCTGACCGAGCGCCCTGAAATTCTGACCCGGAATGCTGGCCAGCACGGCCGCCGTGAAAGAATAGTCAGGCACCACATAGGAAATGGCGTCGGGATTGATGTTGATGTCCGTCAGGCTTCCCTTCTTACAGGAAGGAACGAAGAGCAAGGTCAACATGCCTGCCGTAATGGACCATATTTTCAATTGAATACTTTTCATATCGCTTGGAATTGATGGTGTTAGAATTTGATGTTGACGGCAATACCGATATTTCTGGTTTTGGGCATGGCCACACCCTGACTACCCTGTGCGTTTCCAACCGTCTCCTGCATCTCCGGATCCAGGCCGGCTTCCCTGATCTTCTTATCGCGGTACAGGATGGCCAGATTCATTCCCGTCAATGCTATGGTCGCAGACTGGGCCTTGACCAATTTGACCATGGAAGCAGGTACATTGTAACGAACCACCATCCTCCGAAGCTTCACGAAATCAGTCTTGTAAACGAACTGACCAGGATAGGCACTGCCGAAGTTGTTATAGTAGGTATCCAGATCCACCACATTCCAGACCTTCGTGTAGGGTGCACCGGTCTGATCCACACCGGAAACCGTCAGTCCACCATCGCGACCCGGCAGGGTCAGCGGTGTCAG
>JAJTFQ010000071.1 GCA_021299955.1 Chitinophagaceae bacterium
CCCACGCTTGGAGAGTCCCCCAACCCTTGGAGAGTCCCCCCACGCTTGGAGAGTTACCCAACTCTTGGAGGGTCCCCAACTCTTGGAGAGTTACCCCACGCTTGGAGGGTCCCCCCACCCTTGGAGAGTCCCCCCACGCTTGGAGGGTTGGAGTTGAGGTCAGACGCTAAGCCCCTCCGGATAACCGATCACGAAGCTTGAGAGCGTGCCGGAGCAAAGCCGGTAGATGGTCACGACGAAGGAACTGATATCGATACGGAATGGCGCCAAACGATTCGAAGAATTGTGACACTCCCCGAATATCCGAACCCTCGAGATCCAGCGTAAGGGACTGACCAGAATACATCCGGATGACATGGTCCAGGATCAGGCGCGACGCATTGACTTTTCTGCCCTCCGGGTCACTCCAGCCCAGCAGGTAATGTAATCGTTGATGACTCCGTAGAAATACACCGCCTGCCCGCGCCTCACCGCCCGATGCGCAGATCGCTAATGATAATAGTTCACCCGTTTCAGGCCATCGTTCACAAAGGCTTTCGAAACGGAGAAGATCCTTCCGGCTGGTTGTGCCCAAAGCGCCTGACTGCCTTGCCATCCGGGTTTGTGATGATATTGGATGCGCTGATACCAGCTGCAGACCCGCATCTATTTCCCGGTTCAGCAGGTTTCTAGCGGTGGCATGATACCTGCTTCGGATGGAAGCATATCCCTCCGAAAGATCCAGCAGATGATTGTTGCGGCTGGTGGACTGCCATCCTGGCGGCACCGGTGCTTCCGTCCAAAGGTTAAGGTCGCAACGCACCAGGTCCCGGGGAATCGCAGCCAGCATCTGCGCTGATGTGTAGCTTGCCCCTAAACTACCATAAATGGAAAATGGACCGCAGAATGGCAGGGTGCAGATATAACGAACTCCCCATCTGAGCCGCACCGGCAGTGGAAGGGCCGCTTCGTAATCGCCGAAGACGACGGCATCCCAGCCATCGGTCATGGCGTCCAGGAAAACGGACGAACCGAAAAGATCCGCGTTGGGTGCCGACTGCATGAGCTTGTCCCATCGCTCACGATCCAGATCGCACCCCCTGATGTAGCGGACCTCCGACATGGCTTATTTTTCGTGTATACGTACCCGTTAGGCAGGATGCCGGTCATACTCCCTTACCGAGGAGGATGATCCTGATCGTGTGCACCATGATCTTAAGATCGAGTGCCAGGGAGATGTTCTCGAGATATACGAGGTCGTATTTCATCCGTTCGGCCATTTGCTCCAGATCCTCTGCATATCCGTACTTGACCATCCCCCAGCTGGTGATGCCGGGCTTCACTTTCGTAAGATACGCATAGAATGGTTCGATCCCTACCAGCCGCTCGACGTAGTAGGCCCTTTCCGGCCGCGGACCTACCAGGCTCATGTCGCCACGGATGACATTCCATAGTTGTGGAAGTTCGTCGATCCGCCACTTCCGCATGATCCGGCCCCAGGGGGTGACCCTTGGATCTCCCGGAAATGACAATTTCGGACCATCGGGTTCTGAACCCTGGTGCATCGATCGGAATTTATAGATCATGAATCGCTTGCCCTTATACCCCACCCGCTCCTGTGCAAAAAGAACCGGCCCCGGGGATGACAGCCGAACGCGGATGGCGGCGAAGATCAGCAGGGGGAAAAGCAGGATCAGACCGGCAGATGACAGGATGATGTCGATCGCACGCTTTGCATGCTGCTGCCAGGCCGGCAGCAGATCGGTCCGTATATCGATGAATGCTGTGCCCAGGACATTGCTGGTGCGCACAGAGCCGGAAAGGATGTCCAGCGTACCAGGTACCATTTTCAGTTGCACATCAATGCCCGAGAGGATCTGTAACAGACGATCTGCACCGGATGCCTGTTTTTGTTCCAGCGAAAGGACCACCACTCGGATATCCCTTTCCGCTATGATCCGCTCAACATCCCCGAGGCTACCCAAACGCAAAGCTTCGCTAATGCCCGTGATCTCCATCCCATCGGGCGAAAGATACCCGGCAAACCGGTGACCCGTCCAGCGGGCAGATGCTACGACCTCGCGACATGCTTCACGGAGTGCGGGACTATCACCGATGACCAGTGTGTCGAAGGAGATAAGTCCCTCCGACAGCTGACGTTTTACGCGACCGAGGATCAACAGTCGGGCGATGGCTGGCAGGAAGGTCAGACATCCAAGCATCAGCGGCAGCCGTGCCAGAATAGCCACCCAGGACGATGAAGGGAAATCCTCTGTACCTGTGAAGAGGATCATTGCAGTTGCCGGAATAGATGCCAGCAACACATGCACCGTCTCATTCCATCTCGATTTGTTGTACAGGGATTCGTAGGCGCCGTTCAGCGCATGCCCGAAGATGATGACCAGCGTACCTGCGAGCAGGAATGGCCACTGTAGCGGGGACATTGAGCGGCCCATGTTTGCAAGGGTATCACGCCAAAGGAGTGCGACGCACAGGAACGCAAGCGCGTAGGTCGCGAAATCCGACAACAGATACCATCCGGCTTCTATTTTACGCCTGCGGATCATTCGGATGTTGAAAGTCCGCCCTGGGACGACTGTTCCAGTTTCTGCAGGATCTGGTGCGCGACATCCAGCGCCATGTAACCATCCAGTTCGCTGACCGCCACAGGCGTGTTGTTGACGATCGCATCCCGGAAGGCGGTGAGTTCCAACCGGATGGCATTGTCTTCATGGACGACCGGATTGTCGATGGCGATGGTCCGTAACCCCTGAGGCGTTTCGAGGTCAAAGGTGAACAGCCGCTCGTCGCCGGGGCCCTTCATCTTGATGATCTCTGTCTTCTTTTCAAGGAAATCGATTCCGATATAAGCATCCTTCTGGAACAGGCGCATCTTGCGCATCCGCTTCATCGAAATGCGCGAGGAGGTCAGGTTGGCAACGCAACCATTGTTGAATTCGATCCTGACATTGGCGATATCAGGCTTTTCGGTCATGACCGCCACCCCGCTGGCATGAATTTGTTTCACTTCACTGCGCACCAGGTGCAGGATGATGTCGATATCATGGATCATGAGGTCCAGGATCACACTGGTTTCCGTGCCCCTGGGCTTGAATTCTGCCAGCCGGTGTACTTCAATGAACATCGGCTGAACCGGCCTGTCACGCAAAGCCAGCAAAGCGGGATTGAAACGCTCAACATGCCCAACCTGGAATTTTACGCCCGACTCCTTCACCAGGTCAAGGATGATCCGCGCCTGCTCAAGCGTCTGGGTCATCGGCTTCTCTACAAAAACATGACGGCCCCGGCGCAGTGCTGCCTCGCAAAGCCGAAAGTGGTGGTCCGTCGGAACCACAATGTCCACCGCGTCGACTGCATCCAGGAGTTCCTCCATGCGTTCGAAACGGGTGATCCCATAACTGTCAGATACCTCCCGCGCTACCGCGTCGTTCGGGTCATAGAATCCGGTCAGCTCGACACCCTCGATCTTCAGCCAGTTCTGCACATGGAACTTGCCCAGATGGCCAACACCGAATATGCCGATCTTCAACATGAGGGAGGGGGATTGTGATGTGCGAATGTAAGCCAAACCATGCAAGTTGTCGGCCGAAGCCCGGAGTGATTTTGCACTTTGAGTCAATATCCACAATTTTGCCCTCCAGATCATGGCCAACCAATACATCAGACCTATTATCATCACCATCGACGGATGGTCGTCTTGCGGTAAAAGCACCCTGGCGAGGGAACTCGCATCCCGACTGGGTTTCGTATACATCGACAGCGGCGCGATGTATCGCGCGATCACGCTATATTTCACAAGGCATCATATCGACTGGACCGACATGGGTCAGGTCGACCGCGCGTTGCAGCACATTGAGCTCTCCTTCCACTTCAATGCCGAACTGGGCAGAGCACATATGCATCTCAACGGCGAGAATGTGGAGTATCTGATCCGCGACCTGTCGGTGGCCGAGCGCGTCAGCGATGTCGCCGCCATCGGTCGGGTGCGCGACTTCGCCGTGGCCCAGCAGCGCAGGATGGGCAAGGACCGGGGCATCGTGATGGATGGCCGGGACATCGGAACGGTCGTATTCCCCGACGCGGAACTTAAGATCTTCATGACTGCAGACAATGACATCCGCGTCGCCAGGCGTTTCCTGGAACTGCGCGATAAGAATCCAGATATCACAGAAGCCGATGTGCGTAGTAACCTCGAAACCAGGGATTACATCGACTCACATCGCGAAGTGTCGCCCCTGCGTCAGGCACATGACGCTATAGTGCTCGACAACTCTAACCTCACGCCACAGGAACAGCTGGACATTGCCCTGGGATGGGCCAGGCAACGAGCTTTAGCCGTCTGACCTCCGGATCTTTTGTCAATTGAAAATATAAGCAGAGATGTCCTCTGTTAGTGGGAGGGAATCTTCAAACCCATTCGGCCACGATCGCGTCGACATCGCGACTACCCGGAACGCATTCCGTCAGCCTGCGGATCACTCCCTCCACCATGGCGTCCGGACAAGAAGCACCACTGGTGAGCAATATGGTGATGACATCTCTCCCCGTGGGCAGGAATCCCTCCATGGGTTGTTCCTGCTGCGTCCGCCAGTCGGTGTGCAGCAGAGAAGTGTCTGAGATGATATCTGCCGCGGACCGAATGAAGTATGTGGGCAGGCGCTGCTCGCAGAGCTCTACCAGATGCGATGTGTTGCTGCTGTTGCGTCCTCCGACGACGATGGCCAGGTCCGCCGGCGTATTCAGCATGCCCTGAACGGCAGACTGATTGTCCATCGTGGCATAGCACAGCGTATCCCTGGTATCGGCAAATCGTTCTGAGACCTGATCTTGCGAAAGTCCATGAAAGTCCGTCATCACATCCTTAAGGAAGTCAGCGATGGCCTGTGTGTCGCTCGCCAGCATCGTTGTTTGATTCACGACCCCGATGCGTTGCAGATCGCTGGACATATCGAACCCGGCTGAGGTTCGCCCGCGGAAGACCTCCTGAAATGTCTCCGCCGGACGTTCCCCGGTGATGAACTCCGCCAGGATCCTTGCTTCGGACATGTCCGTCAGCACGATCGTGGGGGCGTGGGCGGCACTATGCGAGAAGGTGGCCCTGGTCTCTTCATGGGAGGGCTTCCCGTGAACCACCACGGTATAACCCTTCTGTGCGATCTGTTCGGAGCGATTCCAGACCTTTTCCACAAAGGGACAGGTGGTATCGTACCGCTCCACCGGAATGCCCTTGTCACGCAGGCGTTTTTCCATGTCCAGCGTCGTGCCGAAAGCAGGGATGATCACAATGTCTTCTGCGGTGAGACTGTCCGGGTCCGTCAGGATCTTTCCTTTCGTGTCCATCAGGAAACTGACTCCTTTCGCCTGGAGATCGTCGTTCACAAAGGGATTGTGGATCATTTCGCTCAGCAGGAATATCCGTCTGCCGGGATGCTCTTCTATGGTCCGGAAAGCGATCTCGATCGCGTTTTCCACTCCGTAACAGAAGCCGAAATGACGCGCCAGCGCGATCTTCAGCGGTCCGAAATCCAGCAGGGTGGGAGAGAAGTCCTTTTTCAACCGGTCTTCCTGGCGGCGTTTCTCCTTGATGGCGGTGATGAGGGGACTCCGGTAGGTGACCGGCACGTTGAAGCGCTTCATGAAAGAGGGATTGGTCACAAAGATACAACCTTTGGCAGGGTTTGGTTCAGCGGGTGTATCTGTACTCCGTCATTTACGGCCCGAAACTTCCCCCTACGGATCAAAAGTCTTACTTTTCGCCCACCAAAGGCCCGGTCACGATCCAATGACCATTAGCCTTCCGAAAATCCAGATCTCTCATGTCCAGACACCCCTTGCCACATCAGGCCTCCCGTATTTCCGTTTATGAAGTGAATACCCGTCAGTACACGAACGAGGGTACATTCGAAGCTTTCGGCCGGCATCTGCCCCGATTGGCCGACATGGGTGTCGACATCCTCTGGTTCATGCCCGTCACCCCCATCTCTGTGAAGGGTCGTAAGGGCTCCCTCGGCAGCTATTACGCCGCATCGGATCACCGGTCGGTGAACCCTGAGTTCGGCCGACTTGGAGATCTGCAGGCGGTGGTGGCCGAAGCCCATCGGCTGGGCATGCGCGTCATCATCGACTGGGTCGCCAATCATACCGGGTGCGATCATCACTGGACCTTGACCCGCCCGGATTTCTATAAGCGCAACGAGGAAGGGGCGTTCTACGACGCCCACGGATGGGATGATGTCATAGACCTCGACTATGGCAATGCCGATCTTCGCCGGGAGATGATCGCCAGCATGCGCTGGTGGATCGATCAATGCGGCATCGACGGATTTCGCTGCGACATGGCCATGCTCACGCCGGCCGATTTCTGGGCGGAGGCCCGGGCTGCCCTTGACCCGATAAAACCCCTGTTCTGGCTCGCAGAACTGGATCCCCTCGAAAATCCAGACCACATGCTGGTATTCGATGCCGGCTATGCCTGGCGATGGATGCATGCGACCCGCGAATTCCTGGAGCCCTGGCACCACCAGGTCCATCAACTCGAAGACATCCTGCACCGATATGCCGACCCTCGTCAGAATCCCGGCTGGCCGGCCTGGTTCACCAGTAACCACGACGAGAATTCCTGGAATGGTACCGAATATGAAAAATATGGGGGGATGGCCCTGCCCCTGGCGGTATTCTCCTGCACCTGGCCCGGGATTTTTCTGATGTACAGCGGACAGGAATTGCCCAACCGGAAGCGGCTGGCCTTTTTCGATCGTGATCCCATCGGGTGGACAGACGCTCCGGCGCTGCACGACTTCTTCAAGGGACTGCTGCAACTGCGCGCAACGCATCCCGCCTTCTCCACGGACAGGGCACTTCGACTGCACGGATCCCATGACAGCCAGGTCCTATGCTTTCTTCGGGAGACCGAGGGCCGCGCCATATTGGTTGTACTCAATTTCAGCAGCTACCGACATTGGGATTTCTCCATCCGCGATGAACGTCTCTCCGGAACCTTTACGGAGCTGTTCACTGAAAGCCGACAGGATTTTTCTGCCGACAGATCCATCGATCTCGAGCCGTGGTCGTATCAGGTCTGGCATCGTTGACGAATATGACCGATCCGGATGGATGGATATTAAAAAGGCGGGGCATTCAGCCCCGCCTTTTTTCATGTATTCGTCGACGTTAGTTTATTCAAGTTCGATGGGATACTGATACGTACCTTCATATCCGGGGTAGAATCCTTCCAGCATTACCCGCTTCTGCCCGGAGGCCAAAGCGGCGGAGAATTCCTCCAGGTTCTTCACCTCCTGGCCATTGGCTTTGTAGATCACAAAGCCGTCGCGCATGCGCGTCTGTTCGTCGATCGCACCCTTGCCGATACGCTTAACGACCACCCCGCCGCGGACTCCGTATTCCTTAGCCTTTTTGGCATCGAGTGTCTCGAATTCGGCCCCGAAATTCTCCAGCGAACTGCTTTTGACCACATCATAACTGCCAGAGCGGTTCTTCAGGGTCACCTGCGTGGAGTATTCCTTCCCGTTTCGGGTATAGTTGACCGTTATCTTGTCACCCGGCTTGTACCCGGCCACCTGTTCGACCATTTCGCTGCCGGTGGTGACCTTCACCCCATTGACTTTTGAAATATAGTCGCCCTTGGTAATGCCTGACCCTGACAAGGCGCCGTCCTTTGCAACATCCAGCACAAGCACGCCCTGGCCTTCCTTGTACCCCACCTTCTCGCGCTCCGCATCAGGGGCTGATTCGGGCAGATAAGAAATGCCCAGGTATGCACGCTGAACGGTGCCGAACTCTAGCAGATCATTGATGATCTTTTTGACGATATTCACCGGAATGGCGTAGGAGTATCCTGCATAAGCACCTGTGGGAGAAGCGATGGCGGATACAATGCCCACCAGTTCGCCGTTCGCATTGACCAGTGCGCCTCCGGAATTTCCCTGGTTGACGGCCGCATCTGTCTGTATGAAGGACTCTATGGGGGTGTTGCTCTTGCGGGCATTCAGTCCCAGGGTACGGGCCTTGGCACTCACGATGCCGGCGGTGACGGTGGTTTCCAGGTTCAGCGGGTAGCCGACGGCCAGCACCCACTGACCGATCCTGATCTGGTCGGAATTTCCGTACAACAGGAAGGGCAGTCCCTTGCCTTCGATCTTCAGGAGTGCCAGGTCGCTGCTCGGATCTTTTCCGATCAGCTTCGCGACGTATGATTTCTTGCTGTTCAGCGTCACCTTGATCTCGGTAGCTTCTTCGATGACGTGGTTATTGGTGATGATGTATCCATCTTCACTGACGATCACGCCTGAACCGCTGGCCCGCTGAGGGACGGAGCGAAAGGGACTTTCGAATTCCTTGAAAAAATCATCCCCGAAGATGTCTGCGAATGGATTGGACCGGCGGGGCAGGTTGTTGCTTGCCTGGTCGCGGCCGATGACCGTGGTGATGTGCACGACTGCAGGAGTTGTTGACTGTGCCGCCTGCTGAAAGTCCACGAGCGCACCTGGCGCCTGGTTGTTACTGTCGAAAAAGCCAGCATAGTTCGACGGTGTCTGGATGTTCGACGGCTGCATGACGACACCCCTGCCGTTCCACTTGCCATAGCCATAAAGGATAGCTCCCGTGGTTAGGCCACTGACGAGCATGACCAAAAGAACCTGTTTGAGTTTCATAGCCGTAGCTGTTTTTGTCTGAAGATCGGTCAAAAAATATGCCTTACACGATGCAATTAACGGAACATGACTTTTTTTCAGCCATTCCATCATCTCTTTTAACAAAGATTTGAGGACGGGGTTCAATCCGTCCGGCATTCCTCAGCGGTCAGAGCGATAACAGGAACTGCATCGTATCCACTCCGTCGGCATAGTCGCTCAGTCCGGGCAACTGCGCCTGACCGAACGGCACATGACCGTGTCCGACAACGCATTGTATCTTTTCGGGGGCCAACCCGGCCGCCGGATCGGATCCTTCAGCATAGTGACGGTAGTGCAGCTGTCCGATCGGGGAGAATGGGGAGGTTTCCTCCGTCAGCAGGATCGAATCGTTCGTCATGTAGAACCGGTTGTTCATGATCTGCAGCGTCAGATGGTAGTCGAAATTGTGCCGGTACTTATGCTCATCCGCCAGGAACGCGTATTTCTTAAGGGCCTGCAGCAACGGCACGAAATCGTAGCCTTCGGGCACCAGCACCTGACTGACATTTCGGCATCCCAACCCGAAATAAAGCTGGATATCGTCTGACAGTTTTTCCAGTTCTTCCGGGCTTTCCGTACCATCGAGGATGGCCACGGAGGTCCGGTTCTTCCTGATCACATGCGGATATTTGCTAAAGTAGTAGTCGAAGTAGCGTGCGGTATTGTCTGATCCCGTGGCGATATAGGCATCGCAGCCATTGAGCCGTTCATCGATGCAGATCAGCTCCTGTGTCTGCGGATAGTGGGTGTGGAGCCATCGCACCAGGGCGGTCGGGAGTATTTCATCCCGGGAAGACAACTTTACACGCTGGCGATGTCCGGAGATGAAGGTGCACAGGATGTCGTGGAATCCCACCAGCGGGATGTTTCCGGCAAGTACCAGTCCCACCACGCGTGGGGTGTCGGGATGGTCGGGGATAGGATATCCCCGCGCCCAGGAGGTTAGGGACTCCGCATCAAGGAACCGCTTCCGGATGCCCTCCACCGCGGTGTTCACGAAGGGTTCGATGAACCAGGGATTCTGGATGGATGCGGATCTGAGGACCGCCTTCCACGCTTCATCCCCGGAAGCCATGTAGGCGCCCAGCGCCGACAAGGCAGAAATTCTTTCCTGTAATTTCATTTTTGGATTTTCAGCCGCATAATCTATCTTTAGGTCACGTTAATAAGGCAAAAGTAATTCCAATTTCAACCCAAAAATTTCCGACTCATGGCCATCAAGATCACCGACGAATGTATCAATTGTGGTGCCTGCGAACCAGAATGCCCGAATAATGCCATCTACGAAGGCGGGGTTGAGTGGGCATTGTCGGACGGAACCGCAGTCAAAGGCAGTTTCACCCTGCTCGATGGTTCCATGATCGATGCTGACCTGAAGAATGCACCCGTCAGCAACGATACCTACTATATTGTTCCCAATAAGTGCACCGAGTGCCAGGGATTCCACGAGGAACCCCAGTGCGCCGCTGTATGCCCGGTCGACTGCTGTGTGCCCGATGAGGCTTATGTTGAAACCGTTGAGGAACTCATGGCCAAGAAGGAGCGTCTGCACATCTGATCGCATACCGGCCTGAACCGATCGACAATATCCACGGAGGGTGGAAGGTGGTACCAGTCGTATCGCCGTCCACCCTTCTGCATTGAACGACAAGCTAAAATGGTCATGAAAAATCTCATTGCGATCTCGATCCTGGTGCTGTTCGCGTCCTGCGACCAGACCTTCCCCCGCAAGGATCCACGTCAGCAGTACCTGGCGGAGATGATGCAGGCAGATGCCGATTTCGCGGCCATGGCGGCGGAAAAGGGATACAGAAAGGCTTTCCTGCATTTCATGGAGGACGAGGCCGTCCTGCTGCGCGACAACTACCTGCCGATCATTGGGGCGGACGCCATCCGCTATGTGACGGGTATGAATGACAGTACCTTCACGGTCGACTGGAGCCCGCAGGGCGGAGATGTTTCGGCCGCCGGCGATATGGGCTACACCTTCGGCATCTATGAACTCCGGACCGCCATGGAACGTCAGAGTGGCACCTATGTGACCGTCTGGCGCCGTCAGGAAGATGGCAGCTGGAAATACCTGCTCGACGCCGGCACGCAGGGACTACCATCCCGCGACAGCCTACCCGCCGCAGAATGATCTTGACGATCAAGAGCGCAGCATTCAGACCGACGATCACCTACCTTTGCATTGTCAAAACCCGACCATGACCAGACCCCGCATCGCGCTGGTGACCGGAGGTTATTCCTCGGAAGCCGTCATTTCCTACAAAAGTGCCGTGACGATCGACGCGCATCTCGATCGTGAGCGATACGACGTTTACCGCATCGACATCACCCCGGAAGGCTGGTTCCATTCCGATGCCGAGGGGCGAAGGACTGAAGTGGACCGAAGCGACTTCTCCATCCGCACAGCCGACGGACATGTCAGGTTCGATGCGGCCTTCATCGGTATACACGGCACGCCGGGTGAAGACGGACGCCTCCAGGGATACTTCGATATGATCGGACTTCCCTACACTTCCTGCGATGCAGCTACCTCCTCCATCACCTTCAATAAGCGCTATACCGTTGCCGTGGCGGCTTTCTCCGGCATCCGGGTCGCCCGTTCCCTGCACCTGTTTCGCCATAGTCCACGCTCGACGCAAGAGATCCTCTCCAGCCTTAGACTGCCCGTCTTCGTGAAGCCCAACAATGGCGGATCCAGCATCGGCATGAGCAAGGTGTCCGATGCAGATGCCCTGCAGGCGGCCCTGGAAAAGGCATTTCGGGAAGACGATCAGGTCCTCGTTGAGGAATTTATCTCCGGCCGCGAATTCACCATCGGGGTGTTTCGCAGCGAGGGCGAGATCAGGACCCTGCCCTTTACCGAGATCATCA
>JAJTFQ010000072.1 GCA_021299955.1 Chitinophagaceae bacterium
GCTACGACCAATTGATGGACCTGGGCTGGCGCAAGATGATCCCGCTGGCCCTGGCCACTATGCTGATCACCGGAGTGGTCACCCTCTGGCTGAATAGCTGAGTGAGGTGGGGTATTATGTAACGATCATTTGAATTGAACCTGTAGACCAGGAAATAAATATGAAGCCATGCAACCGCTGACGAACCGAGTGAAGGTGCTGGAGCCCAAACCCCTCAATCTGATGGAGCGGCTCTATCTGCCGAACATCCTGAAGGGGATGATGATCACCTTCAGGCATATCTTCCAGAAAAAGGCCACCATTC
Organism: Chitinophagaceae bacterium; assembly: GCA_021299955.1. Taxonomy (GTDB): domain Bacteria; phylum Bacteroidota; class Bacteroidia; order Chitinophagales; family Chitinophagaceae; genus Pollutibacter. The sequence continues at coordinate 305 of JAJTFQ010000072.1, forward strand.
AGTATCCTGAGCAGAAGCGGCCGTTCAGTTCTGTATTCCGCGGCCTGCATGTGCTGAACCGCGATGAAGAGGGCCGGGAGCGCTGCACCGCCTGTGGTCTATGCGCCGTGGCCTGTCCCGCAGAAGCCATCACCATGGAAGCAGCCGAACGCAAAAAGGGTGAGGAGCATCTGTATCGTGAGGAGAAATATGCCGCGCGCTATGAGATCAACATGCTCCGCTGTATTTTCTGCGGACTCTGCGAAGAAGCCTGTCCGAAGGATGCGATCTATCTGTCAGAGACCTTTGCGCCAGCAAATTTCACCCGTAAGAGCTTTATCTACGGGAAGCCGGATCTCCTGATACCCGATCCCATGGAGGCGCCGGATGATTTCGCCCGTGCGAAAGGACAGATCGAAGAACGCAAGGAAAACACTCGAAAGAATCTCACCGCATAACGCAAGCCATGAGCATAACGCAGATCCTTTTCTGGTTCCTGTCCGCACTCTCGATCCTGAGTGCGCTGATGATGGTCACAAGCCGGAACCCCGTCCACAGCGTACTGTGGCTGATCCTGGTGTTCTTTGCCATTTCCGGGCATTACATCCTGATGAATGCACAGTTCCTGGCGATCGTCAACATGATCGTATATGCCGGAGCCATCATGGTCCTTTTCCTCTTCGTCATCATGTTAATGAACATGAATGCGGAAACAGAACCACAGAAAAATAAATGGTTGAAGATGGCCGGAGCCATTGGCAGCGGTACGCTGCTGCTCGTTCTGGTCGCGGCCTTGCGCGATTCGGAATTGCGCGGACGCACCCTGGAGGGACCGGAAGGCACGATCGGATTGGTGAAACAGCTGGGCGCCGTGCTGTTCACCGACTATGTTGTACCATTCGAGATCAGCAGCGTGCTTTTCCTGAGCGCCATGGTCGGTGCCGTGCTGATCGGGAAAAAAGATTGACCTGCAGGAAACAAGCAAACATGAAAGCGCAGAAAAAATAAATACAGGGACGGACCAATGAACGCCATCGTGAAAAGGCCCCGTCCACAAAATAGAAGTCATGCCAGTTAACTATTACATCTTTCTCTCCCTGATCCTCTTCAGCATCGGGATCGCCGGAGTGCTCACGCGGCGAAACGCCATCATTGTGTTCATGTGCATCGAGCTCATGCTCAATGCGGTGAATCTCCTGCTGGTAGCTTTTTCCAAGATGCATCACGTGGCAGCGCTCGCGATCGATCCGGCTTCAACCGTCGGTACTGAGGCGCAGTTGTTTGTCTTCTTCATCATGGTGGTGGCTGCCGCAGAAGTTACCGTGGGCCTGGCGATCATCGTGATGATGTATCGCAACATCCACTCCGTCGACATTAATTTCCTTAACCGGCTGAAACACTGATCCCTCCGCCACCTCCTCAGGCATAACTGAACCGAATATGAGCAAACTGATCTATCTGGTCCCCCTCTTTCCGCTGGCAGGCTTCCTGCTGAACGGACTCGGCAGGAACCTGCTGTCCCGTACCCTGGTATCGGTCATCGCCGTGGGCGCCGTACTGGCGTCCTTTGTGATGAGTCTGCTTATCTTCCGTGAGGTCGGGGCAGCTGACTTTCAGACCCAGGTCGTGAAGCTGTTCGACTTCATCAAAGTGGGCAAGGTGGACATCCCGTTCTCCTTCCAGGTCGACCGGCTGTCGGTCCTGTTCCTGTTGATCATCACCGGGGTGGGGACGCTGATCCATCTCTATTCCACGGCCTACATGCACGAGGAGAAGCCTCCGCATTATGCCCGTTACTTCGCCTACCTGAACCTGTTTGTGTTTTCGATGCTTTTGCTGGTGCTGGGTTCGAACTATGTCATCATGTTCATCGGCTGGGAAGGCGTCGGATTGTGCTCATACCTGCTGATCGGCTTCTGGTTCGGCAATGAGGCGTACAATGATGCCGCCAAAAAGGCCTTCGTGATGAACCGCATTGGTGATCTGGGTTTTCTGTTGGCGGTATTCTGGATGATGATGCGCTTTGGCACAACGGATTTCGCACAGGTATTCGACAAGGCACCCGAGGCTACGGCTGCCGTCATGACGGGCATCACCCTCCTGCTTTTCGTCGGGGCGACGGGCAAATCTGCCCAGATCCCCCTGTTCACCTGGCTGCCCGACGCCATGGCGGGTCCCACGCCGGTATCGGCCCTTATCCATGCCGCCACAATGGTTACGGCAGGTATTTATATGATCACCCGCAGCCATGTGCTCTTCGACCTGGCTCCTTTCACGCAATCGGTCATCGCGATCATCGGCTTGTCCACGGCGTTGCTGGCGGCTACCATTGCGTTGCGTCAGAATGATATCAAGAAGGTGCTGGCCTATTCGACCGTCAGTCAGCTCGGATACATGTTCCTGGCCCTGGGAGTGGGTGCTTATACGGGTGCTATCTTCCACGTCATGACCCATGCCTTCTTCAAAGCCTTGCTGTTCCTCGGTGCCGGCAGCGTGATCCACGCCCTGCATCACGAGCAGGACCTGCGGAATATGGGTGGACTGCGACGGAAGATGCCCATCACCCACATCACCTTCCTGATCGCATGCCTGGCCATAGCGGGCATCCCGCCCTTTTCCGGGTTCTTCTCCAAGGATGAGATCCTCACGGCTGCCCTGCTGAAAAGCCCGGTGTACTATGTGCTGGGGGTGGCGGGTGCGCTGATGACAACGTTCTACATGTTCAGGCTCTACGCAATGGCCTTCCGGGGTGAGTTCCGCGGGACCGAGGCACAGGCATCTCACCTGCATGAGAGTCCCGCAGCCATGACCATTCCGCTGATCATCCTCGCCATGCTCTCAGTGGCCGGCGGATGGGTGGGTATTCCGGAGGTACTGATGCCCGATGCGCATCGCCTGCAGTCCTTCCTCGCTCCGGTCCTGGAAGGGATCGATGGCCAGCCTGAAGCTGCTCATCATCTGAGCCACTCCACCGAGTTGATGCTCATGGGCGGCGTACTGGTGCTCATCATCGGGGTGATCACTTTTGCATGGCGGAAGTTCAGTCGCTATGATCGTACCCAGGAGATCGAGGCAGGCGGGATCGCCCGGTTACTGGAGAACAAGTGGTATGTTGATGAATTATATGCCGCCATCGTGTCGAAGCCGCTTCGGGCATTGTCTGCCTTCATGAATGCACGCGTGGAGCGTCAGCTCATTGATGGTATGGTGAACGGAGTGGGCCGTGCCGTGCAGTATGGCAGCCGTCAACTCAGACTGATCCAGAGTGGTCAGGTCGGATCATACATACTGATCATGGTGATCTTCCTGATCCTGTTCTTCATCCTTCAGCTGTTCTGGAACATCCAATAAAACTGACATATGTTTTCCGCGATAGATAATTTTCCCGCCCTGATGATCTGGCTGCCCCTGCTGGGTGCCACCATCTCCTTTCTGCTGAAGAAAGACCAGCAGGCCAGGAACTGGGCCGTTGTGTCATCGGTGTTGACCCTGGGACTAACCATCACCAGCCTGTTTTTTACCGGATCTTCACATTACCTCCTGACCCAGGTGAGCTATATCTGGCTGCCATCACTCGGCAGCAGCTTCACGCTGAGCCTGGATGGGATATCCTGGATGCTATGTCTGTTGACGGCGGTATCATTCCCCCTCATATTCATCTCAACCTTCGATCCTGCGCGTACCCGTGCCAACGCCTTCTACGGATTGATGCTCATGGCGCAAGCCGGACTGATGGGAGTTTTCCTCGCTACAGATGCCCTCACTTTCTATTTCTTCTGGGAGCTGGCGCTCATCCCGGTGTACTTCCTCGCTTCCATGTGGGGCGGTGAACGCAGGATACAGGCAGCCTTCAAGTTTTTCATCTACACCTTCGTCGGATCGCTATTGCTGCTGATCGGCATTTTGTATGTGTATCTTAAGACCCCCGACCAGTCGTTCTCCCTCTCGGCCTTCTACCAGGCGCCGTTAAGTGCAACGGAACAGGGCTGGCTTTTCTGGATGTTCTTCCTGGCCTTTGCCATCAAGATGCCGATCTTCCCCTTCCACACCTGGCAGCCGGACGCCTATGAGCAGTCCGATACCGCGGTGACCATGGTGCTGAGCGCAGTGATGGTAAAGATGGGCGTGTTTGCACTGATGCGCTGGCTGTTGCCCCTGTTCCCTTCCGTCCTGAAGCAGTATGATAATATCGTCATCGGGCTGTCGGTCGTTGGCGTGGTCTATGCATCTTGTCTCGCCATGGTCCAGGACGACCTGAAGCGGCTGGTGGCCTATTCCTCGATCGCTCACATCGGACTCATGTCGGCCGCCATCTTCACCCGCAGCATGGAAGCCTGGCATGGTGCGACCATTCAGATGTTCAGCCATGGGATCAACATCCTCGGGATGTGGATCGTGGTGGCCTTGATCGAGCGTAAACTGGGTATCCGTAAGATCTCTGAGTTGGGTGGACTGGCCAGGAAGGCACCGACGCTGGCCATCCTTTTCCTGGTGGTCGCCTTCGCCAATGTGGCATTACCGCTGACCAACGCTTTTGTCGGCGAGTTCCTCATGTTCGCAGGACTGTTCAAGTTCAACATGTGGTATGCCGCGGTGGCGGGACTGGGGATCATCCTTTCGGCCGTTTACACGCTGAATATGATCAAGCGGGTGATGTTCGGGGCCACCAATGGCGTGACCGAAACTTTCGGAGAAACGGGCCGGCCGGTGGTGATCGCCCTCACCATCATCGTACTGATCATCTTTGCCACCGGCGTATATCCGGAACCTCTGTTCAACCTAATTGAAAGCAGCTCGGATGCCCTCCTGCGGAGGATCCTGGTGCGATAAACAATCATCCTTCAGAACCAGATCCAATCACCATATTTAGTAGGAATATATGAATTCAATCATCCTTTCAGCCCTCTGGGGCGTGCTGATGATGTACACGGGTGTCGTCTCCCGCAGCAATAAAGCGCCGGGGATCATGGCTGCACTGGGTGCAGCACTCCTGATGGGTGCAGCCTGGCTGGATCTGAACGGGGTGTCACTGGCCCCCTTTGACCTGCATGGTATGCTGGAATTTCCGCCGTACGTGTCAGGATTCATCCTGCTGATGTCGCTCTGCCTGTTGTTGTACGTACTGCTTTCGAACGATGAGATCGACCGGCTCACGGGGCATTCGGCAGACTATCTCGCCCTGATCTTTTTTGTGATGACAGGCGTGATCATTGTGGCGTCATTCAAAACACTGCTGATGATGTTCCTGGGTGTGGAGATCATGTCGATCCCGCTGTACATCCTGGCGGCGAGCGATAAGCGCAATCTGAAAAGTAATGAGGCGGGACTGAAATATTTCCTGATGGGGTCCTTCTCCACGGGCATCATGCTCATGGGCATTGCGTTGCTTTATGGATCTTTTGGAACCTTCTACACTGCGGCCCTCAACATCGGATTCCTTGCGTTGTCACCACTCACGTTGGCCGGAATTGTCCTGCTGATGGTATCTATGGCCTTCAAGGTATCCGCTGCCCCTTTCCATTTCTGGACCCCGGACGTGTATGACGGAACCCCTTCGGTATTCACCTCCTTCATGGCCACCATTGTCAAGGCTGCTGCCTTCTTCGGTTTCCTCCGGCTCTTTGAAGGCGCCTTCGGGAAATTGCACGAGCAGTGGCAAATATTGACGGCCATCATTACCGCTGCCACCCTTTTGATCGGTAATCTGACCGCTGTTTTCCAGCAAAGCGTGAAGCGCATGCTGGCCTATTCGAGTATCGCGCAGGCCGGTTTCATGATGTTTGCGCTTTTCGCGATGAATGCCACCGCCAGGCAGGGACTGGTTCTATATGGCGTGTCATACAGCCTGGCGACGATCGGTGTATTTGCCGTACTGGCGAAGATGAAGGATCAGACCTTTGAGGGATTCAACGGACTGGCCACACACAAACCCTTCTTAGCCCTCATGCTGACGGTGTACCTGCTCTCACTGGCGGGGATACCACTGACGGCGGGCTTTTTCGCCAAGTACTACATGCTACTTGCTGCGCTGAAGACCGGACAAATGCTGTGGCTGGTCATCCTGGCCGTGCTTTCCGCTGCGGTAGGTATCTATTACTATTTCCGCGTGATACAGGCCATGTATTTCAAGGAAGGGGCAGATCAGGAGGTGGAAACGAGCAGCGGTTTTCGGGCCACACTCCTCGTAACGGCTGTCATCATCGTTCTGTTGGGTGTACACCCCGACTGGGTCATCGCCTTGGTGAATTATTGATCTTCAGACCATCTATACACAAGAAAGGCGGACTCAGTGAGTCCGCCTTTCTTGTGTATTCGGGCAGCCGTGTTTAGGCTTTTTTCCTGACCGTGGTAGTGGCACCACCTTCGAGACCCATGTTGTGGGGCTTGTTCGTTTTCCAGGCGCCACGCGTGAAATCAGGGATGTCGATCGACTTTGATCTGGCCTTGGCGGATGCATCGCTGAGGGGGACGATGCTGCTCCAAGCCGCTGCATCATACACATCCTGATCCAGTGGCAGGCCGTTGCGCAGACAATCGATCAGTCGCCAGTCCATGATGAAGTCCATCCCGCCGTGGCCACCCACACTCTTGGCGATCTCTCCGATATGCTTTACGATGGCGGGGGTGTATTGATCTTCCAGTGCCTTCATTTCTTCAGGCTTCAGCCAGCTGTGTCCCTTGGCGATGCGCTGGGGCGAAGGCCATTTGCTGGCCATACCCTGGGTCCCGCTCAGCAGATGGATGCGGGAATAGGGGCGGGGGGAGGAGACGTCGTGCTGAATTAGGATCGTCTTGCCCTTCATGGTACGGATCGTGGTGTTGTTCATGTTACCACGGTATGACTTCCCTTCAAATTGTTTGAAGAATTCATCCTTGGCGGCCATCTCCTTCGCCATGGGGGCCAGGGTGAAGTCTGCCGTGGTTGTGCTGACGAGATAGTCCATCCTGTCACCGCGGCCGATATTCAGGCACTGCGCCACCGGACCCAGTCCGTGGGTCGGGTACATACTGCCGAACCGACCTTCATTGGCCTTCAGCCTCCACATATCGGCATAACCTTTCTTGTTGAAGAGATAATCCCGGCTGAGGTCATGGATGTATGCGCCCTCCGCGTGGAGCAGTTCTCCGAAGAATCCGTTGCGGGCGAGGTTCAGGGTGAGCAGTTCGAAGAAGTCGTAGCAGCAATTCTCCAGCATCATGCAGTGCTTCCTGGTTTTCTCGGATGTATCTACGAGTTGCCAGCAATCCTCCAGGGTGAGCGCAGCAGGCACTTCCGTAGCAGCGTGCTTTCCGCTTTTCATGGCATGTACGGCCATCGGCGTATGCAGGTGCCATGGCGTGCAGATGTACACAAGGTCGAGATCGGATCGTTCGCAGAGTGCTTTCCATCCTTCTTCTCCACTGTACGTATCGGCCTTGGGCAATCCCGCCTTGATCAGGATCTGATTCGCTTTTTCTGCCCGTTCCGGCATCTTGTCGCAGAGGGCTTTGATCTCAACCCCTTCGATGTGCGACATGCGTTCCACGGCGCCGGGACCGCGCATACCAAGACCAATGAAACCGATGCGTACCTTGTCGAGTTTTGGGGCCGCATACCCGCACATGTTGAATGCCTGCGGTTGGACCGGTGTCTGCGCTTCCTTTGCCGTTACTTCAAGGCCGGTGGCCAGTGCCCCGCTGCCGAGGGCGATGTTGCGGATGAACCCGCGTCGATTGGTGGACATGTGGTTGTGTTTGCGTTTGCATAAATATAGCGCATTCACATCAACGAAAATCGGTCTGTCAGGAGGGTTTAAGCCAGAAGTTGGCTTTGAAGACCAATGCCTTGAAGAAAAGTTGTCCAGAACAAATTATTGGAGAAATTCACTTCGATCCTGGGTGCGAAGAGCAGCAGGGATGTTTTTCCATACGGTTCCGGGAAATGCAGTCTGGCCTGTTCGGCATAGATCGAAAAGTTACCCCAGGGTTGAGCGCGCCAGGTCAGGGTGGCACTGGCCTGCAGGATACGACCATTGAAGAAACCTCCGGCCCTTAATTCTGAGGAGAAGATGAGTCGCTTTCGTCCGTCCGTGGAAAAGCTCGCACCGGCTTGCAGGTGGTCGTACCGGCCCGGTGGCAGCGGCAGGTACCTGTCGGCCGTGAAGCGGGTGTGGAAGGGGAGGTTGTTGCGGGTGAAGGATCCGTCGAAGGCGATGTTGGCCGTATTGCGGAAGACACCTTCGTAGGTCAGTGTCAGGTTGGATTCATTGAGGGAGAAATCCTGATTCCAGACGGTAAAGTTCTCCAGTTCAATGCGGTGCTGCCCGAAGCGTCCGCCTTCCGGGAAGATCCGGTGCTGGAGGTTATTGTAGGTCTGCCGGAAGGCCTTTCGGATGGAGGTGTCCGCCAGTGCATCATAGTTTTCGATGCGGTTGACGAAGCCCATGTCTGTGTGGTAGTTCACGCCCACATCGCTGTAATCCACGATCACCTGCCAGGGTTTTGTGGCATACATGATCCCGCCGTTGAGGTACATGTCGGCCCCGGATATATCAGGCTTGAAGGATTTGTGGAAGCCCGTCCATGTGCTCCACTTACCGGGCTTGTCGGTGAAGTCGTACTGAAGGCCGAGGTTCCTGCCGAAAGCGTCGGTGTCCGTGGCATCCCCATCTTTACCCTGGAACGATTGGCGGTTGAGGAAATATCCCTTTACAAGTGACCTGGCTTGCACACGGGTGTTGAAGGTGGCGGCCGTATAGTTCTGTGCCCGGTAGCCGCGCGCGGCGAGGGTCTGAATGTTCATCAGTCCGATGCGGGTGCGCTGGTCCAGGTTCCCGGACAGCCGGAGGCCGCCGATGATCGGGATCTGCCGCCCTTCGGGATCCAGTCCGATGCGACGCGAATAGAAAGGCCGGATGGGCGGAATGCCGTACCCGGAGAAGAGGTCATCATTCTCCAGGAAGAAGGTGCGTCGCTCCGGGAAGAAGATGTTAAACCGCGTCAGATTGGTGACCTGTCGGTCCACCTCGATCTGAGAGAAATCCGGATTAACGGTCACATCCAGGTTCAGCGAGGGACTGACCGCGAGTTTTCCGTCAAATCCGCCGTTGAAGTTGCCGGTCAGCGGTTTTCCGGCTTCACGATCGCTGGCCAGTCCACCTGTCATATACGGGATGAAGGAACCATTGAGGCCGGAAGGTGCCGGCGGAGGCTCGGGCCATACTAACGCCCCCGAGTAACCGAAATCATAGAAATTGAAGTTGGTGGGCATGTGTGTCCACGAAGAGTACTGGTTGTTCTTCAGGTCAGATCTCAGAAAGTTCACGCCCCAGACAGTTTTATCCTGTTTGTACCTCAGCGTACTGAAGGGAATGGCGATCTCTGCGGTCCAGCAGGTGTCGTATCGGCGGGTGGCCGAGAACCAGCGGTCGTTCCAGCTGAATCCGGGGTCTTCCATACCGGCGCTGACCAGATCTTCGCTTTGTACGTTGTAGGGCGTGACGGAGAACAAGAATCCGTTGGTGCGCAGGTTGACGGGGTCTAGGGCGATGCTGATGGCATCGCTGTCATACAATCCGGCATCGCGCTTCAGGGTCTGCGCAACATAATATGAGGTGTCAATGGCAACGATGAAAAAGTAGAGATAGGTATCATCGAATGCCGAGCGTATGAGGGTTTGCCGTTTGGCCATGTCGCGGTCATTCGGCCATTTCTCCCGGAAACCAGACGCGACCGGGGCTTCAGTCCATACGGGTTCGTTTGGCAGGCCATCTATGGTTATGGGCCCGTTGCATTTTACGATGGGCAGACGGAAGCGACTTTGGAAGTCAAGTGTATCCTGCGCCCATGTGTTTACGGTGAGCAGACAGGCCAGCAGGCCATGGACAATGGTTCTCATTTGCACTGCAAAGTTCCTTCATGTACCGGTGACCACAAAACATTTGTGAGGGGCGGAAGTACATCGCAGGGGCTGTCTTCTGTAATTTGCATTAATTTGTAAGTATGTTGTATTCGATCGCCAAGGTCATCATGTGGATGACCCTTCATCTTTACTTCAGAAGGATCGTCTTTCAGCAACGGCGCTCCATTCCGGACGGCGAGCCGGTCATTCTGATCGCCAACCATGCGGCGTCCTTCCTGGATGCCATGTTGCTGGGGGTGTTGATGAATCGTCCGGTGCATTTCTTCGCGCGCAGTGATATCTTCCGGAAGCCCCTGGCGAACCGGATGTTGCGAAAGTTCCGCATGATTCCGATCTATAACGTCGAACATGGAAAGTCGGATCTGGTAAGAAACGAGGAAACCTTTGCTGAAGGGGAAGCCGTGCTCAACAACCGGGGATTGTTGCTGATCTTTCCGGAGGGGATCAGTCGGGTCGAGCGAATCATGCTGCCCTTGAAGAAGGGTACGGCACGGGTGGCCTTGCAAACCGAGGCGAAGCGCGATTTCAGGCTGGGCCTGAAGGTCATTCCGGTAGGCATCAACTATAGCCGGCACCGTTTCCGAGCCGATGTCCTGATCAGTGCCGGGGCACCCACACTGGTCTCCGACTACGAGGCGGTGTACCGCGAAAATCCCGCAAAGGCCATCACGCGGTTGACGCGAGAACTGGAAGAAAAATTCTCCCGCACGATCTATTTTGTACGGCAGCCGGAGCGAACGGCTTTGATCGATCGATTGCTGGAACTTTACAGATCTGATGCTTTCAATCCATTGGACGCCCTGCGCGGCACACCGGTACTGGAGTTGGAAAAGCGGGTATGCGATACCGTTAGTGAGATGAGTGATACAGCATTTGAGCGGATTTCGGGTGACCTTGACCGTTATGATGCCATGCTTGCTGCCCATGGATTTGCGGATGCATCCGTGAACGGTCGATACCGGTTCACGCTCCTGCATGTGCTGGCATTGATCATTACCTTTCCGGTGTTCCTCTTATCATCCATGTTGAATGCAGTTCCGATGTGGCTGGCGAGATTCGTGGCAGACCGAACGGTGACAAGGATCGATTTCTACACCAGTGTCCACACGGCGGCCGGGGGATTCATTTATCTGCTTTGGTGGATCCTGTTGATGATCGTCGGAACCGTGGCCGGAGGGGCCTTCACCTGGGTGTCCATCTTCGCGCCGGTGACCCTGTTTGCGGGCATCAGGTGGTGGGAAGCTTCCGTTTCTCTGTTTGCTCATTTACGCTATCTCTGGGCCGCAAGAATGCATCCCAGTCGCGCAACAGACTTTCGGGTATTGCGCGACAGGATTGCTTTTTGGCCGGAACGTCCCTGATGCATCTGATCAGGCCAGGAGGTCAGGTCTTCTTTGTTCCGTGCGTTGCAAAGCCTGTTCGTGTCGCCATTCCTCGATCTTTCGGTGGTCGCCGCTGAGGAGAACGTCCGGTACTTTCATGCCACGGAATTCCACCGGGCGGGTATAGACCGGCGGGGCGAGGAGGTTGTCCTGGAACGAATCGAACAGCGCGGAGGTTTCGTCGTTGAGTACGCCTGGCAGGAGCCGGCCGATGGCATCTGTGATCACGGCGGCGGCCAGTTCCCCGCCGCTGAGGACATAATCCCCGATGCTGATCTCGCGGGTCACCCAGCCTTGCCGGACCCGGTCATCGATGCCTTTATAGTGGCCGCAGATCATAAGTAGTCGGTTCTTCATCGACAAACGATTGGCGAGTCCCTGGTTGAAACGTTCACCGTCGGGGGTGAGGAAGATGATCTCGTCAAACGGTGCTTCGGCGGAGAGTTCTTCGATGGCTTTTACCAGGGGTTCGCACATCATCACCATCCCTGCCCCCCCTCCGAAGGCGTAGTCATCTACCTGGCCATATTCATTGACGGCCCATTTACGCAGATGATGAACGCGTACGTCCAGTATATTTTTATCACGCGCCCTTTTCATGATGGAATGTCCGAACGGGCTTTCGAGCAGTTCGGGGATCACGCTGATGATGTCGATGGTCATGTTGCAAAGATAAACGCGGGAGACGGGAACTCTGATAGTGGTTCGAATGCGAAACGGACCTATTGCATACCTTCGTACCATGAAGTTCGCGGATATCTTCTCCCTGGCCTGGCGGACTGTCCGGGCGAATAAGTTGCGTACGGGCATCACCGTGGCCATCATTGCCTTCGGCATCATGGCTCTTGTAGGCATCATCACGGCGATAGAGGCCATGAATGAGAGCCTGCGCGACAGTTTTTCCACGATGGGTGCCAATGCATTCACGATACGATACAGGGAAAAACAGATCCGGATCGGCAGACCGTCAAGGCAGGTGACGACGACGCGTTCTGGTTCGGCGGCCCGGAAGGATCGAAGATCCACGGCGGGCCGCATCATCACCTACGATGAGGCCCGGGCCTTCAAGCAGCGGTTTGCATATCCAGCCAGCGTCAGTCTCGCTTACAGCGGCGGACGCAACCAAATCGTCACCTACGGCAGTGAGCAGACGAACCCGACCGTCACCATGACCGGCGGGGATGAAAACTACCTGCGGCTGAGTGGCTATGAACTGAATGTCGGCCGGAACTTCAACCAGGTGGACGTGGAAAGCGGGCAGTCGATCTGCATCATCGGCCGGGATGTGGCACGCAAGTTCTTTGGCGACCGTCCGGAGCGGGCGATCGATCGCGTGATCCGGGTCGGCAATCACAAGTATCGCGTCATCGGGGTATTGAAGGAGAAGGGATCCAGCGCATTCCTGCAGGCCGATAATGTGGTGATGTCTACCTATACCAATGTGCGCAGGATGTTCGGCAACCAGAATTCGTCATTCTCGATCGCCATCATGGTCGATGACGTGAATCGCCTGGATGCGGCCATCGGGGAGGCGGAGGGGGCGTTCAGACCCATTCGTGGCCTGACGGTCACGGACGAGAATAATTTCTATATCGACAAGAGTGACAGCATTGCTGAAACTTTCATCGGACTGCTGGGGACCATTTCTGCGGCAGCCGGCGCCATCGGATTCATTACGCTCATAGGGGCCGCCATTGGCTTGATGAACATCATGCTGGTGGCCGTGACGGAGCGTACCAAGGAGGTCGGACTGATCAAGGCGCTCGGCGGGAAACGGGCCGCCATCCGGAACCAGTTCCTCTATGAATCTGTCATCATCAGCCTGATGGGTGCGATCATCGGTATCATCCTCGGCGTCGGTGTCGGAAACTTGGTGGGCAGCCTGATGGGTACGCCTTTCTTTATCCCCTGGAAAGTCATATCCGCAGGTATTCTGATCTGTTCAGCTGTCGGGCTGGTCGCCGGTATCTATCCTGCCATGAAGGCCGCACGGCTTGATCCGATCACGGCGCTGAGGTACGAGTGATGCACTGATCAGGGACGGGGAATGGGAGGATCCGACAGCGCGACGGTGGCAAAGAGTCGGCAGAATGCGAGGTACCTGCTATTCGTCACATGCAGATAGTCCTTGAACCAGGTGGTATCCCGGTAGACCGTGGAGAAATCGTGCAGCCGGTAGCCCGCCCCGCGCACCTTGCTTTTATAGGATGCGGAGTCTGACTGGGTGGAGATCCATTCCGGCAGATATGGTGTGCTGAAGAGGATCAGCTCCCTGACACCCTGTCGCTTGAGGAACGTGTCGAGCGCTATGATGTCCTTCATCCTGAATTCCATGGTGGAATAGTCCTCTCGCAACTTTTCATTGTGCAGGAAAGGGCGGTGGGAATTGATAACGGACATCGTATCCAACGGTTCGGTCTGTCCATGGCGCAGCAGGGCTGTCTTCGTGAATTTCACGATGTGCATCGGCTTGATGTTGCGGTTGTTCTTCGCATAAAAGACAAAAGGGATCCTCGGTGTCAAAAGCCCTTCCTTGCGGATCAGGTTGGGAAGATACCGCCACTCCTTTGACTCCACATCCTCCGGATGCCGGGCTCCGAATTTCCAGTCCACCTGCAACAGCACGCGGTCGACCTTGTTGCCCATTTCAAAAAAATACTTCAGCACTTTGATGTTGTCATCCAGTACGTAACCGGGTTCTCCGATGTTGATGACCTTCTTGCCCGTGATCTGGCAGAGGTACTCCGGCAGCAGCGGATTGGTGCGGGAGTCACCGGCGATCAGGTAGTCGACGTGCTCGTTTTTTCTGATCCCGTGAAGGGGCGTTTCGGAGATCACCCAGGTATAGCATATGTCCAGCAGCGACAAGGTGATCCCGATCCCGACGGCGACGAAAAACAACTTCATGACGAATATGCGCATGAACACTCAGAATTGAAAATAAATGAATTCGACGCTTCCGAAGTTGCCCAGGGCCAGGATAAGCGCGGTGAGGATAGAAAACTCCGTCACCAGGAACCAGGTGCTGTAGCGGCCTGTCAGATATCCTTTCCGGTGGACAAGGTCGATGATGAAGGTAAGGGGAATGAAGATGTTGAAGCTGGATTTGAGGAAATAGGCATCGAAAGACAGCGGGCTTGACAGGATGCCGCCGAGGTATTTCACCGCCACTTCCATGTCTTGTGCCCTGAAGAGTATGTATCCGACACAAACGAGCATAAAAGTAAGCAGGATGGATGGTATATCCCGGAGCCGCAGCGGCACCTCCTTCCGCGGGACCAGTCCCTTCAGTCCGCTTTTCCGGTAGATATATGGCAGGTAGAGCAGTCCGTGCAAACCGCCCCAGGCAACGAAATGCCAGGCAGCACCATGCCAGAGGCCGGAAACGAGGAAGGTTGTCATGACCGCGATGAACATCCCGTTGCGGCCGCGGTCTCTCAACTGCAGGGCCACCGGTGTAAAGACATAGTCGTTCAGCCAGGATGAAAGACTGATGTGCCAGCGTCCCCAGAATTCCGGGATGGACCGGCTCAGGTAGGGGAACTTGAAATTCAACAGCAGCTCGATGCCGAAAAGTCGGGATATGCCCCGGGCGATGTCTGTATAGCCGCTGAAATCGCCATAGACCTGGATGGCGAAATACACGGCCCCCAGGATCAGATTACCTCCGCCATATTGTTCATATCCGCCGAAGATGCGATCCACTTCGACGGCCATGGTGTCCGCAATGACCAGTTTCTTGAAGAATCCCCAGAGAGCCAGTCTCAATCCGTCGATCGCCAGCTTGTCGTCAAAGGTTCTGCGTTTTTCCAGTTGCGGCAACAGGTGCGTGGCGCGTTCGATCGGGCCCGCCACCAGCAGCGGAAAGTAACTCACGAACAGACTGTAATCTGTCCGGTTGCGGGTCGGGGTGATCCGGCCATAGTAAATGTCGATCACATAAGACAGGCCATGGAAGGTGTAGAATGAGATGCCCACCGGCAGCAGGATTTTGAGCGACCAGGGGTTGGCCTGCATGCCCAGGGTCTCGAGCAGCCGGATGGCAGAGTCTACGAAAAAGTTGAAATACTTGAAGAACCCAAGGAATCCGAGGTTGGCAGAAACGCTGATCCACAACCAGATGCGCTTCCAGCGGGGATCCTTTGCATCCTGGATCTTCAGCCCGGTGAAATAGTCGAGACCTGTCGAAAAGATCAGCAGGAACAAAAAGCGCCAGTCCCACCAACCATAGAAGACATAACTTGAGGCCAGCAGCAACAGGTTCTGACTCCGGACATACCGGCCACACACAAACCAGTACAGCACAAAAACGACTGGCAGAAAAATTAGAAAGGATGCGGAGTTGAAAAGCATCTTGCAGGTGATTTCTTATGATTCAGGCATCGCTCGTAGATGCCCGTACGGGTCTTCTGTCGGCCTGCTGGGTTTTTAGGTTATTACATGGGATTAATGGAGGATATGCATCAGGTGCATCATCGGGTTCAAATAAAAGATTGATTTTTCAACGAGTCAATAGTTTGCGGTTGATATCGTCAACAATATCTCCCACACACTTCCATCCCTGGATCTCCATGGTGGTGAATTTGATGCGGAATCGCTTCTCGATGGCTACCACGAGATAGATGTGATTCAGCGAATCCCATCCGGGTACTTCGGATGCTGTAAATGCCGGCTCCAGCCGGATCGAATCGTCTTCCAGGGTTTCCCGGAAGAGGGGCAACAGGTCATTGATGTTGATGGTCATTTCTTTGAATGTTTGTGTTCAGCGGAGGATACGATGTCAGGTCGCATCCGTAAGTATTTTCTCCAATGGGTTCGAATCCAAGCGATGGCAGCAGTTCCCGCACCAGTCCATTCTTCTCGGTGGGGAGGTATTCACCGGTGAGCAGCTGCACGCCACGGTGCCGGAGCCGTTCCGCGATGTGGTTCATCAGGAAATGCTCCACTGTCCGCTTCAGCACGCGGCACGACATGATCCAGGTATCGATCTCGGCCCGGTCATCTTCGCGGATCCGGATGATCACGATGCTGATCAGCCCGTAATGGCCGAACTTATCGGATAGTTCGACGCTGAAGGTCTCGCAGGCCGGGTCCTGCATGATCTCCCGGATCTCGGCCGTATTGTACCGGATCGTGCGCAGGTTGAACTGGTTCGATCGAAGTGAGAGTTGTGAGATCCTTTCCACATCGACCTCCGAGAATGGTCCGATCCGGCCGCGCATGTTCAGCGAATTCAGGAATTCATCCATGTTGGTGATGGATGCGGCGAGCAGCCTGCGCTTGCTCTCTTCCTGGTACTGCCGCGTCCTCTGCCGATCGTCCTTCGAAAAGGTAGCGGTCTCGAACAGGTTGAGCGAGGTCAGGTAAGGGAGATAGAGGGCCGGATCTTCTGGCAGTTCCGGCACGGTCACCTCCGGCAAGTGCCT
This sequence comes from Chitinophagaceae bacterium, assembly GCA_021299955.1. GTDB lineage: Bacteria > Bacteroidota > Bacteroidia > Chitinophagales > Chitinophagaceae > Pollutibacter. The sequence goes on from JAJTFQ010000072.1 coordinate 16,993, forward strand.
GCGTACGATCTCTCGCTCCGCGGGATTATCATCGATGAAAACCATCGAATCGAGGCCGATGTTGAGGATGTCCCGGATGCGGGAGATATTGTCCGACTTACTTTCCCAGTTGGCGACAAACACGGAGATGTCATCTAGTCTGAGGATCATCTCCGGATGCCGGAGGAACGGCTCCCGTGCGATGTCTTCATTATTTTTAGAGCAAACGGCGAGAATGATGCCTCGCTGTCCGAGTTCCCTGAGCCATTTTTGAAAGCGGGTGAAGGCCTTGCCGATGCCCAGGGATCCGATCTGGATGCCTTCCATGCCATCATCGCCGATGATGCCGCCCCATAGCGTATTGTCGAGATCCAGGATCACGCATTTCTTCATTTTGCCATACCGGCTTTCGATCATGCCGAGGGCCTGCCGGCCGAGCCAGTCGATGTAGGGCAGGGAGAAATGCAGGTCGGCCGTGACCGCCAGCGGATGGTCCAGGATATCCGATGCTGACGAAGGATTTCCACCCAGGATGAGCAGATTGTCGGTTTCCGAGGCCAGTTCGTAGAGGAGATGGTTGAGTTTCACCACCTGGTACTGCCAGGCGGAGGGCAGTTTGTTCCCGAAATGGCCGAATACGTAATCCTCCAGGATCAGGGAGTGGTCCGGGAAGATGATCCGGCATTCGGGCATGGCTGCGGCCAGGGTGGCGAGATGACCGCGTACCCGATCCGCATACCGCTGTCCGAAGGATTCCCTGTCTTCCGGCGCATGCGCGTAGAACTGATCCCGCAGGGCCAGTGTGGATTCATGCCAGAGGATGAAATCTGGCGCGAAGTCGTACAACGGGGAAGCGGGGTTGATGATGTCCAGGTCGATGGTGTTGTATTCCGTGGTGTGAAGGGCCAGGTCCATGCCGCGTTTCGTGGCGACCTTTCGGATCCCACGCGCCATGAACTGCATGGCGTAATTGCCCATCAGTGCCAGTCTGACTTGCTTCATTGGGTCGGTTTATCGTTGCCGGACGAGCTTCGCCGGTTGTTCTTGGATGCTTGCCGGTGGTCAGAGCCTGACCAGACTTCTGTTGTCGTCGTTATTGATGACGTGGTCCACAAAGAACCTGCTGAATTCCAGGTATTTGTTGTTTTTGATGTGCGTATAGTCCTTGAAATAGGTCGTGTCCGGATAGACCGTGGAAAGGTCGATGTATTTGAATCCGGCCGCGATGATCTTTTTCTTGTAAGACGAAGTGTCAGATTGGGATGGGAACCAGTTCGGCGAGAAGGGAGCGGTAAAGAGCACCAGTTCCTTCACGCCATTCTTCCTCAGCATTCGTTCAAAGGCCAGCAGTTCATTCATCAGGAAGCGTTTGTCCGCAGGGTCCTCCAGCAGCTTATCGTTGTACAGGAATGGACGGTAGTCATTCACGACCTCAACACTGTCAAAGTATGCACGTTCTGCGGGCGTCTGCAGGCCGTACATGAGATGATTTTTAATGGTCATGAAGGTGATGTTCTTGTTGTTCAGCGCGTAGTACTTGAACGGGATCCGCGGGGTCAGAAGCCCATCATGCATCATCAGGTAGGGTTTGTAATACCATTCACGCCTGATTTCATCTGCGGTGCCAAATCTGAGGTCGATCTGTAAGAAAACCTTGTCTGCCCGGTTTCCGCGCTCGAAGAAATAGGTGAGCACCCGGCGGTTGTCTTCCAGACAATAGGCGGGATAGCCAATATTGATGGTTTTCTTACCGGTGATCATGTCCAGATAGGAAGGCAGCAGGGGGTTCGTTCTGGAGTCTCCCGCGATGAGATAGTCGTAATGCTTGTTTGTCTGAATATCGTTCAGCGGTTTTCGGGTGATCGCCCAGGTGTAGGCGATATCGAGCAGGGCCAGTGCCATGAAACCGAAAAGGAGCGTGATGGAGGTCAGTCTGAGAAATTTTTTCATGGCATCAGAATTGGAAGTAAATGAATTCGACACTGCCGAAATTCCCGAACATCAGGATCAGCAGGGTAATGAGCGTTATATCGAGTACGACGATCCAGGGTTTGTATATTCCGGTCAGGTACTGGTTTCGATGCAAAAGATCCGTCGCCAGGCTGACCGGGATGAACAGATTGGTGAGGGTTCTGACATAGAATGCATCGACATGGCCAAGATCGGAGATCATCCGGCCAATGTAGCTGAAGGCATGCTGCAGGTCGTTGGCGCGGAAGAAGATCCACGCAAAGGATACCAGCAAAAAGGTGCCCATCATCTGAAAGGTTTCCCGGATCGAGGGATACCATTTGCCCGTGGCGAAGGCGTCTCCCAGGTTCGTCCTGTTCCGTCCGCTCACGAAGGAGGGGATGAAGAGCAGGGCGTGGATCGCCCCCCAGGCGATGAAGGTCCAGTTCGCGCCATGCCAGAAGCCACTGACGATGAAGATCACGAACACGTTGCGTACGGATTTGAGGAAGCCGACCTTCGATCCCCCCAGCGGGATGTAGAGGTAGTCCCTGAACCAGGAGGACAGGCTGATATGCCATCTTCTCCAGAATTC
>JAJTFQ010000073.1 GCA_021299955.1 Chitinophagaceae bacterium
TAAGGAGTATCAAGAACCCAGGGGTGTTTACTTTGTCAGGACCGGCCTGGTGAAACTCGAAAAAAAAGGTACCCATGGCAGAAAAATGCTCCTGAAAATAGCCAGTCCCGGGCAACCGCTGGGGCATCACTGCATAGAACCGGGAGACCTTCACTCCACATCCGCCGTAACCATCGAAGATGGCAGGTTCTGCTTCATCGAGATCGATGCCTTTCGCAAGGCCGTTCATCAAAGCGAAACCTTTCGATCCGAGATCAGACGCCTGATCCTGGGTGAAACACGTGAACTGGAAACCAAACTCGCCCTCATGACCTATCGGCTTGTACGCGAAAAAGTGGCAGATGCACTGCTCTACATTGCCAAAAGATATGGATATGCACCGGATGGCAATGGCATCCGCATCAATGTGGATCGTCAGGAAATGGCTGATATGGCGGGCACCACCAAAGAACAGGTGTCAAAAACCCTGGCCGAACTCATGAAGATGGGGCTCCTCCGCTGCCGGGCAAAACATTTCAGGTTCATCGACCTGGAAGGCCTGACGGCACTGGTGGATGGCTATAAGATGAAGCTCACTTGACGGTCAATTCCAGGAGCTTGTCTTTCTCAATGTATCCGTGCAGTTCATCTCCTACCACACACTCTCCAACACCGGCAGGGGTTCCGGTGAAGATAAGATCTCCGATGTTGAGGGAAAAGTAATTGGAAATATGTGCAATGATCTGATCAAAATTGAAGATCATCAGACTCGTATTCCCCTGCTGAACCATTTCGTTGTTCTTGAAGAGGTAAAAATTCCGATCAGCCTGCTTGGATACCGGCTCCGGCTTGATATCTACCCACTTGCCGACGGCGGCTGAATTATCCCAGGCCTTAGCTTTCTCCCAGGGCAAACCTTTCTTCTTGAGTTCATCCTGTACGTCACGGGCCGTAAAATCAATGCCGATGGTGATGCCGTTGTAATATTTACAGGCGTGCTTCTCAGGGATGTATTTTCCATTCTTGGAGACCCTGAGTACCAGTTCGGCCTCGTAATGCAGTTCATTGGTGAATTCGGGATAGTAGAATGGAGTGTGTGGCTGCAGAAGGGCGCTCTTGGGCTTCATGAATATGACCGGTTCATCGGGCACATCATTTCCGAGTTCCTTTGCATGGGCTACATAGTTTCTGCCTACACAGAAAATTTTCATGTTCAATGAGGTTTTTAGTGAGGCCTGTCACCGTCGGTGGCGCGGTCCGGACCCGTATGGTCTTGCGCAGGATGCTTGGAAATAGAATAAGAAGAATAAAATTAATCCAATTGATCGGAAAAGTCAAAGGGGGAATTCCAAATTGTTGACCTCCGTCATGGTCCGCTCAGGTCCCGCAAAGATGAAACGCTCGATCACTTCCGTACATTTCTCGACTTTTTGGCGCACGACGGGCATTTCAGAAGGCGTCCATTTTCCAAGAACAAAATCCACCTGTCCGCCCTTGGGATAGTCATTGCCGATGCCGAAGCGTAATCTTGCATAGGCCCGGGTCGACAAGACCTCCTCAATACTTTTCAACCCGTTGTGGCCCCCGTCGCTGCCCTGTAACTTCAGCCGGAGTTTCGACAGGGGAATGGAAAGCTCATCGACGATCACCAGCAATCCCGTCAGATCGATTTTCTCCTTGTCCAGCCAGTACTTCACGGCCTTGCCGCTCAGGTTCATGAAGGTAGAAGGCTTGATGCACACCACGGTACGGCCCTTGATGCGCACCCTGGCAACATCCGCCAGCCTGGCGGTCTCGAATCTGCTGCCATGACTCGCGACAAAATGGTCCAACACATCGAATCCGATGTTATGCCGGGTGCTGGCATATGCATCACCCGGATTTCCGAGTCCCACCAGGAGATAACTTGACATGATGCGAAATTAAAAAAAATCCCCCCCGCGGTTGGGCGGAGGGGGATGACCAATGGTTTGAAGTCTTATTTCTTGCCCTTGGCGGCCTTTGCACCCTTCGCTGCGGCGGCCTCCTCCTGCTTGAGCTGACGCGTCATGGTGACGGAAGCCATCGGAATGCGGGGAGAGTTCAGGATCTCGTAATTGTCGATCTTGACATCTTCGACCCGGATGTTCCCGTTGAGGTCGAGGTTGGTAATATCCACCTCAATGTTCTCGCGGAGATACTTGGGAAGCGTCTTTATTTTCAAAGACTTGATCTTTACGACCAACTTACCGCCGGACTTTACGCCGACAGATGTACCCACATACTTTACCGGAATGGTGGCGCTGACTTTCTTGTCCTCTACCAGCTCGAGCAGATCAACGTGATTCAGTCGATCCGACACTTTGTCGAACTGCAGATCTTTCAGAATGCAGACATAGGTCTGGCCATCCACGATGACCTTGGCGAGCTGGAAATCAGGCGTGTACACCAGCGGCTTGAAAGCTGTGGCAGGCGCCGCAAAACTCAGCTCCTTCGCACCCCCGTAAATTACACCAGGTACCAGGTCCTGAGAGCGTAACTGGCGGGTGGCTGATTTGCCCGTTCCGGTCCTCAGTTGTCCTTCGATTGTAACCGTTTTCATTGTTATGATGATTGATTGATGAAACAAATTTCGCCGGTCACCCGGCCATATATGAACGTTTTCGCAACCTATTTATTCCTTGCCTGAGAGTGAACAAAGAGGCTGGCGATGCTTTTGTTTTCATAAGTATTGCGGATGGCCGTGGCGAAAAGTTCCGATACACTCACCTGCCGGATCTTCGACGACTGACCGCGCAACGGGATCGTATCACACACCACCAGTTCCTCCAACACGCTGCTCTCGATGTTCGCATAGGCGTTTCCACTGAGCACCGGATGGGTGATGAGCGCCCTGACACTCTTGGCACCCTTGTCCTTCAGCAACTTAGCTGCCTTGGTAAGGGTTCCTGCTGTGTCGCAGATGTCATCCACCAGCACCACATCCCTGTCCGTCACATCCCCGATCACCACCATGCTGGATATCTCATTGGCCCGTTTCCTGTGCTTGTCACAGATCACCATCTCGCCGTTAAAATAACTCGCCACTTCACGTATCCTGTTGGCACTTCCCACGTCGGGGGCCGCAAAGATAAGGTTTTTCAGGTTCAGTTGCTCTATATAGGGAATGAAAATCGCCGAACTGTCGAGGTGATCGACCGGAATATCGAAATATCCCTGGATCTGAGGTGCATGCAGGTCCATCGTGATGATCCGGTCCGCACCGGCCGCCGTCAGCAGGTTGGCCACCAGTTTTGATCCGATCGCAACGCGGGGCTTGTCTTTCCGGTCCTGCCGGGCGTACCCGAAATACGGGATCACGGCAATGATCTTATAAGCGGAAGCACGCCGCGCCGCGTCGATCATTAACAGCAATTCCATGATGTTATCACTGGGAGAAAACGTGCTTTGCACGAGGAAAACATAATCGCCTCGAATACTTTCGAGGAACGTAGGTTGGATCTCCCCGTCACTGAACCGCTGTATGCTGATCTTGCCCAGGCCGGGGCCAAGGTCGCGGGCGATGCGGTCTGCCAGATAATGGGAGTTGGTGCCGGAGAAGATCTTGATGGAGGGTCCGATGCGTTCCATGTGGTTTTGAATGTGGCGCGAAGGTATAGAATGGATGGGTATGCATCCAGGGAATTAACTCACATGGGCGGTGCATAAATGTGTAGTGCGAAATGTACTGGCCTTCGAACGAATGGGAAAAAGAGGAACGAGCATATGAAGGAGGAGATGAATGACCCGCAGCCAATGCCGGAACCCGGATGGGTGAACCCGGCGCATCCGAGCGACCGGTTCCGACTGCTGGGCGCGTCCAATCTCAGTGATGCGGAATTACTGGCGATCCTGCTACAGCATGGTACCCCTGACAGGTCGGCCGTTGAACTCGGACGCGACATCCTGGCCCGCGGCCGGAACAACCTCCGGGAACTCGGCCGGCTTTCTGTAAGGGATCTCGCATCCATCAGGGGCATCAGCCTGGCCAAGGCTGTAAGGATCGCCGCCGCCCTGGAGCTGGGCCGGCGCAGACAGGCGACGGAAAGCCTGGAAAAACCACTGATCACCCACAGCGGCGCCGTCGCACGATTCCTGCAGGCGCGTTTCGCAGACCTGCACCAGGAGGTTTTCGCTGTCATCTTTTTGAATCAGGCCAACAGGATCCTGCATTTCGAGACGATCTCGTCCGGTGGACTGACAGGGACCGTAGCAGACCCCCGGATCATCCTCAAGAAGGCACTGGATGAACAAGCCGTCGGCATCATCCTTTGCCATAATCACCCCTCTGGAAATCTGCAACCCAGCCTCGCCGACCGCGAACTCACCGCCAAGATCCGGGACGCCGCCCGCTTATTCGACATCAAACTGCTTGACCACATCATCGTCAGTACAGAAGGTTACCTCAGCTTCGCAGATGAAGGTATGCTGTGATATCATACCAGGGACCCAGGAAACCACACCGCCCGGGCATTCCCTTTAATTTTTCGTACCTTCACCATAGATTATTAACATATGCCGGATCAGGACCCCAACCAACTCAACATCGAAATCTCAGAAGAGGTCGCAGATGGACAATACGCCAACCTCGCGATCATTACGCATAGCCATGCGGAATTCGTCCTCGACTTCGTCAACGTGATGCCCGGTACCCCAAAAAGCCGGGTCAAATCCCGCATCATCCTGACGCCCCAGCACGCCAAACGACTGATGAACGCCCTCCGGGAGAACATCGAAAAATTCGAACAGGCCAGCGGTGTCATCAAGGACCTGGAAGAGATCCAGCTGCCGATGCATTTCGGTGGCCCCACCCCCCTCGCCTGAACCCGGTGTTCAGGTCCGTCATCAATGGCCTCCGCTGCGATAGGTGACCTGAACCCTGACGTCGGTCTCTTGCCCCTTTTCACCCCGCATCAGCAGGATACCCGCCTTCATGGATGCCTGCCAACGCGGCAGAGGACGGTAGTGCGCCAACATGTACATTCTGATCCCGCGTCCATGGAAGGCCGGCATGGATTGCTGGAAGGGGACATCATGCTCATAAGCATATAGTCTCGCGGAGAAGTCATCCGCCTCATACCACGCAAATCTGCCCGTCCATTTGAACTTCGCCATCGGCGGCCGGTAAAGCAGGTCTGCAAATATCAGGGCGCCGCGGTACACCTCTCCCCCCGTCTCTACCCGGCTCGCATCCGCCCGGACACGGATCTGCAGGTCAGAAGAAAGAGACTGCTCCACATGACAGCGCCAGGTGGATCGACGCAGTTCCCCGATCCTGCGCATGCCGGTCGCCGTGACGGCCAGATTGCGTTCCGCCAGTTCTCCCTGCCAGCGCCACAACAGCCGGGTGCGTTTGTCCGGCTGCCATTGCAGGCTCAACAGATACGCCCGACGGAAAGAGGGCGCATCCAGCCGGTATTTCAACATCGGAAAACGACTCATATCCAGCCAACTGTCCAGCTTTACGCCGGTGACCGGCCTGAAAGTAAGTCCCAGGTAGCCGCCGGATTCGCTCATGGGCTCGCCCTGAGCGGTATGGGCACCCGCCTGCCAGGCCCGGTAGGCCCGGTCGATCCGCCGCAGAAGCAACGCCACGTCAAGGTCGCGATGCAGCGACACCAGCAACCCCTGAACGATCGCCGGCCGCATCTTGATGTCAAGTGCCGCCTCGCCGAAGGCAGGCAGATTGCGGAAGGTCCCACCCCAGGAAAGCGACTGGTTGAACCATCGGTCGCCCCGCATGGCATAAAGCCGATAAGGCTCCACATCCGGCGCCAACGGTAGCCCGAAGCGATGAAACACGCCCTGCCATCCGATATGCCAGACAGATCGGCTATAACGCAGGCCGGCACCCGTCGACCGAACGATCAGGGCATCCCGGTCAACCAACTCGGCAGCCGTTCGGTGAAGTCCGGAAGACAGCAACGAGGTCACGGTCAGGCCGCCAACACTATCCATCGTTATATTGGCATCCTTTCGGTCTGCGGAATGAAAAACGAATCCATCCCAGTTTCGATGCCTGAGATGCAGGCCGACTCCCCGGTGAAACCTGTTTTCGTCGGTCCCATTATACGGCTTGATCACCGGAGCCTGCCGCAGGATCGACATCGCATCCGATCCCATGCCAAAGGAAATGCCCTGCCAGTGGATCAATCCCTGCCCCATCGACACCTGATAGTCGCCAAGCACCAGCGATCGGAGGATGCCCAGATCTCGCACCGCCACATGCCCCGACAGAAGATCCGGACCACCCCTCCGCGCGTTCCAGAGAAATTCACCCGGATCCTTCTCCATCGTAAGCCCCCACTGCATGAGTGTACCAAAACGATAGTTGTAGCGAAACATGGTACGCATCGGTCCGCTGTACATGGCCGAGTCTGGCAGGGATCCGCCACTTGGGCGAAAAGCACCCCCCGTTCGAAACAACAACAGATGCTCTCCTTTCCGCAGTCGCTCCGACAACACAGGCAGCGGATGCTCCCGTTCGGCCAGTCGGACATAGGGAAGGATGCGCCGCACCATTTCAGGATCCCATGAGGGTATCGCCTGCAGCTCCATGACATCTATGAACGGGCCGCGCAATGCCCGGTACAACTCGAAATGACGGACCTGCAACCGGGATATGCCCGGCAATTCGAGCAGGCGTTCGGGATCCACCATGTTGATCGGCAGCCGAAACCGCAGCAGATGGTCGAGATGCAATCCCCCCTCTTCATCTTCCGACTGATCGGTGCGCTCCGTCAGCATCCGCTGCTCATGATCATCAGCGGATAGTTCGCGTATCCGATCTTCCTGTGCACATCCGGGCGATCGGATGGAAAGCAGCCAGCATAAGATGATAAAAACCTTACTCATCGCTCATCCCCGGATTGAACGTCCCTTTCGATGCCGAATGATCCCGTCCAACCCAACAGCGGATGCCGCTGAAAGAACAGGATCATGCCCCAGGCAGAACGTTGATGCCTGATGCCGAAAAAGAAAGATCCGTTGTCGGCCGTCATCCCCACCATCATCCGCAGGGCTTCTGCCGGCTGATAAAACACCATCGGACGACAGGATAATCCCCAGCCTTCCTCCCGGATCACATCCAGGGCCAGGCCGCTACCCGGAGCAACTTCACAGGTGGTCGTCACCCGGAAGACGGACGGACTCCGGGGAATCGCCGGATCCCGGGTCAGCGCGACCGGAAGGGCTGCAGACAGGCCGACCGACATCCGTTGATGACGATATACCAGCCCCCATTCGACCGGAATGGCGGTGACCACCCGGTGCGCAGGTATCCTCAGCCCCTGGAATCCCAGTCGCAGACCGGCCCGAAGTGAAGCAGATAGCGGTAATGCATTTCCGAAAGTCAGCCGGGTTTCGCCTGAACCCGACATCGACCGGTGGTCAAGGCTCCCCCCGGCGACGCCCTGGCCCAGCCGAAAGCCCGCAACAGCGGAGATCATCGTCATCCCGGACAGGCCCGACACGGATTCCGCCGAAAGACCCAGGGACATCCGCCCCCCTCCGCTCGGCATGGCCGGATGCCGGATGGTCCCGAAGGCATCGCCCTTGAAGCCCGCCACACCGGCCGCGTACTGCCACACGGATGCCGAAGGCTGGAGCACCGTCTGACCGGACAGGCAGACCGGTATTACGAAACCGGCCATCGAAAGCCATAAACAAAACTTTTTTCCCATGAAGCGAAGGTCCGATCACCACATGCCCTGTTCAAAGTGTATAAGACGCGATTTGGGCGGCATTTTCACGCTCGGTACCTTTGCAGCATGGAAATGCTGGATGGTAAATTGGTCTCACAGTCTGTGCGGGATGACCTGAAAAAAAAGGTGGAAGCACGACGGAACGAAGGGAAGAAGCTCCCTCACCTGGCAGCCATCCTCATCGGCAACAACGGCGCCAGTGAGACGTATGTCGCCTCCAAGGTTAAATCCTGCGAGGAGATCGGGTTCCGGTCTACCCTGCTGCGCTTGCCTGCAGACATCCCTGAGGAGACGCTGCTGGAACATATCGACATCCTGAACAGGGATTCGGATGTCGACGGGATCCTGGTCCAGCTGCCGCTACCCGCGCATATCCGTGAACAACAGGTGATCGAATCCATTCGGGTCGACAAGGATGTAGACGGATTCCATCCCGAATCAGTCGGACGTATGGTCCAGGGCCTTCCGGCTTTCCTGCCCGCCACACCCTACGGCATCTTGCTGCTGCTGGAACATTACAAAGTAGAGACCAAAGGCAAACATGCTGTGGTGATCGGCCGGAGTAATATCGTGGGACGCCCCATCAGCATCCTGCTCAACCGGAACGACTACCCCGGCAATTGCACCGTGACGGTTTGCCACTCGCATACGCCGAATCTGAAAGAGATCTGCCTCCAGGCCGATATCATCATCGCCGCACTGGGCCGTCCCGAATTCCTGACCGCAGATATGGTCAGGGAGGGCGCCGTTGTGATCGATGTAGGCATCACCCGCATGCCGGACCCATCCAGGAAATCAGGCTTCAGCATCAGGGGCGATGTACATTTCGACAGCGTCGCCCCGCGCTGCACTTACATCACCCCCGTACCCGGCGGCGTAGGCCCCATGACCATCGCAGCGTTGCTGATGAACACATGGAAGGCATGCATCGCCAAAGACACAAATTGACCATGACAGAACATCAGGATTTTGACACCGGCGGACTGCCGGTGATGGAGCACTTTTATACGCTCCAGGGAGAAGGTTTCCATACCGGAAAGGCGGCCTATTTCATTCGCCTTGCCGGCTGCGACGTCGGCTGCGTCTGGTGCGACGTAAAGGAGAGTTGGGATGCCAGCCGCCACCGGACGATGCAGATCTATGATCTGGTTTTTTCCGTACGCGCGACCGCGGCACCCATCGTGGTCGTGACCGGCGGAGAACCGCTGATGCACGACCTGTGGGAACTGACCCGTTCGCTGAGGGCAAAAAACCTCAGGACGCACATAGAAACTTCAGGGGCCTATCCGGTCACGGGCATATGGGACTGGATCTGCGTCTCGCCCAAGAAGTTCAAGGCACCACTGCCTGAAGTAGTGGCCAAGGCAGATGAACTAAAGGTGGTGATCTATCACCGGTCGGATTTTGCATGGGCAGAGCAACATGCCGCCATGGTAAAACCGGGCTGTAAGCTTTACCTTCAACCGGAATGGGAAAAATCAGAAGCCATCACCCCGCTGATCGTCGATTATATTAAGACGCACCCGCATTGGGAACTATCCTTGCAGACACATAAATATATAGACGTGCCCTGATACCGGAATCCTGTCCACATAAACCTGCGACCATGAAACGCTTACTCCCCGCACTGATGCTTCTGATCCTTCAGCTTCCGGCCCGGGGACAGGGTTACGACCCGGCGAAGGTGGGCAAAAAAGCTGCCGCAGCCTACCGAAAGGCACTGGAGACCGCCAGTGAGGGGCGATTCAGGGAGGCCATCAGCCAGATCGACCTCGCCATCGCCGCAGACCCCCGTTTCGTGGATGCCTACCTCTCCAGAGCGGGGCTGCACGGAGAACTTAAGGAGTACGCACAGGCCGTGGAACAGTACGAGAAGGCCTTCAGCCTCGACCAGGGCTATACCGCAGAATACCGGCTACCCTACGCCATCAACCTGGCAGGCATGGGCGCTTTTTCGAAGGCGAAAGAGGCCCTCGACATATTCCTTTCCTCCACTACCCCGGATGAGCGAAGCCGGAAAGCCGCGACCTACCGACTCGAATGCATGACCTTCGCCCTTTCGGCAGACAGCATCAAACCAGGCAGGAACTATGTATTCAGCCCGCGTAACATGGGCGACAGCATCAACAGTCCGGACTCCGAATACTTCCCGGCCCTGACGATCGATGGAAAGACACTCGTATTCACCCGTCGGCTGGGCGGCCGCAACGAAGATTTCTTCATGAGCCACCGGCAAACTGATGGGTGGAGCCGGGCCGATGCCCTCAACGGAGAGATCAACAGCGCCCTCAACGAAGGTGCCCAGACCCTCTCGCTCGATGGCCAGCTGCTATTCTTCACCGGGTGCAACTTTCCTGATGGCTTCGGCAACTGCGACCTCTACTTTTCCATACGCACCCGAACGGGCTGGAGCCTGCCGAAAAACCTGGGGGAAGATATCAATACCGAATCATGGGAGTCAGCTCCCAGCCTCTCACCGGACAAGCGGGAATTATATTTCGCCAGCAGCATGCCCGGCGGACTCGGAGGCAGCGACATCTGGGTGACCAGGCGGGGCGCCAACGGACGCTGGTCGGAACCGGAGAACCTCGGCCCGACCGTCAATACCGCCGGCAACGAGTCGTGCCCATTCATTCATGCCGACAATCAGACCCTGTACTTCACCTCCAACGGACACCGGGGATATGGTGGAGACGACCTGTTCCTGACCAGACGAAAACCCGACGGGGGATGGTCAGCACCCGAAAACCTCGGCTATCCCATCAATACGATCGAAAACGAAGGCAGCATGGTGGTTGCAGCGGACGGACGGACAGCCTTCTATGCCAGCGACCGGGCAGACTCCCGCGGCGGACTTGATCTCTATACCTTCGAACTCCGGGAGGATGTACGGCCGGTCAGAACCCTGTGGGTGGAAGGACAGGTCATCGACAGCATCACCAGGTACGGCCTGCCCTCCGCTGTGGAACTGGTGGATCTAAAGACCGGACTCCGGCTGAGCAGGATCCAGACAGACGAGGAGGGATACTACATGATGCCGCTCCCGCTGGGCAGCGACTACGCCTTTCACGTAAACCGGAAAGGATACCTGTTCTTCTCGGGAAATTTCCCTTTCTCTGCGCGTGTGCCCGACTCCACCTACCGCATGGATATCCCGCTGCAGCCTGTTCGGAAGGATGCGCAGATCACCCTGCGCAATATCTTCTTCGCCACCGGAAATTTCAGTCTCCGGCCGGAATCAGCTGCGGAACTGGATATCATTGTCAGATGGCTGCAGGAAAACCCCGGGGTACGTATCCGTATCAACGGACATACCGACAATGTAGGGCAGGCGGCGGATAACATGACCCTGTCGACCAGACGCGCGCGCGCCGTCACCGAATACCTGCAGCGCAAAGGCATTGAGGCTTCCAGACTGAGTTTCCAGGGCTATGGCGCCACCCGACCCGTGGCCCCAAATACCGATGATGCCGGGCGCGCCAGGAACCGGCGTACGGAACTGGAGATCATCTCCCAGTAATTCCGTTAAAACCCAATGCGCCTCCGGGAAAAACAACCCCGATGACTGCGGAAAACCACATGGCGACAGGCTTTGCCGTCACTAACTTGCCGCATGTCCCCGGAAGAACTGCTGCATCACATCACCCTGACCATGGTCCCGCAGATCGGGGATGTACACCTGAAGACACTCCTGCGGCACTTTGGCTCTGCTACAGCCATCCTGAAAGCGGGACGCAGGGAGTTGGAATGCCTGCCCGGCATCGGCGGTGTTCGGGCTTCGGCGATCCGCAGGACCGGTGAATACCAAC